>NZ_JBJGZT010000031.1:0-54422 GCF_054050655.1 Geodermatophilus sp. SYSU D00663 | reverse complement strand
GGTTGCCCACGTGTTACTCACCCGTTCGCCACTCATCCCCCCGCAAGCAGGGTTCAGCGTTCGACTTGCATGTGTTAAGCACGCCGCCAGCGTTCGTCCTGAGCCAGGATCAAACTCTCCGTAGATGATCTGATCTGGCCGAGAACCGCGACCTGACAGATCGCGATATCAATCAACCAAAGGAATCCCACCCAGGCGTGAAGCCCGGGACGGGGTATTACTTGGCACTGACTTTCGGCACGCTGTTGAGTTCTCAAGGAGCGGACGCACACCAACTCGACCCTCTCGGGCTTCCTCGGTGGCTGCTTGTTGTCCAACCCTGCGCCCGCCCGGAGTGTTCCCTCGAAGGGTCCTCCGCGCCGGCCCTCCCGGGCCGTGCGGCGCGCAGAGAGAAAGTTACGTGCCTGTCGGGAGCGTGTCAAACCGGCTCGGCCGTGACGCCAGACACCGTTCCGGAACCGGCGTGTCACATGGCGGCAACGCGGCAGGACGTCCTCAGTGCGCGACGCGCTGCACCCCGGCGACGGACCGCTTGCCGCGGCGCAGCACCAGCCAGCCGCCCGGCAACCAGGCCTCCTCGCCCGGGACGGTGTCGGCGTCGGTCACGCGCTCGTTGTTGAGGTACGCGCCGCCCTCCTTCACCGTGCGGCGGGCCTCGGACAGGCTCGAGACGAGGCCCGTCTGCTGGAGCAGCTGCGCGACGGTCGGCGTCCCGCCGTCGACGGTGACGCTGCCGGCCTCCCGCAGGGCGGCACCGAGGGTGTCGGCGCCGAGGGCGGTCAGGTCGTCCCGCCCGAACAGCGCGCGCCCGGCGGCCTCCGCCTGGCGGAGTTCCTCGGGCCCGTGGACGAGCGCGGTCAGCTCCTCGGCCAGGGCGCGCTGTGCCGCACGCGACGCCGGCCGCTCCCGGCTCTCGGCCAGGACCGCCTCGACCTCCTCGGCCGGCCGCTCGGAGAACTGCGGCAGCCAGGTGAGCGCGTCGGCGTCGTCGGCGTTGAGCCAGAACTGGAAGAAGGCGTAGGGCGAGGTGAGCGCGGGGTCGAGCCAGACGGTGCCGCCCTCGCTCTTGCCGAACTTCTGCCCGTCGGACTTGGTGACCAGCACGGTGGACAGGGCGTGCACCGCGGCCCCCTCCACCCGGCGGACCAGGTCGATGCCGGCGGTGAGGTTGCCCCACTGGTCCGAGCCACCGGTCTGCAGCGTGACGCCGTGGCGGCGGAACAGCTGCAGGTAGTCGTGCGCCTGGAGGATCTGGTAGCTGAACTCGGTGTAGCTGATGCCGGCCTCGGAGTTCAGCCGCGCGGACACCGCCTCCTTCGCCAGCATCCGGCCGACCCGGAAGTGCTTGCCGAGGTCGCGGAGGAAGTCGATGGCCGACAGCGGCTCGGTCCAGGTCAGGTTGTCGACGTAGACCGGCGCGGGCAGGCCCTCCTGCTCGGCCGGCCGGTCGAGGAAGGGCGCCAGCTGGCGACGGATGCTGTCCACCCAGCCGGCCACGGTGGAGCGGTCGTTGAGCTGCCGCTCGGCGGTCGGTCGCGGGTCGCCGATCAGCCCGGTGGCGCCGCCGACGAGGACCACGGGGTGGTGGCCGGCGCGCTGCAGCGCCCGCAGCACCATCACCTGGACCAGGTGCCCCACGTGCAGGCTCGGGGCGGTCGGGTCGAAGCCGCAGTAGTAGGTGACCGGTCCCTCGGCGAGGTGGGCGCGCAGGGCGTCCTCGTCGGTGGTCTGGGCGATGAGCCCGCGGCGCTGCAGTTCGTCGAGGACGGAGGAGGTCACGAGGTACCAGTCTGCCCGGCGGCGCGGCGCCGGCGTTGCCCGCCCGGGCGGAAGGCGCTCACCGACGGCGCCCCGGTCTCCCAGAACCGCCACGGCAGCTCGGTCGCCCGGCTGATCCCGACCCGGGGCCCGGCCGAGACGGCGGACGGCGGCTGCCCCGCGTGCAGCCGCACCGGCGAGGCGGGGTCGAGGACGTCGGCACCGCCGTCCTCCGGCCCGATCGCCAGCGCCGCGGTCAGCCGGGCCGGGCCGCGGGCCAGGTCCCGGGGCACGCGGGCGGAGGGACGGCGCAGGGCCGCGACCTGCTCCCCCACCACCACCTCGCCGGCGCGCAGCAGCACCGCCGAGCCGCGGCCGGCGGGACCGACGACGACGTTGGCGCACCAGTGCACGCCGTAGCTGAAGTACACGTACAGCCGCCCGGGCGGGCCGAACATGATCGCCGCGCGAGGGGTGGGGCCGCGGTGCGCGTGCGACGCCGGGTCCTCCCCCTCCCCCGAGTACGCCTCGACCTCGGTGAGCCGGACGGCGACGGTCCCCTCGGGCCGGTCGGTGACCACCCAGCAGCCCAGCAGCGCCGGGGCGACGTCGTCGACCGGCCCGAGCAGCTCCTCCGCCGTCAGCAGGCGGCCTGGCTGGCTCAGAGCGCGGCCGCCACGGGCGAGTCGGCCGACCAGCGACCGTGGGCGGCGACGACGTCCTTGAGCGCGGCCAGCTGGGCGGCGACCCGCTCGGGCGCCGTCCCGCCGCGGGTGTCCCGGGCGGCGAGCGCGCCGCGCACCGACAGCACCTCCCGGACGGCGGGGGTGAGCCGCTCGTCGATGCCGGCGAGCTGGTCGTCGTCGAGCTGGTCGAGCTCCCGGCCCGCGGCCTCGCAGACGGCGACCATCTCGCCGGAGATCTCGTGCGCCGACCGGAACGGCACGCCCTTCTTGACCAGCCACTCGGCGACGTCGGTGGCCAGCGCGAAGCCCTGCGGCGCGGCGGCCTCGAGCACCTCCGGGCGCAGGGTGAGCGTGGCGACCATGCCGGTGACCGCGGGCAGCAGGAGCAGCAGCTGCTCGAGGGAGTCGAAGACCGGCTCCTTGTCCTCCTGCAGGTCACGGTCGTAGGCCAGCGGCAGCCCCTTGAGCGTGGTGAGCAGGCCGGTGAGGTTGCCGACGAACCGGCCGGACTTGCCGCGCGCGAGCTCGGCGATGTCCGGGTTCTTCTTCTGCGGCATGATCGACGACCCGGTCGCCCAGGCGTCGTCGAGGCGGGCCCAGCCGAACTCGGTCGACGTCCAGAGCACGACCTCCTCCCCCAGCCGGGACAGGTGGACGCCGACCATCGCGGCGGCGAAGCAGAACTCGGCGGCGAAGTCGCGGTCGCTGACCGCGTCGATCGAGTTCTCCGCGGCCCGGTCGAAGCCGAGCTCGGCGGCGACGGCGTCGGGGTCCAGCGGCAGCGAGGACCCGGCCAGCGCGCCCGAGCCCAGCGGGCTGACGGCGGCGCGGCGGTCCCAGTCGAGCAACCGGTCGACGTCGCGGGCGAAGGCGTGCGCGTGGGCCAGCAGCTGGTGGCTGATCAGCACCGGCTGGGCGTGCTGCAGGTGGGTCATGCCGGGCGCGGGCACCTCGAGGTACCGCTCGGCCAGCCCCGTCAGGGCGTACTCCAGCGACGCCAGCTCACCGACCAGCGCGCGCACGTTGTGCCGCAGGTACAGCCGCAGGTCGGTGGCGACCTGGTCGTTGCGGGACCGGCCGGCGCGCAGCTTGCCCCCGAGGGTGCCGAGCTTGGCGATCAGGCCGCGCTCGAGCGCCTCGTGCACGTCCTCGTCGGCCTCGACCGGCGCGAAGGTGCCCGCGGCGACCTCGGCCGACAGCTCGGTGAGCGCGCCGACCATCTGCCCGAGCTCGTCGTCGGTGAGCAGGCCGGCGCGGTGCAGCACCCGCGCGTGGGCGCGGGAGCCGGCGAGGTCGTAGGGGGCCAGCCGCCAGTCGACGTCGGTGGACTTCGACAGCGCCGCCATGGCCGGCGACGGCCCGCCGCCGAAGCGGCCGCCCCAGAGCCGGGTCTGCGAGGCGGGGGCGGTCGGGTCGGTCACGGGGCTGATCCTCCAGCGGGGTCGTCGGTCTCGTCGGTCAGGTGGGGCGGCTCGCCGGGTGCGCGGCCGGCCAGCGACCGCAGGCGCCGGGCGAGCGCCGCGCCGCCGTCGGGGTCGCGCGAGACGACGAGCAGCGTGTCGTCGCCGGCGATGGTGCCCAGGACGTCGGGCAGGCCCACCTTGTCCAGCGCCGAGGCGAGGAACTGCGCGGCGCCGGGCGGGGTGCGCAGCACCGCGAGGTTGGCGCTGCCGTCGGCGCTGGTGAGCAGGTCCCCGAGCAGCCGCGTGAGGCGGGCGGGGGCGGCCTGCGCGGGGCGCAGCGGGGCGTTCTCCGGCGGCAGCACGTAGGACGCCGGGGCGCCGTCGGAGCCGCGCAGCTTGACCGCGCCGAGCTCCTCCAGGTCGCGGGAGAGCGTGGCCTGGGTGACCTCGACGCCGGACTCGGCCAGCAGCGCGGCGAGCTGGGTCTGCGAGGTCACCGGCCGGGCGGCGATGAGCTCGGCGATGCGGGCCTGCCGCGCCGAGCGGGTCAGCGCCCCGGTCACGTGGATCGCTCCAGCAACCACGTGAGGAGGGCCTTCTGCGCGTGCAGCCGGTTCTCCGCCTCGTCCCAGACGACGCTCTGCGGGCCGTCGATGACGTCGGCGGCGATCTCCTTGCCGCGGTAGGCGGGCAGGCAGTGCAGCACGAGGGCGTCGTCGGCGGCGCGGGCCAGCGCGGCGTCGTCGACGGCGTAGGGCAGGAACGGCGCGACCCGGGTGTCGTACTCGTCCTCCTGGCCCATCGACACCCAGGTGTCGGTGGCGAGGACGTCGGCGCCGTCGGCGGCGGCCGCGGCGTCGGCGGTCCACTGGACCGAGCCGCCGGTCTCGGCGGCGATCTCCGCCGCCCTCTTCAGCACGTCGGGCGCCGGCTGGTACTCCTCCGGCGAGCCGATGCGCACGTGCATGCCGGCGGTCGCGCCGCCGAGGAGGTACGAGTGGGCCATGTTGTTGGCGCCGTCGCCGAGGTAGGTCAGCGACCGGCCGGCCAGCGAGCCCTTGTGCTCGGCCACCGTCTGCAGGTCGGCCAGGATCTGGCACGGGTGGAAGTCGTCGGTGAGCGCGTTGACCACCGGCACCCGGCTGGTGGCGGCCATGGTCTCGAGCCGGTCCTGGCCGAAGGTGCGCCACACGATCGCGGCGACCTGCCGGTCGAGCACGCGGGTGGTGTCCTCCACCGGCTCGCCGCGGCCGAGCTGGCTGGACCCGGCGTCGATCACCAGCGGGTACCCGCCGAGCTCGGCGACGCCGACCGAGAACGACACCCGGGTGCGGGTGGAGGGCTTGTCGAACAGCACGGCCACCGCCCGCGGCACGCCGTTCGCCGCGCGCAGCGGGGTGGGCGCGGCGTCGGTGTGCCGGGTGCGCTTGAGCTCGGCGGCCAGCGCGAGGACCTCGGCCTGCTCGCCGGGGGTGAGGTCGTCGTCGCGGGTGAGGTGCCGGGTCACGAGTCGGTCTCCTGCAGGGCGGTGTCGAGGGCGGCCGGCAGCGCGGCGACGAAGGCGTCGACCTGGCCGTCGGTGAGGACCAGGGAGGGCGCCAGGCGCAGCACGCCGGGGGCGACGGCGTTGGTGAGGAAGCCGGCCTCGCGCAGCGCGGCCTCCAGCGCGCCGGCGACCGGGGCGGTGAGGACGACGCCGAGCAGCGCACCCCTCCCCCGCACCTCGGAGACGCCGGGGTGCCCGAGGCCCTCGATGCCGGCGGTGAACCGGTGCTCGAGCTCCTTGGCGCGCTCGAGCAGGCCCTCGTCCCGCATCGTGTCGAGGACGGCGAGCGCGGCGGCGCAGGCGATCGGGTTGCCGCCGAACGTGGAGCCGTGCGAGCCGGCGGTCATGAGCTCCGCGGCGTCGCCGAAGGCGAGCGTGGCGCCGATGGGCAGGCCGCCGCCGAGTGCCTTGGCCATGGTGACCAGGTCGGGCTGCAGGCCGTCTGCCTGGTGGGCGAACCAGTGGCCGGTGCGGCCGGTGCCGGTCTGCACCTCGTCGACGGCGAACAGCGCGCCGGCGTCCGCGGCGGTGCGGGCGGCGGCGGCGAGGTAGCCCGGCGGCGGGGGCTGCACGCCGCCCTCGCCGAGCAGCGGCTCGAGCAGCACCATCGCGGTCCGGTCGCCGACCGCCCCGGCCAGCGCGTCGGCGTCGCCGTAGGGCACGTACCGGACGCCGCCGGGCAGCGGGGCGAACGCGGCGGCCTTGGACGGCTGGCCGGTGAGCGCGAGCGCGCCCATCGTGCGGCCGTGGAAGGCGCCCTCGGCGGTGACCACCTCGGGCCGCCCGGTGAGCCGGCTGATCTTGAAGGCGGCCTCGTTGGCCTCGGCGCCGGAGTTGCAGAAGAACACCCGTCCTGGCCGGCCGGCCAGCTCCAGCAGCCGCTCGGCGAGCGTGACGCCGGGCTCGTGCATCGCCAGGTTGGAGACGTGCCCGAGGGTCTGCGCCTGCCGGGTGATCGCCTCGACCACCCTCGGGTGGGCGTGGCCGAGGATCGTCGTCGCGATGCCGCCGAGCAGGTCGGTGTACTCGCGGCCGTCGACGTCCCAGACGGTCGCGCCCTCGCCGCGCGCGAGCGCGACCGGCGGGGTGCGGTAGTTGCCCATCATCACCGCCGACCAGCGGGTGGCCAGCTCCTCCGTGTGGGTCATGCCGGCTCCTCTCCGCTCAGTGAGTGGGCGGGGACGACCATCGTCCCGGTGCCCTCGGTGGTGAACATCTCCAGCAGCAGGGCGTGCGGGGTCCGGCCGTCGACGACGGTCGCCCGCTTCACCCCGCCCTCGACCGCCCGCAGGCAGGCGGCCATCTTCGGGATCATCCCGGCGTCCAGCGTCGGGAGGATCTCGGCGAGCTCGGCGGCGTCGATCTGCTGCACCAGCGAGTCGCGGTCGGGCCAGTCGGCGTAGAGGCCCTCGACGTCGGTGAGGACGACGAGCTTCACCGCGCCGAGCGCCACGGCGAGCGCGGCGGCGGCGGTGTCGGCGTTGACGTTGTGCACCACGCCGTCGCGGTCGGGCGCGACCGTGGCGACCACCGGGATCTTCCCGGACTGCAGCAGCGCGGTGACCGGCGTCGGGTCGACGGCGACGACGTCCCCGACCCGGCCGACGTCGACCGGCTGCCCGTCGACGAGCGCCCGGGTGCGCTCGGCGGTGAACAGGCCGCCGTCCTCGCCGGACAGGCCGACCGCCAGCGGGCCGTGCTGGTTGACCAGCCCGACCACCTCGGGGGTGACCTGGCCGGTGAGCACCATGCGGACCACCTCGACGGTCTCGTCGGTGGTCACCCGCAGGCCGCCGCGGAACTCGCTCTCGATGCCGAGCCGGCCGAGCATCTCGGTGATCTGCGGGCCGCCGCCGTGGACGACGACGGGCAGGATGCCGCAGGTCCGCAGGAACACCATGTCCTCGGCGAAGGCCCGGCGGCACTCCTCGTCGACCATCGCGTGGCCGCCGTACTTGATCACCACGACGTTGCCGTGGAACTCCCGCAGCCACGGCAGCGCGCCGGTGAGGACGGCGACCTTGCGGGCGTCGCCCTCCGGGTCGTAGGTGCGCATGACCCGGGTGGTGCCGATCCGCCGGCGCGGCGGGGGCGCCTCGTCGACCCGGACGTCGGGCGGGGTGGGGTCCTCGTGGGTGTTCTCGTGGGTGTTCTCGTGGGTGCTCACGTCGAGTAGGCCGAGTTCTCGTGCACGTAGGCGAGGGACAGGTCGTTGGTCCAGATCGTGGCCTGCTCGGTGCCGGCGCCCAGGTCGACGTCGATGGTGATGGCCCGGCCGGTGAGGTCGACGCCCTCGCGCGGGTCGCCGATCGCGCCGCCCCGGCAGACGGTGACACCGTTGATCGTGACGTCGACCCGGTCGGGCTCGAAGGCGGCGTCGGTGGTGCCGATCGCCGCCAGGACCCGGCCCCAGTTGGGGTCGTTGCCGAACAGCGCCGTCTTGAGCAGGTTGTTGCGGGCGCAGGCGCGGCCGGCGGTGAGCGCGTCCTCGACGGTCGCCGCGTTGCGGACGGTGATCGCGATGTCCTTGGTCGAGCCCTCGGCGTCGGCGAGCAGCTGCATGGCGAGGTCGGTGGCCGCGGCGGTGAGCGCCTCGGCGACCTCCTCCGCACCCGGGCCGACCCCGCTGGCGCCGTTGGCCATCGCCACGACGGTGTCGTTGGTGGACAGGCAGCCGTCGGAGTCGACCCGCTCGAAGCTGACAGCGGTGGCGGCCTTCAGCGCCTCCTGCAGCACGGCCGGGTCGACGGCGGCGTCGGTGGTGAGGACGACGAGCATCGTGGCCAGGCTCGGCGCGAGCATGCCGGCGCCCTTGGCCATCCCGCCGACTGACCAGCCGTCCCGCTCGACGACCGTCGTCTTGGGCACCGAGTCGGTGGTCATGATCGCCCGGGCGGCGTCGGGACCGCCCTCGGCCGACAGCGCCTTCGCCGCGTCGGTGACCCCGGGCAGCAGCCTGTCCATCGGCAGCCGGACGCCGATCAGCCCGGTGGAGGCGACCGCGACGTCGATGGCGCCCAGCCCCAGCTGCTCGGCGGTGTGCTCGGCGGTGGCGTGGGTGTCCTGGAAGCCCTCGGGGCCGGTGCAGGCGTTGGCGCCGCCGGAGTTGAGGACCACCGCGCGCAGCCGGCCGGTGGCCAGCACCTGGCGGCTCCACTGCACCGGCGCGGCCGGGAAGCGGTTGGTGGTGAAGACGGCGGCGGCGTCGTCCCGCGGCCCGTCGTTGACGACCAGCGCGACGTCGGCCGCGCCGGTGCTCTTCAGCCCGGCCGCGACGCCGGCGGCCCGGAAGCCCTGGGGTGCGGTGACGCTCACGGGGCCACCCCCACCAGCGGCAGGCCCGCGGTCTCGGGCAGCCCGAGGGCGACGTTGGCGCTCTGGATCGCGCCGCCCGCGGTGCCCTTGGTGAGGTTGTCGACCGCGGCGACGACGACCAGCCGGCCGGCGTCCGGGTCGACCGCGACCTGCACCGCGACGGTGTTGGCGCCGAGCACCTGCGCCGTCGTCGGCCACCGGCCCTCGGGGAGCAGGTGCACGAACGGCTCGTCGGCGTAGGCCTTCTGGTAGGCGGCCCGCGCGGCGTCGGCGTCGATCCCGGGCCGCAGCGGCGCCGAGCAGGTGGCGAGGATGCCCCGGCTCATCGGCACCAGGGTCGGGGTGAAGCTGATCCGCACCGGGCCCCCGGCGGCCGCGCCGAGGGTCTGCGCCATCTCCGGGGTGTGCCGGTGCACGCCGCCGACGCCGTAGGCGCTGACCGAGCCCATCACCTCGCTGCCGAGCAGGTGCGGCTTGGCCGCCTTGCCCGCGCCGGAGGTGCCCGAGGCGGCGACCACGACGACGTCCGGCTCGACCAGCCCGGCGGCCAGCGCCGGGGCCATGGCGAGGGTGACCGAGGTCGGGTAGCAGCCGGGCACCGCGATCCGCCGCGCGCCGGCCAGCCGCTCCCGCTGGCCGGGCAGCTCCGGCAGGCCGTAGGGCCACGTCCCCGGGTGCGGCGTGCCGGCGTCGCCGCCGTACCAGCGGGCCCAGGCGGCCGGGTCCTGCAGCCGGTGGTCGGCGCCGCAGTCGACGACCAGGGTGTCCGGGGACAGCTGCGCGGCGATCGCGGCCGATTCCCCGTGCGGGAGCGCGAGGACGACGACGTCGTAGCCGGCGAGGTCCTCGGGCGCGCTCGGCCGGACCTCGAGGTCGGCGAAGGGCAGCAGGTGCGGCTGCAGCTCACCCAGGCGTCGGCCGGCGCTGCTGTTCGCGTGCACCCCGGCCAGGCGGAGGTGCGGGTGCCCGGCCAGCAGCCGGCATACCTCTCCCCCCGCGTACCCGGTGGCGCCGGTGACCCCGACCGTCCACGTCTGCCCTGTGTTCACGATGCATGACCATACAGGCCCGTGCATGACCTTTCATGGCCGGGTCCGCGCGTGCCCTCGCGCACGCTCGTGCTCTGCCCAGGGAGGTGTGCAGAGCACGGAGGGAGGGGACGCCCCGGGGTCCTGCGCGCAGTCGTGCTCCGCCCACAGGGGTGGGCAGAGCACGAACGTCCGGCGCGGGAGGTGCCGGCTCCGGCCTCCGTGCTCTGCCCCCGGAGGCGGGGCAGAGCACGACCGCGCCCGGACGAGGGCGGTCAGGCCAGCGGGTCGCCGTCGCCGTACGGGAGCAGCCGCAGCTTCCGCGCGTCGTCGGCCGGCTCCGTGGCGCGCAGCGTGTCGAGGTCGTCGACCCCGGCGCGGAAGAACCGCCCCGACCACTGGTCCAGCTCCCCGGCGGCGATGGCCACCACCAGGTTGACGACGTCCTCGGGACGGGTCCAGTCGGTGCGGCCCTCGTGCATCGGCATGGCGCGGGTCATCGCGGTGTCGACGACGCCCGGCGCCAGGTCGAACGCCCGCACGCCGTGCGCGGCACCGGCCAGGTCGATCGACTCGGTGATGCGCATCTGCGCGGTCTTGCCCGCCGAGTAGGCGCTGTAGTGCGGGTTGGCGCGGGTGCTGATCCCGCTGGCCAGGTCGACCACCCGGCCGCCGCCGACGGCGACCATCCCGGGCAGGACCGCGCGGGCGACGAGGAACGGCCCGCGCACCTGGCTCTCCACGACCTCCCACCACTGGTCGGGGTCGGCCTCCCACAGCGGCACCTCGGCGGCGTCGATCAGGCCGGCGTTGTTCACCAGCAGCCCGATCGGCCCGAGCTCGCGGACCACCTCCGCGACGGCGGCGTCGACGGCGGCGCGGTCGGTGACGTCGGCGGGCAGCGCGAGGGTGCGGGCACCGGTGGCGGCGGCGACCTCGGCCATCGCCGTCCGCAGCCGCTCCGCGCCGCGGGCGACGCCGGCGACGGCGGCCCCGCGGGCGGCCAGCCCCTCGGCCAGGTGCCGGCCGATGCCCGCCGACGCCCCGGTGACGAGTGCGACCAGGCCGGTGAGGTCCGCCATCAGTCGCCGCTGCGCAGGGTGATCCCCTGCAGCTCGACGACGGCGACGATGCCCTCGCGCACCCGGGCGACGTCCTCGGCGGTCAGCGTGCGGTCCGGCGCGCGCAGCACCAGGGAGTACGCCAGCGACCGCGACCCGGCCGGGACCGGCGGACCGGAGTACACGTCGAACAGGCGGACCGCCTCGAACAGCTCCCCCGCACCCCCGCGGACCAGCGACTCGACGTGCGCGGCGGTGATCTCGTCGGGCACGACGAAGGCCAGGTCGAGGAAGACCGGCGGGAACGTCGAGATGCGCGGCCCCACCGGGACGGGCGCCGGCGGGAACGCGTCGACGTCGAGCTCCATCACCGAGGTGCGGGCCGGCAGGTCGAGGGCGGCGCACACCCGCGGGTGCAGCTCACCGGCGTACCCGACCACCCGGTCGTCCACGACCAGCTCCGCGCAGCGCCCCGGGTGCCAGGGGGCCTGCTCGCCGGGGCGGACGAACAGCTCCACGCCCGCGGCGGCGGCCACCAGCCGGGCGGCCTGGACGGCGTCGGCCCAGCCCGCGGCCCGGCCCGGGCCCCACCAGCCGCGCGGCTCGCGCTGCCCGGTCAGCGCCACGGCGACGTGCCAGGGCTGGTCGGGCACCGCGCCGAGCAGGGCGGCGAGGGTGTCGTCGTCGGGCCGGCGGTCGACGCCGGGCAGCGGCGCGGGGGTGCGCCGGTCGCCCGGGAAGACCGCGCCGTGCTCGAACAGGGCGACGTCGCGGCGGCCGCGGGAGAGGTTGCGGGCCAGCGTCGCGAGCAGGCCGGGCAGCAGCGTGGTGCGCAGCGCCGGCTCCTCCTCCGACAGCGGGTTGCGCACGAGCACGACCCGGCGGCGCGGGTCGTCGTCGGCGAGGCCGAGGGCGTCCAGCGCCGGGGCGCCGACGAACGGGTAGGACGGCGCCTCGACGTAGCCGGCCTCGGCCAGCGCGCGGCCCACCGTGCGACGGCGGCGTTGGGTCTCGGTGAGCCCGCGCCCGGGCGGGGCGGTGGGCAGCACCGAGGGGACGTCGTCGTAGCCGGCCAGCCGGACGACCTCCTCGACCAGGTCGGCCGGGTCGGTGAGGTCCGGGCGCCACGACGGCGGCGTGACGGTCAGCGAGCCGCCGTCGGCCTCCACCGCGCAGCCGACCGCGCCGAGCAGCTCGACCACCTGGGCGGGCGAGTAGGGCACGCCGGAGACCCGGCCGGGCCTCGCGGCGTCCAGCGCGATCGACGGGCGGGGGGCGCGGGTGTCGACGTCGACCAGCGCGCCGACGACGCGGGCGCCGCCGTGCTCGGCGAGCAGCTCCGCGGCGCGGGCGAGCGCGGCGACGGTCATCTCCGGGTCGACGCCGCGCTCGAAGCGGCGGGCGGCCTCGCTGGGCAGCCGGTGCCGGCGGGCGGTGCGCGCGACGCCGGTGGGCTCCCAGTGCGCCGCCTCGAGCAGCACGTTCGTGGTGCCGTCGCCGATCTCGGTCGAGGCGCCGCCCATCACCGCGGCCAGCCCGATCGGGCCGGTGTCGTCGGTGATGAGCAGGTCGTCGCCGGACAGCGCCCGGTCGGCGCCGTCGAGGGTGGTCAGCCGCTCGCCCTCGCGGGCCCGGCGGACGACGATCGGGCCGGTCACGGCGTCCCGGTCGAAGGCGTGCATCGGCTGGCCGAGCTCGAGCATCACGTAGTTGGTGACGTCGACGGCCAGGGAGATCGAACGGACGCCCGACTGGGCCAGCCGGCGGCGCATCCACCAGGGGCTGGGCCGGGTCGGGTCCAGGCCCTCGAGCGCGACCATGGAGAACCGGTCGCAGCGGTCGGCGTCGGCGACGGTCACCTCCCACGCCGGCTCGCCGGACCAGGCGGCCGGCGCCGCCGCGCCCGGGTCGCGCCACGGCACGCCCAGGCCGGTGCCCACCTCGCGGGCGATCCCGCGCATGGACAGGCAGTAGCCGCGGTCGGGGGTCACGTTGAGCTCGATGACGACGTCGTCGAGGCCCACGACGGGGCGGGCGTCGGCGCCGGGCTCGAAGCCCTCGCCCAGCACCAGGATCCCGGCGTGGTCCTCGCCGATGCCGAGCTCGCGGACCGAGCAGATCATCCCGTCGGAGACGTGGTCGTAGGTCTTCCGCGCGGCGATCTCGAACCCGCCGGGCAGCACGGCGCCGGGCAGCGCGACGACGACGCTGTCCCCCGCGACGAAGTTGCTCGCCCCGCAGACGATCCCGCGCGGGGCGCCCTCGCCGACGTCGACCTGGCACCACCGGATGGGCTTCTTGAAGCCGGTGAGCTCCTCGATCTCCAGCACCCGGCCGACCACGAGCGGGCCGGTGACCTCGGCCGGGGTGTGGACCTCCTCGACCTCCAGGCCCAGCCGGACGAAGGCGGCGTCGAGATCCTCGACGGGAGTCCCGGCGGGGACGTCGACGTACTCGGCCAGCCAGCCGACGGGGACCCGCATCTACAGCTCCACTCCGAACGCACTCGTGAACCGGACGTCGCCCTCGACGATGTCGCGCATGTCGCCGACGCCCGAGCGGAACTGCAGCGCCCGCTCGATGCCGACGCCGAAGGCGAAGCCGCTGTACTCCTCGGGGTCGACGCCGCAGGCGACGAGCACCCGCGGGTTGACCATCCCGCAGCCGCCCCACTCGACCCAGCGCGGGCCGTCGCGGTGCTCGGGGAACCAGACGTCGAACTCGGCCGAGGGCTCGGTGAACGGGAAGTACGACGGCCGCCAGCGGGTGACCGCCTCGGGGCCGAACAGCGCCCGCGCGAGGTGGTCGAGGGTGCCGCGCAGGTGCGCCATCGTCAGCCCGCGGTCGACGGCCAGGCCCTCGACCTGGTGGAAGACCGGGGTGTGCGTCGCGTCGAGCTCGTCGGTGCGGTAGACCCGCCCGGGCGCGACGACGTACACCGGCGGCGTCCGGGACAGCAGCGTGCGGGCCTGCACCGGGCTGGTGTGCGTGCGCAGCACCAGGCCGGAGTCCTCGGGGGCGACGAAGAGGGTGTCCATCATCGTGCGCGCCGGGTGGTCGCGGCCGATGTTGAGCGCGTCGAAGTTGAACCACTCGGCCTCGAGCTCGGGGCCGTCGGCCACCTCGTAGCCCATGCCGACGAACACGTCGGCGATCCGCTCCTGCAGCGTGGTCAGCGGGTGGCGGGCGCCGCGCGGGGTGCGGTCCCAGGGCAGGGTGACGTCGACCCGCTCCTCGGCCAGCGCCCGGGCGTCGCGCTCGGCCTCCAGCTCGGCCCTCCGCGTCTCGTACGCCTCGGTGACGGCGACCCGCGCCGCGTTCACCCGCTTGCCGGCGTCGGCGCGGGCGGCCGGCGGCAGCGCGCCGAGCTCGCGGCGGGCCAGCGGCACGGGCGCGCGGTCGCCGAGGTGGGCCGGGCGCACGGCGGCCAGCGCCTCGAGGTCGCCCGCTCCCGCGAAGGCCTCCCGCGCCGCTGCGACGGCGGCGTCGAGGGCCTCGGCGGACAGGGCCGCGACCTGCTTCGGGTCGTAGGGGTCGTTGGCGCCGGACACGGGAGGCCATTCTGCCCGGCGGCCCCGGGACGTCGCTGCCGGGTTTGCCGCGACCGCCCGACGGCCGCTCGTGCCCGCCGCCACCCCGCCCGGGATCGGCGGTCCCGTGGCCACCGGGCGCGGACGGCCACGGGATCGCCGGTCCCGGTGCCGGCGGGAGGACGGGGGCCGGCGGCTGCCAGGATCGGCGGGACGGCGGGACGATGACGCGGAGGCGCACCGGATGGCGATGGTGCTGGCGCTGGCCTCGGCCGTCGTCTACGGGATGGCCGACTTCTGCGGGGGGATCGCCAGCCGCCGGGCCGCCGCGGCCGCCGTCGTCGCGCTGTCGCAGGCGGCCGGGCTGGTCGCCGTCGTGCTGCTGCTCCCCTGGCTCGGCGGCAGCCCCACGCCGGCCGACCTGGGCTGGGGCGCGGCCGCCGGTGTCGCCGGCGGGGCCGGGCTGCTGCTGTTCTACCGCTCGCTGGCCACCGGGGTGATGAGCGTGGTGGCCCCGGTGACGGCGGTGGCGGCCGCGGCGCTGCCGGTGGTCGGCGGCCTGCTGCTCGGCGAGCGGCTCGGCGTCCTGGCCGCGATCGGCATCCTGCTCGCGCTGGTCGCGGTGGTGCTCGTGGCGGCCGAGGGCGGGCTGTCCTCGCTGCGCGCCGCGCGGCTGGGCACCGTCGCGCCGGCGCTGGCCGCCGGCGCCGGTTTCGGGCTGTTCTTCGTGCTGCTGGACCGCACCGGCGGGGACTCGGGCCTGAGCCCCCTGCTGGCCGCCCGTGTCGTGTCGGTGCTGCTGATCGGCGGGCTCGCGCTGGCGTCGGGCCGCTCGCTGCTCGTGTCCCGCGGGGTGCTGCCGGTGGTGGTGCTCGCCGGCGTCGGCGACATGACGGCCAACGCGCTGTTCCTCGTCGCCACCCAGGTCGGCGAGCAGCTGGCGATCACCGGGGTGCTGGCGTCGCTGTACCCGGCGAGCACGGTCGTGCTGGCGCAGGTCGTGCTGCGCGAGCGGCTGGCCGGGGCGCAGCGCGCCGGGCTGGCCGTCGCGGCGGCCGCCGTCGTCCTCATCGCGCTGCCCGCCTGACCCTCCCGGGGGAACCGGGCGGACCGACGGGTGTCGCCCCGGGGGTCCGCTGCCGACAACCGGGACGTGACCCGCCCCCACGAGGCACCGGCGCCCTCCGGATCCGACCCCGTCCTCGCCGACGCCCTGCGCGGCGTGCGCAGCGTCTTCCAGCCCATCGTCGAGATCGACACCGGGCGGGTCGTCGCCTACGAGGCCCTCGCGCGCGGCCCGGTCGGCCCGCTGAAGCGGCCCGACGCGCTGTTCGCCGCGGCCCGCGGCGCCGGCCGGCTCGCGGAGCTGGACGAGGCCTGCCGCGCGGCCGCCTTCCGCGGCGCCGTCGACGGCGGGCTCGTGGCGCCGCTGACCGTCTTCGTCAACGTCGAGCCCGAGGTGCTCGACACCGCACCGCTGGCCGACCTCGTCGCCATCGCCGAGGGCGCGCCCGGCGACCTGCGGGTGGTCATGGAGATCACCGAGCGGGCGATCGCGGCCCGGCCGGCCGAGCTGCTGCGCACCGTCGAGCGGGTCCGGGAACTGGGCTGGGCCATCGCCGTCGACGACGTCGGCGCCGAGTCGATGTCGCTGGCGTTCCTGCCGCTGCTGTGCCCCGACGTCGTCAAGCTCGACCTGCGCCTGGTGCAGGAGCGCCCGGGCCCGGCGATCGCCGAGATCGTGAACGCGGTCAACGCCTACGCCGAGCGCAGCGGCGCCGTGGTGCTCGCCGAGGGCATCGAGACCGCCGGGCACCTGGCCTACGCCCGCGGGCTGGGCGCCACCCTCGGCCAGGGCTGGCACCTCGGCCGCCCCGGCCCGGGCGCCGCCCCGGGGTTGCCGGTCGGCGAGCTGGTGCTGCCCGGCGCCGGCCGGCCCACCGGCGCGGTCGGCGCGGTCTCCCCCTTCGCCTGCCTGCCCGACGACGTCCCGCTGCGCCGCGCGCCCAAGGCCCTGCTCATCGAGCTGTCCAAGCAGCTGGAGCGGGAGGCCATGCGCCTGGGCGAGACCTGCGTGGTGGCCGCGACCTTCCAGGAGGCGCGCCACTTCACCGTCGCCACGACCCAGCGCTACCGCGACCTGGCCGAGCGCACCGGCTTCGTCTGCGCGCTGGGCGAGGACCTGCCGGTGGAGCCGCTGCCGGGCGTGCGCGGCGCGCACCTCGCCGACGACGACCCGGTGCGCGGCGAGTGGGACGTCGCCGTCCTGTCCCCGCACTTCAGCGCCGCGCTGCTGGCCCGCGACCTCGGCGACGACGGGCCCGACCTGGAGCGCACGTTCGAGTACGCGCTGACCTACGAGCGCACGACGGTGTCCCGCGCGGCGTCGTCGCTGCTGTCCCGGGTGGCCCCGCGCGCCGGCGGCACCGTGCCCGCGGCGGCCGTCGCGCCCCGGCCGGCGGTGGTGGCGAGCCCGGCGGCCGCCGGCCTGGCGGTGGGCACCACGCAGGCGGAGGCGCTGCTGCGGCGGGCGCTGGAGGCCACGCCGAGCGGGGTGACCGTCGTCGACGTGCGGCTGCCCGACCAGCCGATCGTCTACGCCAACGAGGCCTTCCGGCAGCTGGCCGGCCTGTCCTCGGACGAGATCCTCGGCCGCAACTGCCGGCTGCTGCAGCACCCCGACACCGACCCGGGCGCGGTCGCCCGCGTCCGCGCGGCGGTCGACGCCGGGCAGCCGTGCCGGGAGACGCTGCTCAACGTCCGCGGCCCCGGGCGGACGCCGTGGTGGAACGAGCTGCACCTCGCGCCGGTGCACGACGCCGACGGCACCGTCGTCCAGTACATCGGCGTGCAGGTGGACGTCACCGCGCGCGTGGAGGCGGAACGGGCCCTCGTCCGCGAGCGCGACCGGACGTCGGCCGCGCTGGCCCGCATCCAGGAACTGGCCTACACCGACCCGCTGACCGGGCTGCCCAACCGGCGCCGGCTGGAGGAGCAGGTGGAGGCCGCGATCTGGGAGGCCCGCGCCCGCGGCGACGCGCTCGGCCTGCTGTTCGTCGACCTCGACGGGTTCAAGGCGGTCAACGACCGGCTCGGCCACGCCGCCGGCGACGAGCTGCTGCAGGTGGTCGCCCGCCGGCTGCGCGAGCGCGTCCGCCGCCGCGACCTGCTGGCCCGCCTCGGCGGCGACGAGTTCCTCGTCGCGCTGCCGGACCTGCGGCCGGAGACGGCGCCGGAGGAGGCGCGGCGGGTCGCCGACGAGCTCACCGCCTCGATCCGCCGGCCGGTGCCGCTGCACGGCACCGAGGTGCACGTGGACGCGAGCATCGGGGTCAGCGTCTGCCCCGCCGACGGCGTCGCGTTCGCCGACCTGCTGCACCGCGCCGACCTGCGCATGTACGACCGCAAGGCGGTCACCCGCGGCGCCGCCACCCGGGCCGCCACCGCGCGGGCCGCCGCGGGCGCCGCGCCGGTGCCGCGGCGGGAGCCGGCCCTGCCGTAGGGATGTGCCCGGAGGTCCGCCCGCGCACGGTGACGTCGCGGGCGTTCCCTCAGGCGGGCGGCAGCAGGCCGACCAGTCCCCCGGCGGCCAGCGCGGTCAGCTGCTCGACCAGCTCGGCGGCGGGCACCTCGCGGGTGCCCGACCACCAGTGCGCGGCCAGCTGCACCATGCCGACGACGCCGTAGGCCCACGTCGTCACGGCACCGGTGGGCCGGCCCGCGGCGGCCAGCCGCTCGCCAAGCAGCGCCGCCAGCGCGCCGGCGACCTCCCGCTCGGTGGCGGCCACGAGGTCCGGGCGCCCGGCGCGGCCGGCCGAGGCGTAGGCGAAGCGGTAGAGCTCCGGCTCGTCCTCGACCAGCAGCACGAACGCGGCGATGACCGCGCGCAGCCGCTCGACGTCGTCGCGGCGCTCGGCGGCCAGCTCCCCCAGCAGCCGCGGCAGCAGGACCGCCGAGGAGATGCGCTCGAGGACGGCGTCGACCAGCTCGTCCTTGTCGGTGAAGTAGCGGTAGATGACCGTCTTGGACACCCCGGCGGCGCGGGCGACGTCGTCGACGGCGAACCCCGGGCCGGCCGCGCGGACCGCCTCGACGGCGGCGGCGACGAGCTCCTCGCGGCGGGCGCGGCGGTGCTCGGTCCAGCGGGCGCGCCGCCCGTCCGCGGCCGGCCGCGGGTCGCCGTCGAGCCGCTGCCTGGGTCCCACGGTCACGGCCGCCCTCCCCCACGGAGACACCCGCCGACCCGAGGAGGCCGGCAGACCTGCACCCTGCCGTCCGCGCCCCGTGGCGGGAAGGCGTCGGCACCCGTCCGGCTCCCGCCGCGGCGCGCCGCCCTCACCGGAACGTCGCCGCGGCCTCCTCGACCACCGCGACGTAGGCGGCCCGGTCGGCGTCGCCGTCGCGGGTGAGGTTGTCGTCGTCCCGCCGCAGGCCGGCCGCGCCGTCGAGGCCCTCGCGCAGCACGTCGGCGTGCCCGGCGTGGCGGGCCACCTCGGCCAGCACGTGCACCAGCAGCGTGTGCAGCGTGGGGTGCCGCCGCTCCTCGGGCCACCACGGCACCTCGCCGGTGGCGTCGAGCGGCAGCGCGGCGACCGAGGCGTCGGCGTGCGCGGTGGCGCGGGCGTACAGCGCCAGGACGTCCTCGCGGGACTCGTCGGCGCGCACCCACAGGTCGTCGTCCCCGGCGTCGGGGTCGTCCCAGACCATCGGCTCCGGGAACGGCCGGCCCACGACGTTGCCGAGGTAGCCGGCCTCCACGCAGGCCAGGTGCTTGACCAGGCCGAGCAGGTTGGTGCCGGTGGCCGTCAGCGGCCGGCGGACGTCGTACTCGGACAACCCCTCGAGCTTCCACAGCAGCGCCTCGCGGGCGGTGCTGAGGTAGCGCAGCAGCACGGCCTTCGCGTCGTCCACGCGGGCAGCCTCTCAGCCCTGGGCGAGCTGCGTCGCGTAGAGGCAGATCGCCGCGGCGGCGGCCAGGTTGAGGCTCTCGGCGCGGCCGCGCATCGGGATCCGCACCCGGGCGTCGGCGGCCGCGGCCAGCTCCGGCGGCACCCCGCGCGCCTCGTTGCCGAACAGCCACAGCACCGGCCCGGCGAGGGCGTCCCCCAGCTCGTCGAGCGCGGCCTCGCCCCCGCCGTCGGCGGCCAGCACGGTGACCCCGCGCGCCTGCAGGCCGGCGACCAGCGGCTCCAGCGGCGCACCCCGGACGACGTCGACGTGGAACAGGCTGCCGGCGCTGGAGCGGACCGCCTTGCCGCCGTAGGGGTCGGCGGACCCGGCGCCGAAGACCACCGCGCCGGCGCCGCAGGCGTCGGCGGTGCGCAGCACGGTGCCGGCGTTGCCGGGGTCGGCCAGTCCGGCCAGGCCGACGGCAAGCGAGGGCGGGTCGGCGGTCAGCCGGTCGGCGGGCAGGTCGCGCAGCGCGCAGACGGCGACCAGGCCCTGCGGCGTCACGGTCTCGGACAGGCCCGCGGCGGCCCTCTCGGTGACCAGCCGGACGGGGACGGTGGTGCCGGCGAGCAGGTCGCGGTGCGCGGCGGCCGCGGCCTCGGTGGCGAACACCTCGCGGACGTCGTCCGGTGCGGTGGCCAGCGCCTCGGAGACCGCCTGGCGGCCCTCGGCGAGGAAGGCGCCCGCGGCGTCGCGGCCGGCGCGCCGGGTCAGCTTGCGCGCGGCGGCGACCCGGCCCGACCGCTCGGTCAGCAGCTCGCTCACGTCGTCTCCCCTCGTCGGGATCGGCGGTCCCGTGGCCATCGGGCGCTCATCGCCACGAGACCGCCGGTCCCGCGCGCACACGGGCCCCACACGCACCGACGCCGCCGGCGCCGGCCCAGGTGGGCCGGTCACCGACGGCGTCGGGAGGGAGTGCCTACGCGGCCTGCTCGCCGCCGGCCGGGGCCGCCGCGACGGCGGCCCGGGCGGTCTCCACCAGGGCGGCGAAGGCGGCCGGCTCGTTGACCGCGAGCTCGGCGAGCACGCGGCGGTCGAGCTCGATGCCGGCCAGCTTCAGGCCCTGCATGAACCGGTTGTAGGTCATGTCGTTCTGCCGCGCCGCGGCGTTGATGCGGGTGATCCACAGCTTGCGGAAGTCACCCTTGCGCGCCTTGCGGTCGCGGTAGTTGTAGGTGGCCGAGTGGAGGATCTGCTCCTTGGCCTTGCGGTACAGGCGCGAACGCTGACCGCGGTACCCGCTGGCGGCCTCGAGGGTCGTCCGGCGCTTCTTCTGGGCGTTGACCGCCCGCTTCACGCGTGCCACGTGAGAACTCCTTGCTGGTTACGGGAGGCGGGGGCTCAGATGCCCAGCAGCTTCTTGATGGTCTTGCTGTCGGCCGGGGACATGACCTGGTCCTTCTCCAGCCGGCGCTTGCGCCGCGAGCTCTTGTGCTCGAACTTGTGCTGGTTGTTGGCCTGCTCCCGCATGATCTTGCCGGTGCCCGTGACGCGCACCCGCTTCGCGGTGCCCTTGTGGGTCTTCTGCTTCGGCATGTCCTCGTCGTCCTGTTCGTGGGTGTCGGCGCCGCCCGGCAGCACGAGGCTGCCGAGACGACGCCGGCCGTCTCGGTGGTGCGTGGTCGGCCCTCCTGCAGGGGCCCGCCGCGAGCGTGCGAGCGGTGGGGGGCAGGAGGGTCCTTCCTCAGGCCGTCGGGGTCTGCCCCTCGGCGGCCCGGTCGGCCTTGGCCTGACGGCGGGCGCCGTCGGTCGCGGCCTGGTTCCGGTGCGGGGCGATCACCATGACCATGTTCCGGCCGTCCTGCTTCGGGTTGGACTCGACGACGCCCAGCTCGGAGACGTCGCCGGCCAGCCGCTGCAGGAGGCGGTAGCCCATCTCGGGCCGCGACTGCTCGCGCCCGCGGAACATCACGGTGATCTTGACCTTGTCGCCCGCCTTGAGGAAGCGCTCGACGTGGCCCTTCTTGGTCTCGTAGTCGTGCGGGTCGATCTTCAGGCGCAGCCGCATCTCCTTGATGACGGTGAGCGCCTGGTTCCGCCGGGCCTCGCGGGCCTTCTGGGCGGACTCATACTTGAACTTCCCGTAGTCCATCAGCTTGACGACCGGCGGCCGGGCCATCGGCGCGACCTCGACGAGGTCGAGCTCGGAGTCCTGCGCCAGGCGCAGCGCCTCGCCGATCGGCACGATGCCGACCTGCTCGCCCTCCGGGCCCACCAGGCGGACCTCGGGGACGCGGATACGGTCGTTGATACGGGGCTCGGTGATGGCCTCTCCTCTGCTCTGTCACACGGGAGGAGGTCGCGCCCACCCGGGCACCGGAGACGGCGAGGGCCCCGTGAGCGGGTGCTCACAGGGCCCGTCTCGCCGGTGCGGCACCGGCCCGTCGCCGGGCCGGGCACGTCGCGGAGGACCGGCCGGGGCAGGCCGGACTCCCGCGAACCGGGGACCTGGGCACCTCGACGGCGCCAGGTGGGAGCGGGCTCCTCTTGGTCAGCGGCCCGGGGCGGGGCCGCTGGAGTGGTTCACGCGCCTCGTGTAGCGGGGAGGCACGCTCATCCTACAGCGTCGCGGACGCTGCAGGTATTCCGGGAGCCGGGACGCCGCTCACTCGTGCAGCAGCGGGCCGTGCGCCGGCGCGGGACGGGCGGCGACGTCGGCGGCCAGCAGCGCCCGCAGCCCCTCGACGGCGGTGGCCGCGCGCTCGCCGTCGACCGCCTGCAGCGCCGTCATCGCCATCGCGTCGCCGTTGGCGAGCTCCAGCGTGGCCACCCACGCCCGGCGGTCGAACCGGACGCCGCGCACCGCCGCCCAGGGCAGCGTCCGCTGCCCGAGCAGGTTCCGCACCCGGATGCCCGAGGCGTCGGCGTCGACCCGCGGCCGGCCCAGCAGCAGGATCCCCGCGCCGACGAACAGGCCGATCCCGGCGATGGCCACGCGGTCGGCGGCGTCGAAGGGGTTGAGCTCGTCCGAGGGGTGGGTGACGAGCGCGGTGACGACCATGACGACGACGACCGTGACGGCGAGCAGCGTGCAGACCACCCGCATGAGGAGGGGGACGGCGGAGATCCGGGCGGGGGTGGTGGGCGGCGTCGGCACGCCCCCATGGTCCCAGCCCGGCGCGCGCCGCCGGGACTGGCAGAGTGCCGGGGCGTGGACGCGAGCGGCGTGGAGGTGACCGGCCGGGCGCAGCGCGCCGCGTGGCGCGAGCGGTCGGTGCCCGCCGTCGAGCGGGTGCGGCCGGGCCTGTGGTCGGTGCCGGTGCCGATGGGCGGCCCGCTGCGGTGGGTCAACGCCCACGTGCTCGAGCTGGCCGGCGGCGGGCTGGGCCTGGTCGACACCGGCTGGGACGCCGACGACAGCTGGGCGGCGCTGTGCGCCGGGCTGGCCGGGATCGGCGCCGGCGTCCGCGACGTCCGCGGCGTGCTGGTCACCCACATGCACATGGACCACGTCGGCCTGGCGGGCCGGGTGCGGGAGGCCTCGGGTGCGTGGGTGGCGATGCACCCGGCCGACGCCCGCGACCTGACCGCCTTCACCGCCCGCTCGCCCGAGGAGTCCACCGAGGTGGAGGTCGCCTTCCTCGTCGGGCTGGGCGCCCCCGAGCCGGACGCCCGCGCGGACGCCGGGACGCCGGAGGAGCGCGCGCGGTGGCGGCGGCTGGCGCTGCCCGACCGGCTGCTCGAGGACGGCGACCGCGCGGACCTGCCCGGCTGGTCGCTGCGCGCCGTCCACACGCCCGGCCACACCGCCGGGCACCTGTGCTTCGCCGACGAGGCCACCGGCCTGTTCTTCGCCGGCGACCACGTCCTGCCCCGCATCAGCCCGAACGTCTCGACGCACGCCGGCGGCGCCGCCGACCCGCTGCGCGACTACCTGTCCTCGCTGGAGCGGGTCGCCGGGGAGGAGGCCGGCGAGGTGCTGCCCGGCCACGAGTGGCGCTTCCGCGGCCTGGCCGGCCGGGCCCGCGAGCTGCGGGCGCACCACGAGCGCCGGCTGGCCGAGCTGCTGGCCGCGGTCCGGGCGCACCCGGGGAGCACCCCGTGGGACCTGGCCGCACACCTGACGTGGTCGCGGCCGTGGTCGCAGTACGAGCGGCGGATGCGGATCTTCGCCGTCACCGAGACCGACGCCCACCTGCGGCTGCTGGTCACCCGCGGCCTGGTCGTCGGCGACGGCGCGCGGGTGCCGCGCTACGCGGCGGCGCACCTGCGCTGATCCGGCACTAACCTGGGTGCCCACAGGTCGCGGCACCTCGAAGAAGCGGGTGGCCGCGGCCGGTCCCCGCGAGGTGCCCGTGTCCCAGGACGCCACCCGATCCCTCCCCCTGGCCGACGAGCTGTCGGTCGTCTCCGCGCGCGTGGCCGGGCTGCTGCTCTCCGAGGAGACCGTCGCCACCGCACTGGGCCTGGTCGGCTCCCTCGTGCTGCAGACCGTCCCGGCGGCGGCCGGCGCGGGCGTCTCGATCGTCGACCGCACCGGGCGGCGGTCGTCGGGCTCCACCGATCCGGTGGTCGAGCGCGCCGACGCGCTGCAGTACGAGCTCGACGAGGGGCCGTGCCTGGCCGCGGCCGCCGGGCGGGTGCTCGTGCGGGCGGACGACCTGCGCGCCGAGCCCCGCTGGCCGCACTGGGCCGCCGCGGCGGTCGAGCTCGGCCTGCTGTCCACCCTGAGCGTGCCGCTGGTGGCCGGGGACCGGACGCTGGGAGCCCTCAAGGTCTACGGCGCCGACCCCGGCGTCTTCACCGACCACGACGCGCAGGTGCTCACCCTGTCCGCGGCGCAGGCCGCCCTGCTGGTCACCCACGTCACGGCCCGGGAGCAGGCCCGCCGGGCCAGCGACGACCTGCGGAGGGCCGTGACGACGCGCGACGTCGTCAGCACCGCCAAGGGGGTGCTCATGGCCCGGCACGGCGTCGGCGAGGAGACCGCGCTGGCCATGCTGCTGTCCCGCTCAGGAGGGGACGCCGGCACGCTGCGGCAGGCGGCCCGGGCGGTGGTCGACTCGGCCGTCCGCCGGCTCCGCTGATGGTCGCCGCCGGCGTCCCCGACGAGGACCGGCGCACCGTGCTCGTGGCCGCGCTCCGGCACGCCGAGCTCACCCTCGAGCAGCTGTGGCTGCGGTACTTCGAGCTCGGCGGCAACGCCGACCTGTTCGACGTCGAGGCCCACCTGGACGGGCTGGCGCGGCTGTCCGACCTCGACGGCGACCTGCTGGCCGTCGCGGTCAACGAACGGCTCGACGAGCTGTCCGCGGCCCGCCGGGTGCCCTACTCCCGGCCGCTGCGCCCGCCCCGGCCCACCACCGGGCCGCTGGCGGCGCTGCTGCAGCTGCTCGAGGCCGCCCGCACCGCCCCGCCGGACCGGCTGCCGCAGCTGGCCGCGGGGGCCGGCCGGGTGCTCGGCGTCGACGTCACGGTGCACGTCGTCGACCACGAGCAGCGCCGGCTGGTGCAGCTGCCCGGCGAGGGCCGCAGATCCGGCGAGCCGGTCGCCGTCGACGGCACCCTGCCGGGGCGCGTCTTCCAGTCCGGGCAGCTGCTGCCGTCGGAGGCCGGGGGGCTGCCGCGCCTGTGGGTGCCGCTGCTCGACGGCGCCGACCGGGTCGGCGTCCTGGAGGTGCGGGTGGAGGCCGCCCGGGACCTGGAGGACCCCGGCCTGCGCGAGCAGTGCTGGTGGCTGGCCTCGATGGTCGCCCACCTGGTCACCTCGATGGGCGTCTACGGCGACGTGCTCGAGTGCACCCGGCGCACCCGGCCGCGGACGCCGTCGGCCGAGCTGGTCTGGCAGCAGCTCCCCCCGCTGACCGCCGCGACCGACGCCTTCGTCGTCGCGGGCCTGCTGGAACCCAGCGCCGCCGTCGGCGGGGACGCCTTCGACTACGCGCTCGCCGAGGACGCGGTGTGGCTGACCGTGCTCGACGCCATGGGGCACGGCCTCGGGGCGGGGCTGATGAGCGCCGCGACGCTCGCCACCGCCCGCAGCGCGCGGCGGGACGGGCGCGGCCTGCACGACCAGGTCCGCGCGGTGGACGAGGTGGTCGCCGCGACGTTCCCCGGCAGCGCCTTCGTCACCGGGGTGCTCGCCCAGCTCGACGTCGCCACGGGGCGGCTGCGCTACGTCCGCGCCGGGCACCCGCCGCCGCTGCTGCTGCGGCGCGGGCGGGTGGTCAAGGAGCTCAGCGCGGGCGGGCGGGTGCCCCTCGGGCTCGGCACGCCGGCGTTCGAGGTCGCCGAGGAGGTGCTCGAGCCCGGGGACTGGCTGGTGCTCTACACCGACGGCGTCACCGAGGCGCGCGACGCCGCGGGACGGTGGTTCGGCGAGCAGCGGCTGGTCGAGTTCCTCACCCGGGCGGTCGCGGCCGGGCACCCGCCGCCGGAGACCGTGCGCCGGCTGGTGCGCGCGGTCCTCGACCACCAGGGCGGCGTGCTGCAGGACGACGCCAGCATCCTCATCGCCTCCTGGACCACCCGCTGACCGGGTCGCGCCCCCGCGGCCGGCCGGCCGAGCAGGGGCCGTCACACGACCGCGACGCCCACCGGCCACCATGGACCGGTGACCTCCTCCCCCGACGCCCCGGCGCTCGCGACCGGTCCGGAGCAGGCAGCCGGCCCCGCGCCGCTGGCCGGGTACACCGTGGCGGTGACCGCCGCGCGGCGGCGGGAGGAGCTCGGCGCGCTGCTCGACCGCCGCGGCGCCCGGGTGGTGTACGCCCCGGCGATCCGGATCGTGCCGCTGGCCGACGACGCCGAGCTGGTCGCCGCCACCGAGGCGGTGCTCGCCGCGCCGGTGGACCTGGTGGTCGCGACGACGGGGGTGGGCTTCCGCGGGTGGCTGGAGGCGGCCGATGCCTGGGACCTGCCGCTGGTCGGGCACCTGCGCGGCGCCCGGGTGCTCGCCCGCGGCCCCAAGGCGCGCGGCGCCATCCGCGGCGGCGGGCTGGTCGACGCGTGGTCGCCGGCGTCGGAGTCGTCGGCCGAGGTGCTCGAGCACCTGCTGTCCGGCGCGGAGGGCCCGCTGGAGGGGCGCCGGGTCGCCCTCCAGCTGCACGGCGACCCGCTGCCGGAGTTCGTCGACGCGCTGCGCGCGGCCGGCGCCGAGGTGCTGACCGTGCCGGTCTACCGGTGGGTGCTGCCCGAGGACGTCGCGCCGCTGCGCCGGCTGGTCGGCCAGGTCGTGGCCCGCGCGGTCGACGCGGTGACCTTCACCAGCGCGCCGGCCGCCGCCAGCCTGCTGTCGGTGGCCGCCGAGCTCGGCCGGCGGGACGAGCTGGTCGCCGCGCTGACCGGCGGGGTGCTGCCGGTGGCCGTCGGTCCGGTCACCGCCGGCCCGCTGACCGCCGCCGGGATCCCGACGCTGCAGCCCGAGCGCTCCCGGCTGGGCGCGCTGGCCCGCGAGGTCGTCGCCCGGCTGCCCGAGCGGGACCCGGTGCTGCGGGTCGGCCGGGCCGCGCTGCAGGTGCGCGGGCACGCCGCCGTCCTCGACGGCCGCCTGGTGGAGCTGCCGCCGGGGCCGATGGCGGTGCTGCGGGCGCTGGCCGCCCGTCCCGGCGCCGTCGTCGCCGAGGCCGACCTGGTGCCCGGGCTGCCCGGCGGCGGGGACGGGCACGCGGTGGAGATGGCGGTGACCCGGCTGCGCGCCGCGCTCGGGCCGGGCGTCGTCGAGACCGTCGTCGAGCGCGGCTACCGCCTGGCCGTCTGAGCCCCGCCGTGCGGGCCGTCGGGCGCAGGTGGACCACACGGGTGACGGCCACGCAGGCGGCGTGGAAGCCGATGAAGACGAGGTGGGCGGCGTCGCCGCTGCCGGTGGTGAGGAACGACTGCCGGAACGCGAGGTCCACCAGCACCCCGCCGAGGGCGCCGACCGCGCCGGCGATGCCGATCAGCGCGCCGGACGTCCGCAGCGCCTGGTGCGGAAGACCGCCGGGATCATCTCGCAGGCCGACCCGTTGCCGATCCCGCTGAGCACGAACAGCAGCACGAACCCGACGACGAACAGCGGCAGCGACCCCACCCGGCTCGCCGTTCGGACCACCGCGGCGCCGGCGGCCATCGCGGCGGAGGTCCAGAGGGTGGTCCGGGCACCGCCGAAGCGGTCGGCCAGCGACCCGCCGAGCGGCCGGACGAGGCTGCCGAGCAGCGGGCCCAGCCAGGTCAGCGACGCCGCGGCCCGCGGGGTGGCGAAGCCCTCGCCGAACCGGTTCTGCAGCACCTGGCCGAAGGCGAACCCGAAGCCGGTGAACGAGCCGGACGTGCCGGTGTGGAGGAGGGACATCACGTAGGTGTGCGGCTCACGGGTGGCCTCGCGCACGGCCCGCGGCTGGTTGCGCGCCGTCGTCAGGTCGTCCACGAGCAGGGCCGCGCCGACGGCGGCGACGACGATCAGCGGGACGTGGACGCAGAGCACGATCCGCGGGTGCTCCACCCCGGCGGTCGCCAGCACGAGCAGGCCGACGAGCTGCACCACCGGGACGCCGAGGTCGCCGCCGGCGGCGTTGAGGTCGAGCGCCCAGCCCTTTGAGCCGGTCGGGGTGGAAGGCGTTGACGTCGGCCATCGCGCTGGCGAAGTTGCCGCCACCGACGCCGGCGAGGCAGGAGACGACCAGCAGCGTCGTGCAGGAGACGCCGGGCTCGAGGACGACGGCGGTGGCGATCGTGCTCACCGGCCCTGCCCCGCTGTGGTGAGGGTCCGGGCGCCGGGCCGACACGGGGCGGCCGGCTCGGCCATGATCGACGGCGTGGCGGAGTACACGGAGGCGGCACCGGGACGCGCGCTCGTGGAGTCCGGGGAACTGGTCGCCGGGACGATGGCGCGCACGGCCGCGGGGCTGGTGTTCGACGACGGCTCGGCGAAGGTGCGCCTGGACGGCGGGCTGGCCGCGTGGCTGCGGCGCACCGCGACCGCGGCCGACACCGACCCGGCCGCGCCGGTGTCCTCCCGCGCCCGCTGCCGCGCCGGCGCCGCGCTCGCCTTCGCCGCCGAGCTGTCGGTGACCCGCACCGCCCAGGGCCGCACGGTGCGCACCGACGGGTTCCTCACCCCCGGTCCCGGCGACCGCGCGCCCGCCGACGAGGTGGCCGAGGCCGTGGTGCTCGCCGCGCGTGCCGTCACCGAGGAGTGGCGCGTGCGCCACCTCGGCTACCTGCTCGCCGAGGCCGCCGTCTCCCCCGACCTCGACGCCGCCGTGGTGTTCCGCGGGCTGCGGGTGGCCACGGAGCTCACCGGCCGGCAGTGGGTGCTGCTGGCCGCGGTCGGCCGGCGCGAGCGCACCCCGCTGCCGATGACACCGGTGCCGCGGGACCCGCGCGGCTGGACCGCGTGGGGCGCGCTCGAGGACCTCACCGACCTGCAGCGCCGCGGGCTGCTCGACCCGCCGCCGGCGACCCCGCGCCCCGGCGGCGCGGCGCTCCCCCGGCTGCGCCCGGCCGACCTGCGGCTGACCCGCCGCGGCGTGCTCGTGCACCGGCTGCTGGCGCTGCACTTCGTGCGCGACGCGACGGTCGCCGCCGCCCTCGCCGAGCTGGCCTGACCTCCCCGGCGGATCGTGACCCGTCCGTGACCTGCCGGTGTGGGTCCGGCGGGTGCCCCGCGGCGTGTAAGGGGTGACGGCCGACCGCGGGAGGGCACGGGTGGAGCAGGGCTTCGAGGACGCGTCCTTCGAGGACTTCGTGTCCCGCGAGCAGGCCGGGCTGCTGCGCCTGGCCGTGCTCCTCGCCGGGGACCGCGGGCACGCCGAGGACCTGGTGCAGACCGCGCTGCTCAAGACCTACCGGCACTGGGACCGGGTCACCCGCGGCGGCGACCCGACCGCCTACGTCCGCCGGGTCGTCGTCACCACCCACACCAGCTGGCGGCGCCGGCTGGCGAGCACCGAGCAGGTCGTCGAGACGCTGCCCGACCGCGCCGACCCGGCGCGGCCGCGCGAGGACGACGAGGAGCTGCGCGCCGCGCTGCGCTCGCTGCCGCCGCGGATGCGCGCCGCCGTCGTCCTGCGCTACTACGCCGACCTCTCCGAGCAGCAGGCCGCCGAGGCGATGGGCTGCTCGGCCAGCGCGGTGAACACCCACACCACCCGGGGGCTGGCCCGCCTGCGCGCGCTGCTGGCGCGGCCGGTCCTCGTGAGCGGGGAGGACTCCTGATGGACGACCTGACCGACCGGCTGACCCGGCTCGCCGAGCGCACCGCTCCCCCGCCGCGGGAGGACCTCGCCGCCGCGGTGGTGACGCGGCACCGGCGCGACCGGCGCCGGCGCACGGGCATCGCCGCGGTCGCCGTCGCGGTGGCGGCCGTGGTGGTGGCGGTGCCGGTGGTGGTGCGCGGCGGGGACGACCCGGTCCCCACCGCCGGCGTGGCCGCGCCCGGGGAGGCCCCGACCGACGTGCTGTCCGGACCCACCCGCGGCTCGCTGGCCGGGGACGCGGCGTTCGTCGAGGGCGTGCGTCGGCTGCCGTGGTCGAGCGCGGACGTCGGCGTGCCCGAGCCGGCCGTGGCCGACCGGCACGTCGTCTTCGCCGGGGACGTCGCCGGCGCGCGCTGGGCCCTGGTGGCCGCCCGCACCGGGGCGCAGCCGCCGCCGCTCGTGCCCGACCCCGAGCTGGAGACCGACCTCGGCGCGCGCGGCGGGACCGTCGTCGCCTGGTTCACCGGTCCGGCCGGCGCGACGGCGGAGCAGATGACGGTGCAGGACGTGCCGCACGCCGTCGACCCCTCTCTGCCGCTGGCCTACGCCGACACGGGGATCGACGCGGTGGTGGTCGTGGCCGCGCCGGGTGACGTGGTCAGCGTGTCCGAGCGGCCGGAGGTCGCCGCCGACGGCACCGTCTCGCGCACCTGGACGGAGGTGGCGGCCCCCGACGGCGTCGCGGTGCTCGACCGCGGACCGTCGTCGCTCCCCTCCGACGCCGCCTTCCGCTACCGCGTCGAGCGCGACGGGTCCGTGCTGGCCACCGGCATGCCGGACACCCGCTGGGGCGGGGCCCCGCCGGGCGACCTCGACGTCACCTGGGCGCGCGAGCAGCCGCCGGCGGCGCCCGGCGACGAGATGCGCACGGGCGAGATGGAGTCCCTCCTCGCGCGCACCGGGCTGACCGCGGACGCCGTCGCCTTCACCGTGCTGTGGGCCGGCGACGTGCCCGCGCCCACCGTCGGCACCGCCCGGGTCGCCGTCTTCTCCGCCACCCTCCCCTCGGGCGCGGTGTACGTGGGGACGACGGCCGCGGTGGCCGTCGACCGCAGCGGCAGCGCCGGCTGGAGCTGCGGGTCGGAGCTGCGGGCCGCCGGCGAGGGCGACCGGGCGGTGGCCGCGGTGTGCGAGGTGACCGACGCCAGTGCGGACCCGCCCGTGCTGCCGACCCTGGTCGTGGTGGCCCCGCCGGGGGCGACGACGGTGCGGCTGCTGGACGCGGCCGGCGGCGTGCTCGGCGAGACCGCGCTCGACGACGGCGTCGCGGTGGTCGCGGCCCCCGGGGACCTGGCGTCGGTGGAGACCCTCGACGCGGCGGGCGCGGTGGTCGAGCGCGCCGAGCCGCTCCTGGAGGCGACGCTCGAGTGAGGATCCCGGTGCTGCTGGCCGCCGTCCTGCTCGCCGGCTGCGCGGGAGCACCCGGCGGCTCCGGCGCGGTCGTCTGCCCGGCGATCGGGTGGGTCGACGCGGTGCGGGTGGAGCTCACCGGCGACTGGACCGGTCCGGCCCCGGCGTCGGTGCGGGTGGTCTGTGAGCCCTCGTGCGGGCAGGTCGTCCGCCTCGACCGGGACCCGGAGCCGCGGCGCGAGGTCACCGCGCCGCTGACCGGGACGACGGCCGGCGTACCGACGGGCACGGGGACACCGGACGCCGCGACCGTCACCGTGCTCGCGGCCGACGGCGGTGCGCTCGCCGAGGTCGACGCCGACCTGGACTGGGTGCGGGTCGGGGGCAGCGAGGAGTGTGGCGGGCCGATGGAGGCCACCGTCGTCGTCCCGGCGCCCTGAGCGCTCGGGTGCTCCCACGGGTGCGTGCTCCCGGGGCCCACGGCCACGTCGGTCGGCCCGGGGAGCGCGCGCCCGACCGCGCGGGGCGCACGGGCCCGTGCACCGGGCGCGGGATGTGCACGTGGCGCGACCCGGGGCGCTCCGGCACCGCGCTCGGTGCACACGCCGCTGGTTGCAGACACCGGCGGGGCCCTGCGCCTCGGACGTCCCCCGCACCTCAGACGTCGACGACGAGCAGCCCCTCGACCTCGCGGACCGGGTACACGCGCACCGGGGTCAGCGACCCGCCGCCGAAGCAGCCGACGGCGTCGCGGCCGTACCGGGCCCGGGTGCGCCCGATCACGGCGACGACGCGGTCGAACGCCTCGTCCCAGCCGGCCTGGACCAGCGGGCTGGTGCGGTCGCCGGGCACCGCGCGGACCAGCGGGCGGGTCAGCCGCTCGGGGTGGTCGAGCAGCTCGGTGGCCGACCAGCCCTTGCTGCACAGCCGGCCCCGGTTGGTCGGGGAGTCGAGGGGTACGAGCGTCGCCGGACGGTCCCCCGCGGTGACCGCCGTGCCGCACTGCAGCGAGCAGTAGGGACAGTGCGTCTCGGTGGTCCGCGTGCGGGGACCGGCCGGTGCGGCGGTGCCGGACGGGAGGGCTGCGGACACGCCCCCGAGCGTCGGGTGCGGCGGTCTCCCCGCGGCCACGACGACGTCGAGGCTGCGTTCCGGAGACCTCACGGGCGGGAACGGGGTCCGGTGCGGCGCCGGTGGTGTGCAGGCTCCGACGAGGAATCGGGAGGCGGACGTGGCGCGGACCGACGACACCGTCCCGGTGCACCGTCCCGACCCCGACTCACCGGAGGCCCGTGGCGGAGCCGCGGCCGTCCTCCCCGCCGGACCCCCCGGCACCGGGCGGGCCCCCCTCGACCGCCGCCGCATCCTGGGTGCGGCCGTCGAGTTCATCGACCGGAACGGTCTCGCCGCCCTCACGATGCGGCGGCTCGGCGCCTTCCTCGGGGTGGAGGCCATGGCGCTCTACCGGTACGTGCCCGGACGCGAGCAGCTGCTCGACGGCGTCGTCGAGACCGTCATCGACGAGCTGTACGGCGATCCCGACGTGCACATGCGCGCCGCCGGCGGGTGGCAGGACTTCCTGCAGCGGCTGGCCCACGGCGTCCGGCGGATCGCCCTCGCGCACCCCGAGGTCTTCCCCCTGGTGGCCACCCGGCCGCCGGAGGCCCCCTGGGTCCGCCCGCCGCTGCGCAGCCTGCGCTGGGTCGAGTCCTTCCTCACCGCGATGACCGACAGCGGCTTCGGCGCCGAGGCGGCGGTCGCCGCGTACCGGGCCTGCTCGAGCTTCCTGCTCGGGCACCTGCTGCTCGAGGTGTCGCAGAAGGGCGTGCAGATCAGCCCCGAGGACGCGCCGGGGGGCGTCCCCGGCACCGGGACCGACCTCTCCCAGTACCCGCTCGTCACCGAACTGGAGGAGCTGCTGTCCCGGGACGAGTCGGCCGCCGAGTTCGAGGAGGCCCTCGAGAACCTGCTGGGCCGCCTGGAGTCCCTCCGGCGGGAGGGGCGCGTCCCCGGGGAGTGAGCCGGATGGGGTTTACGTCGTAAACGACGGGGCATCCCCAGGGTGGCCAGCTGACCCCCGGCACTCCGCCGCGTGAGGGAGCCGGCCGATCCCCCCTTCCGCGAGGAGCACACGTGATCGACGACCGGCAGATCAGCGACGTCATCGGCAGCACCGCCGTCGGCCCCGACGGCAAGCACGGCAGCGTCGGCGAGGTCTTCCTCGACGACGAGACCGGCCGTCCCGAGTGGGCGACCGTCCGCACCGGCCTGTTCGGCACCAAGGAGGCCTTCGTCCCCCTGGCCGACGCCACGGTCTCCGGCGGCGAGCTGCGGGTCCCCTACGACAAGGCCAAGGTCAAGGGCGCCCCGCACGTCGACGTCTCCGCCGGCCACCTGTCGCCGCAGGAGGAGCAGGAGCTCTACCGCTACTACGGCCTGGGGACCGCGGGCACCACGACCGGTCAGGCGATGACGACCGGGACGACGACCGGGACGACGACCGGCGGCCGCGCCGACCTCAGCGGCAGGGAGGGCGTCGTCGGCCGCGACACCTCGGGCCCGACGACCGACAACGCCATGACCCGCTCCGAGGAGCACCTCGAGGTGGGCACCCAGCGCGTCGAGGCCGGCCGGGCGCGGCTGCGGAAGTACGTCGTCACGGAGAACGTGAGCCAGACCGTCCCGGTCTCCCACGAGGAGGTGCGGGTCGAGCGCGAGCCCATCACCGATGCCAACATCGGCAACGCGATGGACGGGCCGGCCATCTCCGAGGAGGAGCACGAGGTCGTCCTGCACGCCGAGCGCCCCGTCGTGTCCAAGGAGGCCACGCCGGTCGAGCGCGTCCGCCTCGACACCCAGACGGTGACCGAGCAGCAGGAGGTCACCGGGCAGGTGCGCAAGGAGCAGATCGAGGTCGACGGCGACGTCGACCCGACGACCCGTCGCCGCTGACCCCACCGCGGACCGGCCGGCCCCTCGGCCGGTCCGCACCCGCGCTCCCCGATCCCGTCGGGAAGGCACCATGAGCTCCCCTCCCGGCGGCGACGCCACCTCCGGCTCGGTCGGTGCGTCGGCCACCCGCGGGAAGGCCCGTGACGCCGTCGACGCGCAGCACGAGCGCTTCGGCGGCATCACGTGGGGAGCGGCCTTCTTCGGCTGGCTGTCCGCCAACGGCCTGGCCGTGGTCCTGCTGGCCCTGCTGTCCGCCGCCGGCGTCGCCTTCGGCCTGACCCAGGTGTCCAGCGCCGACCAGGCCACCGACCAGGCCGCCGACCAGGCCGCCGACCAGGCCGCCGACCAGGCCACCGCACAGGCCGACACCATCGGCGTCATCGGCGGCACCACGCTGCTGGTCGTGCTGTTCCCGGCCCACCTCGCCGGCGGCTACGTCGCCGGGCGCACGGCCCGCTTCGACGGGGTCCGGCAGGGCATCGCCGTGTGGGTGGTCGGCCTGCTGGTCGCCGTCGTCCTCGCCGTCCTCGGCGCGGTGCTCGGCTCGGAGTACGACGTGCTCTCGCAGCTCAACCTGCCCAGCATCCCGATCGGCGGGGACACCCTGACCACCGCCGGGATCGTCGCCGGCACCGCCGCGCTCCTGGCCACGCTGCTCGGCGCGATCCTGGGCGGCAAGCTCGGTACCCGCTACCACCGCAAGGTCGACCGCGCCGGCTTCGACGTCTGAGTCCGACGCCCCGTGGGGCCGGTCCCGTCCCGGGGGCCGGCCCCACGGTCGTGTCCGGGCCCTGCGTGCGCCGTGGTGTCATGGCTGGCATGAGCGAACCCGGGCCGACGGTCCACGTCGGCGTCCCGGTGGTCCGGGCGGCCGAGCCGCGCGACGTGCCGCGCATCGCCGCCACCCTCACCGTGGCGCTGGCCGAGTCGCGGTGGGTGCGCTGGGCGCTGCCGCTGGACGGGCGCACGCAGCGGCTCACCCGGCTGGCCGAGCTCGACGCCGGCCACCGCGGGGTCGCCACCGGCACGACCTGGGTCAGCGAGGACGTCGACGCCGTCGCCTCGTGGGACGCCCCCGCCGGGGCCGCGACGCCGGTGCCGGCCGACGTCCGCGCGGCGCTGGAACGGGAGGTGCCGCGGCTGCACGCCGACCGCGCCGACGCCGTCGCCCGCACCGAGGCCCAGCTCGCCGCCGCGCTGCCCGAGGGCCCGCACTGGCGGCTGCGCGCGCTGGCCACCCGGCCGCGCTCGCGCCGTCGCGGGCTCGGCGGCGCGGTGCTCGCGCCGGTGCTGGCCCGCTGCGACGCCGACGGGGTCCCCGCCGCGCTGGTCGCCCCCGCCTGGGCGGTCGTGCGCTTCGCCCGCGGCCTGGGGTTCGAGGTGACGCAGGCGACCCGCTCGGCCGACGGGCAGCTGCCGCTGTGGGTGGCGGTGCGGCCGCCGGGCGTGCCCATGCCGGAGCTCTGACGGGGGACCCCCTCGCCCCCCACCGCTCGCAGGCGTCCTCACTCCCAGCTGCCGCGGCGGCGCTTGAGCTCGCCGCGGCGCTTCTTCTCCGCGATCCGCCGCTCCTGCGAGCCGCGGGTCGGCTTCGTGCGCCGGCGCGGCGGTGGCGGCGCGGCCAGGGCGGCGCGCAGCACCGCGGCGAGCCGCTCGCGGGCCGCGGCCCGGTTGCGCAGCTGCTGGCGGTGCTCGCCGGCGACGACGGTCAGGACGCCGTCGACCAGCCGCGGGCCCAGCCGCTCGGCCAGCCGCTGCCGCTGCCCGTCGGTCAGCCCGCGCAGCTCCAGCGGCGCGACCGACAGCTCGACGCGGGAGTCGGCGGTGTTGACGCCCTGCCCGCCCGGCCCCGAGGACCGCGAGAAGCGCCACGCCAGCGCCGCGGCGGGGACGACGAGGGAGCCGGTGACCGGGAGGTCTCCGCTGGTGTCGTCGCTGCCGGGCACGCGCCCAGTCTCGTCGACGGCCTGGTCGTCCGCGATCACGGCGCTCCCGTGGGGACACGCCGACGTCGCCCGGCGCGTCGCCACGCCAGATCCGTGATCGCGGAGGTCAGGCCGGGACCGGCGGGACGAGCGCGCCCAACAGGCGGCGCACGACCTCGACGTCGCCGTCGACGCGCAGGTCCCCGGCAGCCAGGGCGTCGTCGAGGGACCGGCGGCCGAAGGCGACCGGGCGCAGCACCGCCGGCGCGCCGGACAGGACGGCATCCGGTGCGCCGGTCGTGCCGCGGACGGCGGACAGCCGGCCGTCGGCGACGGTGAGGGTGACCCGGTCGGGCGCCGCGGGGTCGTCGACGGCGAGCTCCACCCGCGCCGACCACCCGGCCAGCCGCGCGGGGTCGGCGACGGTGCGCAGCGCGAGCACGAACGCGTCGGTACCCAGCTCACCGGCCGAGGTCTGCACCGTGCGCGAGCCCCACCGGCCGAGCGCGAGCAGCACGTCCTCGAGCTCGCGCCCGCGCGAGGTGAGCGCGTAGACCCGCCCGCCCACCGGCGGCCCGGCCATCGACCGCGTGACGATCCCGGCCGCCTCCAGGTCGCGCAGCCGCTGGCTCAGCACGGTCGGGCTGCTGGCGCCCAGCCCGCGCGCCAGGTCGGTGTAGCGCTTGGGGCCGAGCAGCAGCTCGCGGACGACGAGCAGCGCCCACCGCTCCCCCACGACGTCGAGAGCGCGGGCGACCCCGCACGGGTCGCCGTAGCTGCGGCGGTCCGGCACGCGGCCGAGGCTACCCCTTGCACTTTGTCAGACCTAGCCACTACTACTGAATCCGTAGCAACCGATCGGAGGAGGAGTCGTGGGCCGGATCAGCATCGTGGAGAACGTCAGCCTGGACGGCGTCGTGCAGGCGCCGGGCTCACCGGACGAGGACACCCGCGGCGGGTTCGCCCACGGGGGCTGGTTCGCGCCCTATCCCGACGGCGTCCTCGGCGAGGTCATGGGCCGCGGCATGGCGGGCGAGGGCGCCATGCTGTTCGGCCGGCGCACCTTCGAGTCGATGCAGGCCGCGTGGGCGGGCACCACCGACAACCCGTTCGGCCCGGTGCTCGACGCCAAGCGGAAGTACGTGGTCACCCGGGACCCGGGCTACGCACCGACGTGGGAGAACACCACGGTCCTCGCCGGCGACGCCGCCGCCACCGTCGCGGAGCTCAAGGCCACCGTCGACACCGACCTCACCGTCCTCGGCAGCCCCGACCTGCTGACCACCCTGCTCCCGGCGGGCCTGGTGGACGACGCGTGGCTCGCCGTCGCGCCGGTCGCCCTGGGCGGCGGACGCACCCTGTTCCCGGCCGGCGCGCACCTGCGCTGGGAGCTGGTCGAGTCGGTGGCGACGACGACCGGCGTCGTCCTGTCCCACTACCGCCTCGCGCGCTGAGCCCTTCCCCGCCGCCCGGGACCGTGGTGCGCTGGCCGCCGTGCCACCCACGCTCTACGAGTGGGCCGGCGGTGCACCGGCCTTCCGGCGCCTGATCGACGCGTTCTACGACCGGGTCGAGCGGGACGACCTGCTCGGCCCGCTCTTCCCCGGCGGCGTGTCCGAGGCGCACCGCGCGCACGTCACCGCCTGGTGGTGCGAGGTCTTCGGCGGCCCGCCGCTCTACACCGAGCAGCTGGGCGGGTACGAGCGGATGCTCGCCCACCACCGCCGGCTGCGGCTGGTGCCCGAGCAGCGGTTCCGCTTCGCCACGCTGATGAGCCGCGCCGCCGACGACGCCGGGCTGCCCGACGACCCCGAGTTCCGCGCGGCCTTCGTCGGCTACGTCGAGTGGGGCACCCGCCTGGCGCTGGCCAACTCGCAGGAGGGCGCCGCCGTCGTCGAGCACGCCCCGGTGCCGCGCTGGGGCTGGGGTGTGGCGCCGCCGTACCAGCCCTCGTGAGGACGATGGGGCGGTGACCTCCCTGTCCGCCGCCCTCGCCGCCGGCCCGGTCCTGCTCGACGGCGGCCTGTCCACCGAGCTCGAGGCCCGCGGGCACGACGTCGCCTCGGCGCTGTGGTCGGCGCGGCTGCTGCGCGACGACCCCGGTGCCGTCGTCGCCGCGCACGCCGCGTTCGCCGCCGCCGGGGCCCAGGTGGCGACGACGGCGAGCTACCAGGCAACCGTCGAGGGGTTCGCCGCGGCCGGGGTGGACCGGGACGAGGCGCTGGCGCTGGTCGCCCGCTCGGTGGCGCTGGCCCGGGAGGGGGCGCCGGGGTCGTGGGTCGCCGGGTCGGTCGGGCCGTACGGCGCCGCGCTGGCCGACGGCTCGGAGTACACCGGCGCCTACGCGGCCGAGGTCGGCGTCGACCGGCTGCGCGCCTTCCACCGGCCGCGGATGGCCGCGCTCGCCGACGCCGGCGCCGACGTGCTCGCCTGCGAGACGCTGCCCGCCGCCGCCGAGGTGGAGGCGGTGCTGGCCGAGGCCACGTCGCTGGGCGTGCCGGTGTGGCTGTCGCTGACCACCGTCGTCGACGCCGACGGCGTGGCGCGCACCCGCCGCGGCGAGCGCGCGGCGGACGTGTTCGCGATGGCGCGCGGGGTGCCGGAGGTGGTCGGCGTCGGCGTCAACTGCACCGACCCGGCCGGGGTGCTCCCGGCGCTGACGGCCGCGGCGGCCGCCGGGGTGCCGCTGGTGGCGTACCCCAACAGCGGGGAGGCGTGGGACGCTGCGGCGCGGCGCTGGACGGGCACCGGCGGGATCGCGGCCGGCGACGCCGCGGCGTGGGTGGCCGCGGGCGCTCGGCTGGTCGGCGGCTGCTGCCGGGTGCGCCCGGCCGACGTCGCCGCGCTGGCCCGCACGATCAGCTGAGCTGATCGTGCCGCGTCCTGGCCCACCGCCGACGGTGAGCCAGGACGCGTCAGCGTGAGCTCAGCTGATCATCCGCGGACGGCGTTACAGGATCGGGTTGCCGCCGGTCACCGCGACGCGCGCGCCCGACACGTAGGACGCCTCGTCGCTGGCCAGCAGCACGTACACCGGCGCGAGCTCGGCCGGCTGGCCGGCGCGGCCCATCGGCACCTGCTGCCCGAAGCTGGCCACCTTCTCCTCGGGCATGGTGGCGGGGATCAGCGGCGTCCAGACCGGCCCGGGCGCGACGCTGTTGGCCCGGATGCCCTTCTCCGCGTACATCTGCGCGAGGCTCGCGGTGAAGTTCGCGATGCCGGCCTTGGTCATCGCGTACGGCGCGAGGCTCGGGCTCGGCATGTCGGAGTTCACCGACGACGAGTTGATGATCGACCCGCCCGACGGCATGTGCGGGATGACGTCCTTGCAGAGGGTGAACATCGCCGTGAGGTTGGTGGCCACCGTGTGGTCCCACTCCTCGTCGGAGACCTCCTCCAGGCTGTCGTGCGACATCTGGAACGCGGCGTTGTTCACCAGGACGTCGACCTTGCCGAACTCCTCGACGGCCTTCGGGATGATCGTCTTGGCGTGCGCGCGGTCGGAGAGGTCACCGGCGACCAGCACGCACCGGCGCCCGGCCTCCTCGACGTACTTCTTGGTGTCCTCGGCGTCCTCGTGCTCGGAGAGGTAGGAGATGAGCACGTCGGCGCCCTCGCGGGCGAAGGCGATCGCGACGGCGCGACCGATGCCGCTGTCGCCGCCGGTGATGACCGCGGCCTTGCCGGTCAGCCGGCCCGACCCGCGGTAGGTCTCCTCACCGTGGTCGGGCTTGGGGTCCATCTCGCCGAGGGTCCCCGGCGGGGTCTGCTGCTGCTCGGGCTGGGACTCGGGGCGGGGTGACGACACGGGGGCTCCTCCTGCTCGCGGGACCGGCGGGCCGGGTCTGCTCCCCGTCCCGCCCTCGGCGAGCGCCTACCCGTGCGATCCCGTGCGGAACCCGGACGGCCTCAGGCCGCGCGCCGCGGCTTCGCCTGCGCGGCCGGCTGCGGCGAACCCCACCGCATCTCGATCCGGCGACGCCCGTCGGCGTCGGTCACCGTCACCCAGTGGCACTCCGGGCAGTTCTTCTCCAGCACGCGCCTCATCCACCTTCCGTTCACCTGCTGTTCACTTTGACGGACGGAGGCGATCCGCGCCACACCCCACCGGGCGGGTCGTGACCGTTTCGTGACGTCGCCCCGGCGTCCGGGAAGGCCGTGACCGTCGGGCACGCTGTTCCCCACGATGACCGCGACCGCGCCCCTCCCCCTGCTCGACGACCCCGGCGACCTCACCGCCCTCCGGGCGCGCGGCAGCGACCCCGACGAGCTGTTCACCTCCTTCGCGGCCTGGGCCGAGGACGGCGGCACGCCGCTGTACCCGCACCAGGAGGAGGCGCTGATCGAGCTGGTCAGCGGCGCGAACGTCGTCCTCGCGACGCCGACCGGGTCGGGCAAGTCCCTGGTGGCCACCGGCGCGCAGTACGCGGCGATGGCGGCCGGGCGGCGCAGCTTCTACACCGCGCCGATCAAGGCCCTGGTCAGCGAGAAGTTCTTCGCGCTGTGCGGGGTGTTCGGCGCGGCCAACGTCGGCATGCTCACCGGCGACGCGAGCGTCAACGCCGGCGCGCCGGTCATCGCCTGCACGGCCGAGGTGCTGGCCAACGTGGCGCTGCGCGAGGGCGCCGGCGCCGACATCGGCCTCGTCGTCATGGACGAGTTCCACTTCTACGGCGACCCCGACCGCGGGTGGGCCTGGCAGGTGCCGCTGCTGGAGCTCACCGACGCGCAGTTCCTCCTGATGAGCGCCACGCTCGGCAACACCGACGCGCTGCGCGAGGACCTCACCCGCCGCACCGGCCGGCCCACCGCGCTGGTCGCCGGCGCCGAGCGCCCGGTGCCGCTGCACCACTGGTACGCGACGACGCCGGCGCACGAGACCATCCAGGAGCTCCTGGACACCAGGCAGGCGCCGGTCTACGTCGTGCACTTCACCCAGGCGCAGGCGCTCGAGCGGGCACAGGCGCTGATGAGCGTCAACGTGTGCACCAAGGAGGAGAAGGCCGCGATCGCCGACGCGATCGGCGGCTTCCGGTTCACCTCGGCCTTCGGGACGACGCTGTCGCGGCTGGTGCGCCACGGCATCGGCGTCCACCACGCCGGGATGCTGCCCAAGTACCGGCGGCTGGTGGAGCAGCTGGCCCAGGCCGGGCTGCTCAAGGTCATCTGCGGCACCGACACCCTCGGCGTCGGCATCAACGTGCCGATCCGCACCGTCGTGTTCTCCGCGCTGAGCAAGTACGACGGCAGCCGCACCCGGCTGCTCAACGCCCGCGAGTTCCACCAGATCGCGGGGCGGGCCGGGCGCGCCGGCTACGACACGGCGGGCACCGTCGTCGTCCAGGCGCCGGAGCACGAGGTGGAGAACCTGCGGCAGTTCGCCAAGGTCGCCGACGACCCGAAGAAGCGCCGCAAGCTGGTCCGCAAGAAGGCGCCCGAGGGGATGGTGCCGTGGTCGAAGGCGACCATGGAGCGCCTGGTCGCCGCCGAGCCCGAGCCGCTGACCAGCCACATGCGGGTGACGACGGCGATGCTGCTCGACGTCGCCGACCGGCCCGGCGACCCGGTCGCGGCGGTGCGCCGGCTGCTCACCGACAACCACGAGCCGCGCAAGCGGCAGCTGCGGCTCATCCGCGAGGCGGTCGGCATCGCCCGCTCGCTGCTGCAGGCCGGCGTGCTGGAGCGGCTGCCCGAGCCGGAGCCCGACGGCCGCCGCTACCGGCTGACGGTCGACCTGCCGCCGGACTTCGCGCTCAACCAGCCGCTGTCGACGTTCGCCCTCGCCGCGATCGAGCTGCTCGACCCCGCCTCGGACACCTTCGCCCTCGACGTCGTCAGCGTCGTCGAGGCCACCCTCGACGACCCGCGGCAGATCCTGGCCGCGCAGCTGAACAAGGCGCGCGGCGAGGCCGTCGCGCAGATGAAGGCCGAGGGCATCGAGTACGACGAGCGGATCGAGCTGCTCGAGGACGTCACCTACCCGAAGCCGCTCGAGGAGCTGCTCGAGCACGCCTTCGCCGTCTACGTGCGCAGCAACCCGTGGGCCGCCGACGCGCACCCCTCACCGAAGTCCGTCGTCCGCGAGACGTGGGAGCGGGCGATGACGTTCAAGGAGCTGGTGTCCACCTACGGGCTGACCCGCTCCGAGGGCGCGGTGCTGCGCTACCTCTCCGACGCGGTGAAGGCGCTGCGGTCCGGCGTGCCCGCGGCCGCGCGCACCGAGGAGGTCACCGACGTCGTCGAGTGGCTGGGTGAGCTGGTGCGGCAGGTGGACTCCTCGCTGCTCGACGAGTGGGAGCAGCTGACCAGCCCGGACCAGCCGCTGGACGAGCCGGTCGCCGTCCCGGCGCGGGCCCGGCCGCTGACCGGCAACGAGCGGGCGTTCACCGCGATGGTCCGCAACGCGCTGTTCGCACGGGTGCAGCTGTGGGCGCGGCGCCGCTGGTACGACCTCGGCGAGCTCGACGCCGGCTCCGGCTGGGACGCCGAGCGGTGGGGCGAGGTGGTCCGCGGCTACTTCGCCGAGCACGCCGAGGTGGGCACCGGCGCCGACGCCCGCGGGCCGGCGCTGCTGGTGTGGGACCGGAGCGAGCCCGGTGTCTGGCGGGTGCGGCAGATCGTCGACGACCCGGCCGGCGACCACGACTGGGGCATCGACGCCGAGGTCGACCTGGCCGCCTCCGACGAGGCCGGCGAGCTGGTGCTGCGCGTCGTCGACGCCGGCCGCAAGGACGCGTGACCCCCGCCGAGGTGCTCGCCGTGCTCGCCGCCGGGGGTGCGGCGGGCGCGATCAACGCCGTCGTCGGGTCCGGGACGCTGGTGACCTTCCCGGTGCTGCTGGCCACCGGGCTGCCGCCGGTCACCGCGAGCGTGTCCAACACGCTGGGGCTCGTGCCGGGCAACGTCAGCGGCGCGGTCGGCTACCGACGGGAACTCGCCGGGCAGCGCGGGCTGGTGCTGCGGCTGCTGCCGGCGTCGGTGCTGGGCGCGCTGACCGGCGCGGTCCTGCTGCTGCACCTGCCGGCGGCGGCGTTCGAGGCGGTGGTCCCGGTCCTGGTGGGGCTGGCCGTGGTGCTGGTCGCCGTCCAGCCGCTGCTGACCCGCCGGCTGGCCGCCCGCCGCACCGACGACGGCGCGCCGCCCCGCAGGTGGCGGCTGGCCGGCCTGGTCGCCGGCGCGTACGCGACCGGCAGCTACGGCGGCTACTTCGCCGCCAGCCAGGGCGTGCTGCAGATGGGCGTGTTCGGGCTGCTGCTGGCCGAGCCGCTGCAGCGCCTCAACGCGCTCAAGAACGTGCTCAGCGCCGCGGTGAACGCCGTCGCCGCGACGGCCTACGTCGTCGTCGCCACCGACCGGGTCGACTGGGCCGCCGCCGGGCTGGTCGCCGGCGGCTCGGTGGTGGGCGGCGCGCTCGGCGCCCGGTTCGGCCGCCGGCTGCCCGCGGCGGCCCTGCGGACGGCGATCGTCGTCCTCGGCTGCGTGGCCATCGGGGTGCTGGTGGCCCGGTGAACGCGCTGGAGTGGCTGCTGCTGGTCCTCGCCGGGGTCGGCGCCGGGCTGGCGGGCAGCATCGCCGGGCTGGCCTCGCTGGTGAGCTACCCGGCGCTGCTGGCCACCGGGCTGCCGCCGGTGACCGCCAACGTCACCAACACCGTCGCGCTGGTGCTCACCAGCGTGGGGTCGGTGAGCGCGTCCCGGCCGGAGCTGGCCGGGCAGGGCCGCCGGCTGGTGCCGCTGGCCGTCGCGGGGGTCGTCGGGGGGACGGCGGGGGCCGCGCTGCTGCTGCTCACCCCGGCGGAGGCGTTCGAGCGGCTGGTCCCGCTGCTCATCGGCGGCGCGGCGCTGGCCATCCTGCTGCAGCGGCCGCCGGGCGAGCTGGCCGCGGAGGGCCGCCGGCTGCACGGCGCCCGGGACCCGTGGTGGCTGGTCGCCGGCACCGGCGTCGTCGCGGTCTACGGCGGCTACTTCGGCGCCGCCGCCGGGGTGCTGCTGCTCGCGCTGGTGCTGCTGGGCACCGGCGAGGGCCTGCCGCGCGGCAACGCGCTGAAGAACGTCGTGCTGGGTGCGGTGAACGGGGTGGCCGCCGTCGGGTTCGTGGTGCTCGCGCCGGTGGCCTGGAGCGCCGCGCTGCCGCTGGCGCTGGGCTGCCTGGCGGGGGGACGGCTCGGGCCGCGCGTCGTGCGGCGCGTGCCGCAGGCCCTCCTGCGGCGGCTGATCGCGCTGGCCGGGCTGGGCCTGGCCGTCGTCCTCGCCGTGCAGGCCTACGGATGAGGTCCCCCGGTGTGGTGCGCGCGCGGCCGCTGGACCAAGGTGACCACGGGTCGGGGGACGCGCAGGTCCGGGACGCAGCCACCGGCAGGACCGGTGACCGGGACGACGGGAGTGGACGGGTGACGGCGAGTGACGCGGCGACGCGGTTCCTGGACGCACTGCAGGACCCGCCCGGGACCGGGGAGGACGGCCCGGAGATGGTGCCCTCCCGGCTGGCCCGGGCGGCGGCCCAGGCGGTCCGGGTGGACGGCGCGGCGCTGAGCATCCACGAGGGCGCCGGGCTGCGGACGCCGATCGGCGCGAGCGACCGCACCACCTCGCGGGCCGAGCAGCTGCAGTTCACCGCCGGCGACGGCCCGTGCCTGCGCGCCCACGACACCGGCAGCGCCATCGTCTTCGACATCGAGGACATCCAGCGCAACTGGCCCGAGCTGCACGAGGCGCTGCTCGGCGAGACGCCCTACCGCGCGGTGTTCTCGGTGCCGCTGGCCCCGCCGCTGGGGCCCACGGTGATCGTCGACCTCTACGCGCGGGAGCTGGCCACGCTCACCGGCGTCCCGCGCGACGACGTCGAGGCGGTCGTCGTGTGCCTGACCGAGGAGCTGGTGCGGGCCGCCGGCGGGGTGGCCGACGAGGGCGGGGCCCGGTGGTGGGACGCCCCCGACGCCCGCCGGCGCAGCCGTGTGTGGCAGGCCACCGGCCTCGCCACGGTGGCGCTCGGCCTCGACGTCGTGGACACCCTCGCCGTGCTGCGCGCGCACGCCTTCGCCACCGGGCGGGTGGTCGACGACCTCGCCGAAGACATCGTCGCGGGTCGGCTGGACCCCGCCACGCTGAGCGACTCCGACGCGATGGGCTGACGTGCCGCTAGCGGGCCGTGTAGGCGGCGAGGAAGAGCACGAACGCGCTGGAGCCGAGCAGCAGGCGGGCCGGGGTCAGCCCGTTGATCAGCCCCGCGGTCGCCTCCACCCAGGCCGGCCGCACCGTGGCCTCCCGGGCGCCGCGGCGGACCAGCCGCACCTCGTCGGCCAGCAGTGCCCCGGCCGCGCCGAGCATCACCAGTCCGACGACGAGGAACACCAGCGCCAGGCGCTCGGCGAACGCCTCGGCCCGCCCGCCGAGCAGCAGGACGGCGACCACCCCGGCCAGCAGGCCGAGGACCGCGCCGGCGAGCGGCGCCCACGGGCCCATGCGGGTCAGCGGGTCGCTCCGGCGGGGGCGGACCACCGGCGGCCGGCCGGGCACCGGCCCGGTCGGGGAGGAGCCCGTCTCGCCGCCGGGCGCGGGCCCGCCCGTCGACGGCCCGCCCGTGCCCGGTCCGCCCGGAGGGCCGCCGGGGGCAGGGGCGGCGGTTCCGGGGGACGCCTGGCCGGCGGCGGTCGCCCCGCCCGCGCCCGGGTCGCCGGGCGGGTACTGCACGGGGGCGGTGGCGGGCGCGGTCGGCGGGGCGGGACGTGCGGGGACGGCGGGCTCGGTCATCGCCGGCGACGCTAGGACGCCCCTCCGACAGGTCCGCGCAGGTCGGCCGGGCGCGGCGGGACCCGCCGGTCCCGCCGCGGGGCGCCGCGGCGCGCGACCACGGTGCGTCGCCCCGGAGTGACGGGGCGTCAGAGCAGCCGGCGGCCGTCCTCGGCGACCACGCGCAGCCAGCGGTACCCGTAGCCCTCGAGCGCCAGCTCCGCCGCGCCGTCGTCGCCGAGGGGCGTCGTCCGGGTGACCAGCAGGTCCTCCAGCCGGTGCGAGGCGTCGCAGCCCTCGAGCACCAGCGGCACCACGCGCGGCTCGGGACCGAGGTTGTGGACGGCGACCAGCGTGCCGTCGTCCCACTCGCAGACGTGCGCGAGCACCTCGCGGTGCGGCTGCTCGATCACCCGGAACGAGCCCCAGCCCAGCTCCGGCGACTCGCGGTAGCGGCGGATGAGCAGCTTCACGAACGACAGCAGCGAGTCCGGGTCGCGGCGCTGGTCGGCGACGTTGACGAACTCCGGGGCGAAGCCGCCGGTGACCACGGGCCCGGGCAGCCGGTCGGCGTCGGCGGTCGAGAACCCGCCGTTGCGCCCGGCGGTCCACTGCATCGGCGTCCGGACGGCGAGCCGGCCCTCGGCGTCGAGGTCCTCGCCCATGCCGATCTCCTCGCCGTAGAAGAGCACCGGCGTGCCGGGCAGCGAGAACAGCAGGCTGTAGACCATGCGCACCCGCCGCGGGTCGCCGTCGAGCATGGGCGGCAGCCGGCGGCGCAGGCCGCGGCCGTAGACCTGCATGCGCTCCTCGGGGCCGAAGGCGGCGAAGACCTCCTTGCGCTCGTCCTCGGACAGCTTGTCCAGGGTGAGCTCGTCGTGGTTGCGCACGAAGGTGGCCCACTGGCTGTCGGGGTCGACGAACGGGCGCTCGACCAGCGCCTTCGTCAGCGGGCCGGCGTCGGCGCGGGCCAGGGACAGGTACATCGCCTGCATGCCGACGAAGTCGAAGAGCATGGTCAGCTCGTCGCCGTCGTCGCCGCCGAAGAAGTCGCGCTGCTGCTCGTGCGGCAGGTTCACCTCGCCCAGCAGCACGCCGCTGCCGGTGCGGCGGCTGAGGAAGGAGCGCAGCGCCCGCAGGTACTCGTGCGGGTCGGGGAAGCGGTCGGCGTCGGCGCCGCCCTCGGTCTCCAGGAAGAAGGGGACGGCGTCGACGCGGAAGCCCGACAGCCCCAGCTGCAGCCAGAAGCCCATGATCTTGGCGACCTCGTCGCGGACCCGCGGGTTGGTCACGTCGAGGTCGGGCTGCTCCTTGTAGAAGCGGTGCAGGTACCACTCCCCCGTCGGCTCGTTGAACGTCCAGACCGAGTCCTCCTGGTCGGGGAAGACGACCTGGTCGGAGGTGTCCGGCGGCTCGTCGTCGCGCCAGACGTAGAAGTCGTGGAACGGGTCGTCCTTGCTGCGCCGGCCCTGCCGGAACCACGGGTGCTCGATGGAGGTGTGGTTGACGACGAGGTCGGCGATCACCCGGATGCCGCGGTCGTTGGCGGTGCGGACGACCTCGACCAGGTCGCCGTGGCTGCCCAGCCGCGGGTCGACGCCGTAGAAGTCGGTGATGTCGTAGCCGTCGTCCCGCTCGGCCGTGGGATAGAAGGGCATCAGCCACAGGCAGGTGACGCCGAGGTCGGCGAGGTGGTCGATGCGCTGGGCCAGGCCCGCGAAGTCACCGGTGCCGTCGTCGTTCCAGTCCAGGTACGTCTCGACGTCGAGGCAGTAGACGACCGCCGTCTTCCACCACAGGTCGGCCGTGTCGGTGATCTTCATGCCCCGCGACCCTGTCGGCCCCGCGCGCCCCGGGCAACAGGACGGTGGGGTCTCGCTGGACCCGCGCTCCTCCGGGAGTCGATCACCGGCTGCGTGTCCGCGACACGCGCCGACACGCCGACGGGAGCGGCACGGACCCGATCGTCAACGCGCGGGGGGCCGGCCCTCGGGGAGCACGGTGGGCGCCCCGGGCTCGGGCTCCTGCCGCGGACGGCGCGGCCCGCCGGGACCGTCGAGCGCCACCGCCGGCTCGGGCTCGGTGACGCCGAGCTGCGGCAGCACGTGCTCGCCGAACGCGTCGAGGAAGGGCCGCTGCTCCTTGCCCACGTGGTGCAGGTAGATCTCGTCGAAACCGAGCTCGACGTACTCCGCCAGCCAGGCGGCGTGCTGCCCGAGGTCGGAGCTGACCCGCACCGCGCCCTCCACCGCCTCCTGCGGTGTGTACGCGCTGGCCTGCTCGAACGCCTCCGGCCCGTCGAGGTCCCAGCACAGCGGCGGCGGGAAGGTGTTGGTGAACCACTGCTCGTGGGCGATGGCTCGCGCGCGCTCCGGGTCGGGGTCCCAGCACAGGTGGACCTGCAGCACCAGTCGGCCCTGGCCGCCGGCGTCCCGGTAGGCGCCGACCAGCTCGCGCAGGGTCTCGTGCGGCTGGTTGATGGTGATGAACCCGTCGGCCCAGTCGGCGTGCCGCCGCGCCGTCGGGACGCTCATCACCGGGCCGATCAGCGCCGGCTGCTGCTCGGGCAGCGACCAGATGCGCGCCCGCTCGACGGCCACGAGGCCGCGGTGGGTGACCTCCTCGCCGGCCAGCAGCGCCCGGATGACGTCGACGCACTCGCGCAGCCGCGCGTCGCGCACCCGCTTGGGCGGCCACGGCGTGCCGGTGATGCGCTCGTTCATCACCTGCCCGCTGCCCAGCGCCATCCAGAACCTGCCGGGGAACATCGCCGCCAGCGTCGCCGCACCCTGCGCGATGACCGCCGGGTGGTACCGCTGCCCGGGGGCGTTGACCACCCCGCAGGGCAGGCCGGTGGTGGCGAGCGCGGCGCCGAGCCACGACCAGGCGAACCCGGAGTGCCCCTGGTTGGAGTTCCAGGGCGCGAAGTGGTCCGAGCACATCGCCGCGGTGAAGCCCACCTCCTCCGCGTGCTGGACGGCGGCCAGCAGATCGGCCGGGTGCACCTGCTCGTGCGAGTTGTGGAAGCCGATCACGGTCACCGGTCGTGCCTACCGCAGCCGGGGCCGCCCGGCCAGGCGACGGCCCAGCTCAGCCCGGCAGCCCAGCCCAGCAGCCCAACCCAGCAGCCCGGCCACCCGCGCGGGGTCCGTGGCGACGTCGAGGTGTGCGCCGCGGCCGTCGCCGGCGACCGGCCGGCCGCGGACCCGGGCGGCCACCGGGTCCTGCACCAGCCCCCCGGAGGTCGGGGACGGCGGCCCTGGCGCCGCGGGCGCGCAGCTCCGCGGCGAGCGGGCCGAGCGCCGCGGGGCCGGGCAGTGGTGGGTGCACGAGCAGCCAGTCCACGGGCCCGGCCTGCCGCACGCGGCGGGAGCGGTGAGCGGGGTAACCGGCACCACTGCGTCCCCTGCGCTGCGATCACCCCCGCGCGCCCGGAGGATCGGGGGGTGACACGCACCCCCGACACCGACCGGTGGGGCATCGACGCCACCTGGCTCGACGCCCTCGACGAGGAACACGAGGTCGCCCAGGCCACCATCGACCGCCTGCGGGAGGTGATCGGCGAGCCGCCGGAGGACCTCGAGCACCGGGCGCCCATCGTCGCCCGCCCCGGCGACGTCCTGGAGGTCGACGAGGCCGAGGTGACCCTCGAGGACGGGTCCACCCGGCACGTCGACGGCGAGCTGCCCGCCGACTTCCCGCTCGGCTACCACTGGCTGCAGGCGCCCGGCGGCCCGCGGCGCCGGCTGATCGTGTCCCCCGGTCGGTGCTGGCTGCCCGAGGACCGCGCGTGGGGTTGGGCGGTGCAGCTCTACGCCACCCGCAGCCGCGGCAGCTGGGGCATCGGCGACCTCGCCGACCTGCGCGCCGTCCGTGAGATGGCCGCCGGCCAGGGCGCGGGCTTCGTGCTGATCAACCCGCTGCACGCCGTCGCGCCGACGCCGCAGCAGGAGGCCAGCCCCTACCTGCCGGCCACCCGCCGCTTCCGCAACCCCGTGTACCTCCGCGTCGAGGAGGTGCCCGGCGCCGACCGCGTCGACCTCGACGGCGACGCCGGCCGCGCCCTGTCCGAGGGCGACCTGATCGACCGCGACGCGATCTGGGCCCGCAAGCGCGAGGCGCTGCGCCGGGTGTTCGACGCCACCGGCCGCGACGACCCCGCCTTCCCCGACTGGTGGTGGCACCAGGGGCAGAAGCTGCAGGACTGGGCCACCTGGTGCGCCCTGGCCGACGTCCACGGCCCCGACTGGCACACCTGGCCCGAGGAGCTGCGCGACCCGCGCAGCGGCGCCGTCGGCTCCTTCGCGGCCGAGCACGAGCGCGACGTCGCCTTCCACGCCTGGCTGCAGTGGTGCCTGTCGCTGCAGCTCGAGCGCGCCGCGGAGGGCATGACGGTCATCCAGGACCTGCCCATCGGCGTGGCCGGCGGCGGCGCCGACGCCTGGACCTGGCAGGGGGTGCTCGCGCAGGGCGCGACCGTCGGGGCGCCGCCGGACGAGTTCAACGCGCAGGGCCAGGACTGGGGCTCCCCGCCGCTGGTGCCGTGGCGGCTGCAGGAGTGGGACTACGAGCCGTTCGTCGAGTCCATCCGCGCGACGATGGCCGGCGCCGGCGGCCTGCGCATCGACCACGTGATGGGCCTGTTCCGGCTGTGGTGGGTGCCCTCGGGCGGCAGCGCAGCCGACGGCGCCTACGTCCGCTACCCCGCCGAGGACCTGCTGGACATCGTGGCACTGGAGAGCCACCGGGCGCGGGCCGTCGTCGTCGGCGAGGACCTCGGCACGGTCGAGGACGGCGTCCGGGAGGCCATGGCCGAGCACGGCATCCTCAGCTACCGGCTGCTGTGGTTCGAGGACGACGACCCCGCCGAGTGGCCCGAGGAGGCCATGGCCGCGATCACCACCCACGACCTGCCCACCGTGGCGGGACTGTGGACCGGGGCCGACGTCGAGGAGCAGCGCGAGCACGGCACCGGCAGCGACGAGGAGCTCGAGCGCGGCCGGCGGTCGCTGCTGGAGCGGCTGCCGGGGCTGCGGAGGAACGCGAAGCCGGAGACGGCGGTCAAGCGGGCGCACGAGCTGCTCGGGCGGGCGCCGTCGCTGCTGTTGTCGGCCACCCTCGACGACGCGCTCGCCGTCCGCCGCCGGCCCAACATGCCCGGCACCACCGACCGGCCCAACTGGTCGCTGCCGCTGCCGGTGCCCGTCGAGGAGCTCGCGGGGCACCCGCTGCTGCAGGAGGTCGCGCAGACCCTCGCCGCGGGCGTGCTCGCGACGACCGACCCCGAGGAGGACGCGATCGGCGAGCAGGCCGGCGGGGAGGCCCGTCGGGACTGACCGGCCCGCGGGACGAGTCCGGCGCGGCACCCGCTCGGGGTGCCGCGCCGGACGCGTTCTCAGCCGCGGATCAGGACTCGCGGCCGTCCTGCTCGCTGCTGCCGGTGCCACGGCCCTGGGTCAGGACGTCGCCCCTGCCGGGACCACCGACGAGCGTGTCGTCGCCGTTCCCGCCGGCGAGCGTGTCGAGGCCGAACCCGCCGAGCAGCACGTCGGCACCGTTCTCCCCGGAGAGCGTGTCGTCGCCGGCGCCGCCGCAGACGACGTCGTCGCCGTTGCCGCCGCTGATGGTGTCCTCGCCGCCGAGACCCGTGATCACGTCGACGCCGTTGGTGCCGCGCAGGACGTCGTCCCCGGGGGTGCCGGTGATGGTGGGCCGCAGGCCGTTGCAGCGCTCCTGCAGGTCGATCCCGACGACCAGCGGGTCGTGGTCGCTGGAGCGGTAGGGGTCCGGCGCGTACAGGGCCGGGTCACCGGTGTACTGGTAGGCGAACGACTCGACCGAGTTGATGTTCCAGTGGGCCGTGTCGGTGACCTTGTCCGCCAGCGACGCCGTGGCCAGCGCGTGGTCGAGCGAGCCGGAGAGCTCGTCGTACACGTAGCTGTACCGGCCCGGGTCGAGCGCCTCGCCGAGGTCGGTGAACCCGGCCTCGCGCAGGACCTCGATCGGGTCCTCCTGCGAGTAGGCGTTGAGGTCGCCCTGCAGGATCACATCCGGGTCGCCGGTGCTCCGGGCGAGCTGGGCGGCGAAGGCTGCCACCGACCGCGCCTGGCGGACGCGGTCGCCGTTCCACTCCCCCTGACCGTCACCGGTGTCGACGTTGTCGCCGGTCGGGTCGCCGGGGCTCTTGGACTTGAAGTGGTTGGCGACCACGGTGAACGCGTCACCGTCCTTGACGAAGGTCTGGGCCTGCGGCTCGCGTGCGTTGGACCACACCGCCTCGTCGACCAGGCCGACCGGGTCACCCACCGGCTGGACGACGTCGTTGCGGTAGATGACCGCGTTGCGGATGACGTCGCGGTCGACGGCGTAGAGCTCATCCGGCATCGGCACGTGGCTCCAGACCGGCGAGCCCTCCGCGGCGTTGAGCCGACGGACCAGGTCGGCCAGTGCCGTGTCCGCGTTCCCGGGGGTCAACCCGGTGGAGTCGGTGTCCTCCATCTCGAGCAGGGTGACGACGTCGGCGCCGAGACCACGGATCGCCGCGACCTCCTTGGCCGCCTGCTCCTCGAGCTCGGTCTGGTCGGCGGCACCCCGGCCCTCCCCGCCGAAGGTCAGGAAGTAGTTGAGCACGTTGAACGTGCCCAGCCGGACGTCGCCGCCGATCGGCGCCGGAGCGGCGGGGCGCGTGTTCTGCGGCGCGAAGACGTCGGCGGCGGTGCCGTCGGCCGGCTGCAGGCGGTAGGTGCCGAAGCCCTCGCCGAGGACCAGCGACTCCTGGAGACGCAGCTGGTCACCGACCCGCACCGGGGTGGTGGGCGACAGGTGGGGCCGCGTGGTCACCGTGACACGAGCACTGACGCCGTCGTCGAGGGTGATCTTGCGGGCGGCGTTGTCCGCCGCCACGGCCTCGGCTGCGTCGGAACCCGGGCGGGCGATCTCCGTGGGCTGCACCAGCACGCCACCCGCGGAGAGGGTCAGCTCGCCGTAGCTGGTGAGGTCGTAGACCTCGCTGACGGTGAGCTGGTCGGCCGGGGCGACGCGCATGCCCTCGAGCCGCTCGCGGGTAGCGGCGTCGGCAGGCAGGTCGAGCGGGGCGGCCGGCGGCAGGCTCGCCGCGGTGCCGTCGGCGCAGACCGCGACGTCGGTGCGCGCGGCGATCTGCGTCTGGCCGCTGTACTCCTGCACCTGGCCGGTCACGGCGATGGTGTCGCCGAGGTCGACCGCCACGGGGCTGAAGACGAAGACGCCGTCGGAGGTGACGGCGCTGCCGTCGCCGTCAGCGTCCTGCAGATAGAAACCGGACAGACCCGGGACATCGCCAACGACCACGCCACGCACGGTGACCGTCTGCCCGGTGATCGGGCTGGCGGCGCCGTCGCCCTGGACAGCGCCGATCTCGTGCGTGGGCGTCGCGTCGCAGCCGCCGGTCGTCACGGGCGGCGGCGTCGCGGGTGCGGCCGCGTTGACCGCGCCCTTCGACGTGGTCGCGGGACCCGCCCACACCAGCGCGTCACTGGCCGCGTCGTAGGTCCGCGAGAGCGACTGCCCTGCGGGCTCGGTACCGGCCTCGCTCACCCCGATCCCCGTGCTGAGCATGCCGCTCGCCGGGCCGGCCGTCGCCGTGAACTGGCCCTCGTAGGACAGGAACTCGAGGACCTCGGTGCCGCGCACGAGTGCCACACCGTCAGGGGAACCGTTCTGGATGCCGCTGGTCGGCCCGGCGACGACCGCGACCGCGGGCCCGTCTGGAGGCGCGGTGACCGACGGGACGTCCAGCGTCGCGTACGAGGCTCCCCCACTGCCGTTGTAGAGGACGACCGAGAGCCCCGCTGAACTCATACCGGCCGGGATGTGGATCTCGACGAACTCGTCGGCGTCAGCGCCGGCGTTGTCGTAGTGGATCTCGGAGATGAACGGGGCGGTCGGCGCGGCCGCGGAGGCGGTGGCCGGGAGACCCACGACGGCGACGGCCACGGCAGCGGCGCCGAGTGCCGCCCGGCGCGCGAGCAGGCGCCGGGAGCCGGTTGATGAGAGCACGGAGGACCCTTCGGGCAGGTGCCAGGACGTGAGCGACGCTAAGCAGTCGCGGTGCACACTCCAACAACGATGAGTGACGAGTGGGTGACTCCCCGCACGGAGTGTGACCGGGATCACCGACATGTCGGCGTGTCGCCGAGTCGACACGCCGACACGGCGACACGGCGCCCGCAGCCCGCCGTCCGAACACGTGTTCGACCACCGTGTCAGACTGCCCGGGTGGCAGGCGGGATGCAGCGGGGCAGGTCGCAGCCGTCGCTCGGCGAGCGCGCCGCGGACTCCGGCGTCGCGCCGGCCCCGCCCCCGGGGGCACCGCCGCCCCGGCCGCCTGCGAGGGAGCCGGCGGCGGGCCGGCACTGCTGGGTGCTGACCCCGCCCGGTGCGGACGGGACCGTCCCCGGCCTGCTGGTGGAGTGGCGCCAGTCCGCCGGCGGCTGGCAGGGCCGGGTCGCCTACGCCGTCCCCGGGCCGCACGGCCCGGTGCTCGTCGAGGCCTGGTTGCCGGCCGGGTCGCTCGAGCAGCGCTAGGGGTTTCCCGCCCCCTTCGACGGCTATGGCCTCCGGGACCGATCGACGACGACGCAGCGGAGGCACTGCGATGACCGAACCCGACCGCCCGACCCTCGACGACGTCATGGACACCGAGGAGTCGGCGCCGCGCGACCGTCAGCAGCACGGCAAGACCGACCCGCGGCCCGACGACGACTGGCTGCAGCACCGCACCGAGCAGGAGCGGCAGGCCGTCGGCTCCGACGACGCCGACCCGGCCGGCGCGGAGTTCCACTCCGCCACCGACTGAGGGAGGACCCTCCTGCTCCCGACCCCTCGCTGGGCTCGCGCGGGTCCCTGCAGGAGGGCCGCACAGCCCGTCATCTCCCGGGGGGGGGGGGGGGGGGGGGGGGCCCCCCCCCCCCCCCCCCCCCCCCGCCCCGCCGCCCCCCCCCCCACCACCCCCACCACCCCCCCCCCCCCCCC
>NZ_JBJGZT010000030.1:0-54605 GCF_054050655.1 Geodermatophilus sp. SYSU D00663 | reverse complement strand
GTCCCCCGGGGGTCCCGCAGGACCCCCGGAGGACGAGGAGCACCCCAGGAGCGGGGCTACGCGCGGGACCGGCGGCTCACTTGCGGCCGGGCGTCCAGTCCATGCCCCAGCCGTAGGTGCGGTCGAGCACGTCCTGGCCGCCGTGCACGTAGCGCACCTCGCGGTTGACGACGAGCTGGCCGCCCTGGTTCTCGATCATCGCGATCGCGCAGATGCGGGCGCGCGGGTCGTGCTCGTCCAGGCGCACCTCGATCTGCGGCCCGTTCGCCGGGAACATCGTGACGACGGCGTCGGCCTGCCCCCAGTTCGGCACGCCCTCGTAGATGAGCGCGAACACGAGGATCCGGCGGATCAGCTGCGTGTGCTGCAGGTCGATCATCAGGTTCTCGCCGCCGCTGTTGGCGCCCGACCGGTCGTCGCCGTCCAGCCACACGATCGACCCGCCGTTGCCCAGCGTGTGCTGCCCGCGGAAGGCGTTGCCCAGCGCCTGGATGACGCCCTTGGAGCCGTCGGCGTACTCGTAGAGGCAGCCGAGGTCCAGGTCGATCGCCCCGCCGCCGGCGGCGGAGGCCAGCCGCTTGAGGAAGCCGCCGCCCCCGCCGCCGCCACCGGGCCGGGAGTTCCAGTTCAGGTTGACCCGCAGCACGCCGGTGGTGCCGGCCGTCTTCGTCAGCGAGACCGACGGCGCCGACTTGGTCAGCGACACCTTGTTCATGTTGACCCCGCCCTGCTGCGGCGGGGCCGGGGGCTGCTGCCCGTACTGCTGGCCGTACGGGTCCTGCTGCGGCGGCTGGCCGTACGGGGGCTGACCCGGGGGCGGGTACGGCGGCTGGCCCTGCGGCGGGTACGGGGGCTGCCCCTGGTACGGCGGCTGCCCGTACGGCTGGCCCGGCGGCGGGTACGGCGGCTGCCCGGGCGGCGGGTACTGGCCCGGCGGCGGGTAGGGCGGCTGCCCCTGGTGCGGCGGCTGGCCGTAGGGCTGCCCCGGCGGCGGCTGCGGGGGCTGGTACGGCGGCGGCTGCGGCGGCGCCGGAGGGGTCTCCGGCTGCGGCGGCGGGGACTTCGGGCGCTTCGTGTAGTCGACCAAGGGAGGCCTCCCCGCAGGTTCGCCCGACCGGGCCGACCTGCGCTCTGAGCGGCGGACACGTCCTCCTGACCCTATGCGGCGCCGCTACCCTCCGGCCCATGCCGCGCGGTGTCCCCTCGCCCTCCCCTGCCGTGTACGGGATCGACCTGGGCACCACGTACAGCTGCCTGGCGCAGGTCGACGACGACGGCGCCGCGCGGGTCGTCCCCCTCCTCGACGGCGCCCCGACGCTGCCCAGCGTCGTGCTGTTCGTCGGCCCCGACGACTACGTCACCGGCGAGCGCGCCCGCGTCCTGGCCCGCGCCCGGCCCGACGACGTCTGCACGCTGGTCAAGCGGCGCATGGGCGACAGCACGTGGCGGTTCGTCAGCCACGGCCGGTCCTGGTCGGCGCCCGCGGTCAGCAGCCTGGTGCTCAAGGCGCTGGTCAGCGAGACGAGCTTCTCCACGCAGGGCCCGGTGCAGGACGTCGTCATCACCGTGCCCGCCTACTTCGGCGACGAGGAGCGGCGGGCCACCCGGCTGGCCGGCGAGTACGCGGGCCTCACCGTCCTCGACGTCATCAACGAGCCGACGGCGGCCGCGCTGGCCTACGGCTTCGCCCGCCTCGACGGCGGCGGGCCGGCCGGGCACCTCGAGGAGGTCGCGCTCGTCTACGACCTCGGCGGCGGCACCGTCGACGTCGCGGTCGTGGAGCTGGCCGACCGGCGGCTGGCCGTGGTCGCCACCGACGGCGACCACGAGCTCGGCGGCGCCGACTGGGACGAGAAGCTCGCCGTCCACCTGTCGCGCGCCTTCCTCGCCGCCCACCCCGACGCCGAGGACCCGCTCGACGACGGCGCCGGCGGCCAGGCGCTGGTGCTCGCCGCCGAGCGGGCCAAGCGCGAGCTCAGCGTCCGCGAGTCCGTCGTCGTGCCGGTCGAGCACGACGGCCGCCGGGTGGACGTGCCGGTGACCCGCGCGGAGTTCGAGCGGCTCACCGCGGGCCTGCTCGACCGCACGATGGAGCTGACCCGCGCGGCGGTCGCGGCGGCCCGCGCCCGCGGCGTCGAGCGGATCGACCGGGTGCTGCTGGTCGGCGGCTCGACCCGGATGCCCGCCGTCGCGCGGCGGCTGACCGCCGAGCTCGGCGTGCCCGCCGAGGTGCACGACCCCGACCTCGCCGTCGCCAGGGGCGCCGCCGTCTACGGCCGCAAGAAGCAGCTGGAGCGGCTGCTCACCGCCGACCTGGTCACCCGCGGGCAGCTGCGCGACGGCACGCCGCTGGAGTACGCCGCCCCCGCCGACGTCGACGCCGCCTGTGCCCGCCTCGGCGACGCCGTGGGCCTGTCCGCGGCGCAGGTGCGGCGCACGGTGGAGATCCAGGTCCTCAACACCGTCTCCCGCGGCTTCGGCGTCCTGGCGCTGGACCGGTTCGGCGAGCCGTCGGCGGTCTTCCTCGTGCACCGCGACGACCGGCTGCCGGTGGCCGTGCGCCGCTCGTTCGGCACCGTCCACGACGACCAGCGGGTGGTCACCATCCGGGTGGTCGAGCAGGGCGGCGGCGCCGAGTCCGCCCGCCCCGAGGACGCCAAGCTGCTCGCCGAGGCCTCCATCGAGGACATCCCGCCCGGGTACCCCGCCGGCACCGAGATCCAGGTCGTGCTGCGGATGGGCTTCGACGGCATCCTCGAGCTGACCGCGCTGCACGAGGGGCTGGCCGACCGGCCGCTCACCGTGCGCGTGGAGACCGGCGCGGCGCTGAGCCAGGCCGACGTCGCCCGCGAGCGCGCGCAGGTCGGCCGGGTCCGCCGCCGGCAGGACTGACCCGTGCTGCCTCCCTTCGACGGCAACGGCTACCGCAAGCGGGTCCTCGCCGCCATCGAGCGCCGCGGCGGCCCCGATGCGACCGACCCCTTCGAGGTCTACGACCTCCCGCTGGAGGCCGCGGGATCGCTGACCGACGACGAGGTCGCCCGCCGGGTCGACGACGTCTGGGCGTTCTGGCAGAAGCAGCGCGACCACCCCAAGTACCGCGGGCTGGTGACCGCGCTGCTGCGGTCCCACGACGCGCTCGCCGCGCAGCTGCGCACCCCGGGCGGGCGGCAGTGGCTGGCCGGGCAGACCCGCGCCGAGCGGGAGCGGCGGGAGGCCGCCCGCTTCGCGGCGCTCGACGCCGCGCTGGAGCGGCTGGTCGAGCGCTTCGGCGGGGTGCCGGCCGACAAGGTCGCCGGCCTGCGCGGGATGGCCGCCGCGGCCGGGCTCGACGACGCCGCCTTCGAGGCCCGGCTGCGCGGGCACCGGCTGCTCGGCGCCGAGGCCCCGGCGGCGCCCGCGGAACCGGCCGACGCCGCGGTGGTGCTGCGGCAGGTCCGCGACGGCCTCGAGGAGCTCGGCCGGATCGAGGGCGCCCGCGTGCCCAGCCTGCACGCCCTGCTGGAGCTGCCCCCGACCGCCGACCGCGAGACGGTCCGCCGGCGCCGCGACGCCCTGCTCGTGGTCAACCGGCAGCGCCGCCCCGACCGGCGGCGGGCGCTCGTCGACGACCTGCTCGCCGCCGCCGGCACGCTGCTCGTCGACGGCGACCCCGCCGTCTACCTCGACGCCCTCGCCGACGACGTCCGCGCCGCGCTGCGCCCCCGCGTCACGGCGGCCGTGCTCGTCGAGGACCGGCTCACCCCCGCCGACGCGTACCTGCTCCTGCAGGAGGCGCAGGCCGCCGGCCTCGACCCGCAGCGCGCGGCCGCCGTCGTCACCGGGCTGGCCCGCGAGGCGGGCGCCATGGGAGACGTGCCCGCGCCGCCGCCGGCCCGCGTGCCCGGCCGCGCCGACTGGCAGGCGGAGGTGTCCGCGGCGCGCGCCGCGCTGCGGGACGGGCGGCCCGCCGCCGCCCGCCGGCACGCCGATGCAGCGCTGTCCGCGGCCGGCGAGCTCCTCCCGCCGATCCGTGCCGTGCGCGACGAGGCGGCCGAGGTCGCCGCCCGCGCCGGCGCCGCCTGGCGCGGCGTGGGCCCGGCCGTCGCCGCCCGGCGCCACGCGGCGGCCGCCGCCGCGCTCGAGCAGCTGGTCGCCACGGCCGCCGACGTCCCGGGCCCGGGCGGGGAGGACGCCGCCGAGCTGCTCCGGCGGTCGCGGGAGGCGCTGGCGCTGGCCGACGCCGTCCTCGCCCCGGCCTGCACCGGCCGGGACCGGGAGGACGCGCTGCTGGCTGCCCTCGACGCCGTCGCCGACCACCCCGCCGCCCGGGCCGAGCTCGCCGCGCTGGGCGTCGCGCCGGCCACGGACGTCGTCGTCGCCCCGGCCCCCGGCGGCGCCCGGGAGGTGCGCTGGACGGCGTCCGCCTCCCCCGGGCCGGTCGAGTACCGGGTGCTGCGGGTGCGCCCGGACGGCACCCGCCAGGTGGTGGGCACGACCACGGTCACCACCCTGGAGGACGGCGGGTACGGCGAGGTCGCCGGCTACGTCGTCGTCGCCTCCCGGCTGGGCGTCGCGGCACCCGAGGCGCACGGCGGGGACGCCCGGCCGCGGCCCCCCGCCGCCTCCCTGCCGCCGGTCACCGGCGTCGTGCTGCGGGGCGACCGGCTGCGCTGGGACTGGCCCCCGGGCTGCACCGAGGTGGTCGTCGTGCTGCGGCCGGACGCGCCGCCGGTGGGCCCCGACGACCCGGCCGGCACCCGCCGCAAGGTCACCAACTCGCGCTACGAGATCGACGGCGGGCTGCCGGTCCCGGCGGCCCCCGGGCACGTCGCGGTGTTCCCGGCGACCCGGGTGGACGGCCGGCTGGTGGTGTCCGACGAGGGGGCGCGGCTGCCGCCGGCCTGACCGCCTCCCGGCAGCCAGCGGTCCCACCAGGCGAGCAGGTGCTCGAAGCGGGCCAGCCGGTGCCGGGGCCGGCCGGAGCGGGACAGCTCGTGGCCCTCGCCGGGGAACAGCAGCAGCGCGCTGGGCACGCCCTGCCGCTGCAGCGCGACGAACAGCCGCCGGCCCTGCTCCACCGGGCAGCGTTCGTCCCGCTCGGAGTGGACGACGAGGGTGGGCGTGCGGATCGACGCCGCCTGCGCCAGCGGGCTCACCGGGTCGGTGCCCATGTACGCGTCGGCGTACCACCAGCCGATGTCGCTGGAGCCGGCGAACGACGCCGGGTCGGTCACCGCCCGCTCCACGACGGCGGCGGCGAACCGGTCGGTGCGGGTGAGCAGCAGCGCGGTGAGGAAGCCGCCGTAGGAGCCGCCGTGGACGCCGATCCGCTCCGCGTCCAGCGCCGGGTCGGCCAGCGCGGCGTCGAGGAAGGCCAGCACGTCGGCGGCGTCCCGGTCGCCCCAGGCCCCGACGACGGCGCGGGCGTGCTCCTCCCCGTAGCCGGACGAGCCGCGCGGGTTGCACTGCACGACCGCGTAGCCCGCCGACACGTACACCTGCGTCTCGTCCAGCAGCGACCAGCCGTACTGGGTGAACGGCCCGCCGTGCACCAGCAGCAGCACCGGGTGCGGGCCCGGGCCCTCCGGCGTCGTCACCCAGCCGTGCACCGGGGCGCCGTCGGGGGCCGTGGCGGTGCGCTCGGTGCCGCGGTGCAGCCGGCCGGTGGCGCCGAGCGCGGCGCCGAAGCCGGTGAGCAGCCGGCGCCGGCCGGGCGTGATCGCCACCAGCTCCCCCGCCGACCGGTCGTGCGCCACGGTGGCGACGACGACCCCGCCCCCGGCCGCGACCCCGCGCACGGTGAACGGCCCCTCGACCAGCGTCTCGGGCGCGCCGCCGTCGAGGGGCACCCGCAGCAGCGCCACCGAGCCGCGCCGCTCGACGCCGACCAGCGCCGCTCCGCCGCTGAGCACCGTCGCCGGCGTCTCGTCGCCGCGGTGGGTGTCCCGCGGGTCGAGCACGGCCTCCAGCGGGCCGCCGGCGGCCGGCACCCGGCACAGCGTCAGCCCGCGCCCGGCGACGTCGAGCCCGTCGGGGCCCAGGTCCGGGCGGGCGGTGACGTAGATCCACGTCCCGGCCGGGTCGAACGCCGGCAGCCGGCACTCGCCGCGGCCGCGGGTGACCCGGCGCGGCTCGCCGCCGCCGACCGGGACCAGCCAGACGTCGCGGACGCAGTCGCGGTCGGCTCGGGCGTGCCGCGCGGAGACGAACGCGAGCGTGCCGCCGTCGGGCGACCAGGCGACGTCGGTGTCCTCGCCGCGGCCGTCGGTGAGCTGCCGGGCCTCGGGCGGGTCGCCGGTGTCGTCGAGCGGGTCGGCGGGCAGGTCGAGGACGAACACGCAGCTGGGGCGGTCGGCGGTGTACCCGACGTCGTCGACCCGGTGGCGCAGCCGGGTGACCAGCCGCGGCGGCTCGGCCTCCGGCGGCACGTCGTCGGCGGTGCCGTAGCGGCCCTCCTCGGGCACGCGGGCCACCCAGGCCAGCCGGCGGGAGTCCGGTGACCACACCGGGGCGCCGGCGCCCAGCGGCGCGTCGGTGAGCCGGCGCGGGGCGCCGCCCGCGGTGGGCAGCAGGTGCAGCTGGGGGTGCCCGCCGGGTGCGGCCGACAGGTAGGCCAGCCAGCGGCCGTCCGGGGAGAACGCCGGAGCGGAGTCGCGGGCGCCGGAGGTCAGCGGGCGGGCCGGCGCGGAGCCGTCGGTGGGGACGGCCCACAGCTGAGCGCGGTACTCGTCGGCGTCCAGGTCGGGGCGGCTGACCGCGACCACGGCCATGCGCCCGTCCGGCGAGACGGCCGGCGTCCCCGGCGTCCGCAGCAGGGCGAGGTCGGCGGGCCGCATGGCCCACCGAGCGTAGTGCAGTCGTCACCCCCGGCCGGGGTCCCGCGCGGGACCGCGGCCGGGGAGGGCTCCGTGCTGCTGCTGGGCGCGGGCGACCAGCCGCTGGCCGAGCGAGCCGGCCTGGCTGTCGGTGAGCAGCTGGGTCTGCGACTCGACCAGCCGCAGCACCGCCGGGTCCTCCCGCGCGATCTCGGAGGACTGCAGCAGGATCGTGCCCTTGCCGGTGAAGTCGTACTGCCGCTCCTCCCCCGAGGCGCGGCCGAGCGCACCGGTGAGCGCGCCGAGGAAGCTCTGCGTCATCCACTGGGCGTCGTGGTGCACCGACGGCGCCGGGCAGTCGGCCCAGCCGAGCAGCGCCTCGGGGTCGGCCCGGAACGGCGGCTCGACGAAGATCACCGGCCCGTTGGACGAGGCGATGAACTTCCCCGTCCCGATGAGGGTGACGAAGCCCGGGACGATCGACTGCTTGAGCTCCAGGTCCTTGGAGAACGCGCAGAGGTTGCTCGCCTTGATCGTCAGGTTGCCGTCGTCGAGGTCGTAGGAGTTCAGGTCGAACCCGCGGTCCCCGATGAGCACCTTGCCGTGGCCCCGGGCGACCACCCAGTCCTGCACGTAGACCGGGCTGGAGAACCGGTGGGCCACCCACGCCTGCACCGAGGAGTACTCGCTGACGGCGTCGAACTGGACGTTGCCGTAGTACGCGAGCATCGCGCCCTTGCTCATGAACCACTCGCCGTTCAGCGCGATGCAGAACACGTAGGGGTTGACGTTGTCGTCGTCGGGCAGCGACTGCGCGGTCAGCGTGCTCGGCACGCCGGCCGGCGGCCCGGCGGGGGGCTGGCCGTACCCGGGCGGCGGGGGCTGCCCGTAGCCGGGCTGCGGCGGCTGCCCGTACCCGGGCTGCGGCTGGCCGCCGTGGGGCGGCTGCCCGTACCCGGGCTGGCCGTACCCCGGCTGTCCGTAGCCGGGCTGCGGGGGCGGGCCGTACCCGGGCTGGGGCTGGCCGCCGTAGGGGTTGCCGCCGCCGTAGGGGGTGTTCGGCGGGTAGGTCATGGTCGCCGTCCTCAGAACTTCTGCTCGCTGGCCTGCACGTACACCGTGCCGTGGCCGCTGATCTTCAACTGGAAGGCCTCGCCGGAGCCGCGGCCGACCACGTCGCGGAGGCCCACCTTGGCCGCGAGGTCCACGGAGAGCTGGCCGACGTGGCCGACGTAGGCCTGCGGGTCGACGCCGACCTGCTGCCCGTTGAGCTGCAGGGGGAAGGCGCCGCCGTGGGCGAGCAGCGCGACCGACCCGCGGCCGTGGACGTTGGTGGTGAACAGGCCCTGCCCGGTCATGGCGCCGCTGATCGCGGACCTCAGCCCGCCGGAGCCGAGGAACTGCACGCTGGTCTGCAGGTTCGCGTCGTGCGCGAGCAGCCGGTCGGCCTCGCAGACCAGCGGGGCGCCGCCGTCGAGCTCGAGGACGGTGACGTGCATGCCCTTGTAGCCGTAGAGCACCTGGCCGCTGCCCTCGGTGGCCATCATCGGGTTGGACTCCCCCGACATCGCCGCGCCGACCATGCCGCCGATGCCGCGGCCCTGGCCGTGCACCGGGCGGAAGGTGACCTGCCCGGAGTAGCCGAGCATCGCGCCGCGGCGGGCGAGCACCGGGTCGGCCGGGCCGACGTGCGCGCGCACGACCTTGCTGTTGACGGTCTCGAACGGCACGGCTCAGCGCTCCGAGGACTGGACGAGCACCAGGCCGTGCCCGGTGAAGCGGAGGGAGAAGGGCTCGCCGGAGCCCTCGCCGACGAGGGACTTCCACGAGACGCCGCTGACCAGGTTCATCGACAGCTGGCCGCGGGAGCCGACGTAGGCGTCGGGGTCGACCACCAGGTCCGTGCCGGGCGCGACCTCCAGCGCCATGACCGGGCCCTCGGACACGATCGCGACCTGGCCCTGCCCGGTGACGGTCGTGGTGGCCAGGCCCTGGCCGCTGGTCACGCCGCGCAGGCCGGAGAACTGGACGTCGAGGCGCAGGTGCTCGGTGTGGGCGAGGATGTGCTCGCTCTCCACGGTGAGCGTGTCGCCGGCGAGGTCGACGACGAGCACGTCCATCGCGTCCTTGGCGAGGTACACGCGGCCGTGCCCGGTGCAGTCCATCAGCGAGATGCTCTCGCCGGCGACGGCCCGCTTGAGGGCGGCGCGCATGCCGCCGCCCCCGCCCATCCCGGAGCTCTTGAAGTCGACGTTGCCCTCGAAGGCGACCATCGAGCCGCTGGCGGCCCGGATGCGGTCCCCGTGCAGGTCGGCGTGCAGGACGCGTTTCTGGGCGGTGAGCTGTGCCAACGACGGACCTCTCGGTGCGGGGACGGGAACCGGGCGGACCGTATCCGGCTCCCCCGCCCCGCGGTAGGCCACCCGCCGCGACGCGCGGCGGCCCCGGGGCGGGCGCCCCGGGGCCGCTGGGTGACCTGCGGTCAGCTCTGGCCGGCGGGCACCTCGTCGCGCTCGCCCGGCCGGTCGGCGGCCGCGACCTCGGCGCGCTCCCGCCGCGAGACGACGATGCTGCTGATCACGGCGGCGACGATGAACAGCAGGCCGGTGAGGCCGGTGACGTACTCGCTGATGTGGAACCGCAGCTCGAGGATCATGATCGCGGCGAGGAAGCCGATGGCCCACATCGCGCCGTGCTCCAGGTAGCGGTACTCGTCGAGGGTGCCCTTGTCGACCATGTAGATGGTCAGCGACCGCACCCAGAAGGCGCCGATGCCCAGGCCCAGCGCGATGATGAAGATGTCGCTGCTGATGGCGAACGCGCCGATGACGCCGTCGAAGGAGAACGACGCGTCGAGCACCTCGAGGTAGAGGAACGCGGCGGCACCGGCGCCCGCGACCGCCTTGGTGGCGGTGCCACCGGCACCGTTGCCCGCCGTCTGCCCGGTCGGGGTGACGTCGTCGTCCTCGTCGTCGGTCTCCGGGGCCTCCATGAGCTCGTTGAGCCCGCCGATGAGCAGGTAGGTGAACAGGCCCGCGAGCCCGGACATGAGCACCGTGGCGTACTTGTCGTCGTCGGCGATCTGCGAGCCGACGTAGATGACCGCCAGGGCGATGACGATGGCGAGGTAGGGCAGCTTGCCGGCCTTGGCCAGCGGCCGCTCCAGCCACGACAGCCAGTGGATCTCCCGCTCCTCGTCGAAGAGGAAGTTCAGGAAGATCATCAACAGGAAGATCCCGCCGAAGGTGTAGATCGCCTCGGCCGCGGCCTCGACGTTCTCGGCGTAGGCCTCCTGGTCCGACAGCGCCAGGTCCCACACCTCGGGGATGGACAGCTGCGCCGTCACCGAGACCAGGACGATCGGCAGCAGCAGCCGCATGCCGAACACGGCGATGAAGATGCCGACGTAGAGGAACAGCTTCCGCCACAGCGGGCTCATGCGGCGCAGCACCTTGGCGTTGACCACGGCGTTGTCGAAGGACAGGCAGACCTCGAGCACGCCGAGGACGGCGACGGCCAGCAGGGCCGCCGGCCCGCCGAAGAACACGGCGGTGACGAGCGCGGCCACCGTCAGACCGACGGAGAAGCCGAAGTAGCGGAGCATCAGGTGTTCCTCTCCGCCGCCCGGGGGGTCAGGCGACGACGACGACAGGGACGAGCGGGCCGGATCGGGCGGGAGGCGGGCCGGTGGTCCAACGGACCCCGGCGGGTCCCGGTTCCCGCCGGCCCGCGGCGGGGCGGCGGGAGCGGGGCGTTCAGCGGACCGGGCGGCGCCGGCCGCCCGTGCCCACGTGCGCGGTCCCGGCGTGGTATCCACGGGCCTCCGGACCGCGCAGGTGCCGGACCGCCCCGCCGGACGCGGGCCACGGCGAGGGGAGGCGGTCGTGAGCGCACCCGGCGGCACCTCCTGGTGGCGGCGCGACCGCGACGCCCCCCGGCGGGAGGCCGCGGCGGCGCGGGAGGCCGCGGCCGCGGCGATGCTGGAGCTGGACGCCGCGCTGGCCGACCTCCCGGACGCGGTCGCCGCCGCGGAGGAGGCGGGTCCGCCCGCGGGTGGGCGACGGGCTCACCACCGCATCCCCGCCCCCGACTCCTTGACCCGCGACTGGCGGGACCTCTCCACCCACGCGGACGCCGTCATCGGACACTACCTGCAGGCGCTCTCCGGCCACGACCCCGCGGCGGACGCCGAGCCGGGCGCGGCCCGCGCCGCCGCCACGGAGCTGGGCGCCGCGGCCGCCGCGCTGCGCGAGGTGCACGGCCAGGTCCAGCGCTTCCGCGACCAGTACGGCGAGGTCCTCGCCGCCGCCTCCCGCGCCCGCGCCGCGGCCGCCCGCGCGGTGTCCGCGACCCGCGACGCCGTGGCGACCGCCCGTGCGGCACTGGACGCCGCCGGCGCCGCCGGGCTGGCCGACCCCGGCCTGGACGGCGTCCTCGCCGACGCCGAGCGCCTCGCCGCCGGTGCCGCCGCCGACCTGGCCGCCCGGCGCGCCGCGCCCGCGCTGGATGCCGCCGAGAAGGGCCGCCGGGAGGCCGAGGCGGCGGCCGCGCGGGCGCGGGCGCTGCCGGAGCGGGCCGCGGAGGTCCGCCGCGGCGCCGCCTCCGTCCGCACCCGCCGCGAGGCGCTGGGCACCCGGCACGAGCGCCTGGCGCCGGTGATGAGCGAGCTGCGCCGCCGCTACCCGCTGACCGCGTGGTCCGACGTCGAGCGCGCACCGCAGCGGGCCGCCGAGGCGCTCGCCGAGGCCGACGAGGCGCTGACGGCGCTGGAGGGGGCGCTCGGCGCGCCGGTCCTCGACGTGCCCGCGGCCGCCGCGCTGCTGGCCCGGGTGCGGGCGGCCGCCGGCCGGGTCGACGACGAGGTGCGCGCCGCGACCGGGCGGCTGCAGCGGCTCGACGCCGTCGCCGCCGACCCCGGGTCGCTGCTCGGCGAGGTGCAGCGCGCCGTCGTCGACGCCCGCCGGTTCCTCGGCGGGCTGCCCGAGGAGCGGGCCCGCCGCTTCCGCCGCACGTTCGAGGACCTCGCCCGGCGGCTGCCGCCGCTGGAGGAGGCGGCCCGGGGCCGCCGCCCGGACTGGGGCGCGGTGCTGCGCGAGGCACAGTCGATCGAGGACGGCCTGGACCGGCTGGTGCGGACCGCGCGGGCGGACTAGCCCGCGCGGTCGAGCAGCCAGCGGACGATCTCCTCGCCCGCGGCGGCGCCGCTGGCCGCGGTCACCGCGACCCGCGCGCCGGTCCAGCCCTGCTCGTGCAGCTCTCCGTGCGCGGGGCGGACGGCGGCGTCGGCGGCGAGCAGCATCGGCGCGTCGAGCAGGCTGTCGCCGGCGCACAGCAGCCGCGGCGCGGGCCCGCCCCCCGCGAGCAGCCGGCGCAACCGGAGCAGCCCGGCGGCCTTGGACAGCCCGGCGGGGACGACGTACACCTTGCGGCCCTGCACCGACAGCGTCGCCCCGGCGGCGGCGACGGCCGCGCCGGTCCCGTCGAGCCAGTCCCGCGGGATCGCCTCGCGGGCGTGCGCGACCAGGTAGCAGAACAGCCCCTCGGCGGCGCGCACGGTGCGCACCCACGGTTGCCCGGCCACCGCCTCGAGCAGGCCGAGCAGCTCCGGCAGCGGCGCGGCCTGCGCGGCGGTCGCCGCCGCCCAGTCGTCCCACCCCGGGTCACGGACGCCGTCGGCGAGCAGCACCCCGCCGTTGGCGCACAGCGCGTACCGCGGGACGACGGGCAGCCGCACCCGCCCGTACTGCGCCACGGTGCGGGTGGTGACCGGGACCAGCAGCGCCCGCCCGGCCAGCTCGGCGAGCAGCCGCCACGACGCCGGCGTCGCGTGCGACAGCGGGGCGCCGTCGAGGTGCTCGACGACCTCCAGCCCCTCGGTCGTCCCCGCCGCGGCCGCCGAGTAGATGAGCGTGCGGTCGAGGTCGACGGCGGCCAGCGTCGCCGTGAGGACCGCGGTCACCGGCCCACCGGCCGGATCAGGCCGACGCAGGAGTACGGCAGGTCCGGCACCTCGACCAGCGGCACGCCGCGGGCCCGGGCCAGCGCGGCGACGTGCCGCAGGTCCTCGGCGCGGTCGGGGCGGACCAGCACCTGCCAGGGCACCCGGCGCAGCAGCACCCGCGTCGTCTCCCCCACCCCGGGCTTGACCAGGTTGACGTCGGCGATGCCGTGCTCGGCGGCGATCCGCTCCACCGCCGCCCACCCGGCCCAGGTCGGCCGGCGGTCGGCCGCGGGGACGTCGTCGGCCGGCGGCCGCGCCGGGAACGCGGCCGCGACGGTGTCGACGAACAGCGCGGAGACGTCGGCGCCGGCGAGCTCGGCGTAGTACTTCGCGCCGTGGAACATGCCGGGGCCGATGAGGTCGTCGCGCAGCACCGTCCGCGACACCAGCCCGGACACCGTGCTGTTGAGGCAGGCGCTCGGGATGAGGAAGTCGTCGCGGGTGCCGTACAGCTCGGTGCACAGGCCCGGGTCGGCGAGGACGGCGAGCCGGTCGTCGAGGGCGGCGTCCTCCGGGTGCGCGGCCCGCCAGCCGGCGACGGCCTCGGTGAGCTGCCGCTGGATCGCGCCCTTGCCGGTCCAGCCGTCGACGAAGCGCACCGCCGACGCCGGGTGCCGGGCGAGCACGTGCGCCGTCGCGACCTGGTCGATGCCGCGGCCGCGGATGATCGAGACGGTGTAGTGCGGCACCGCGACGCCGCGGGAGGCGAGGAACCAGCGGCGCAGCAGCACGCCGATCGGCGTCCCGGCGCGGGCCAGCGACACCAGCACCGGCGTCTGCCCGTGCGCGGCGGCGGCGTCCCAGACCAGCTCGCCGACCCGGGCGACGGCGTCGGCGAGCCGCCCGGCCGACTGCTCCAGCGCGGCGGTGAACAGCGCCAGGTAGTCGTCGTCGGGCTGGTACTCGACCGGCAGCATCTCCGAGTAGTGGGTGCCCGACTGGATCGCCTCCTCGCGGTCCTCGGTGCCGCGCTCCAGCGCGACCGAGGACAGGTCGGTGAGCAGCCAGGTCACCTCCTCGGGCGCGTAGGAGCCGAACCGGCCGGGGACGGCGGGCGCGAGGCCCGGCTGCACGGCGGTCACGGGGCCGGCTCCGCGAGCGGCACCGTCACCAGGTGCACGGCGCGGGTGGCGAACGGGCGCAGCGCCTGCACCATCGGCGCGCAGTCCTCCGCCGGGGCGTCCACGACCACGACCACGTCGTCGGCGCGCTGGTCGGCCCAGCGGCCGTCCGCGGGGACGGCGGCGGGGTCGGCCAGGTTGTGCACGCGGGAGACGCGGGCGGGCTCGTCGGGCGCGGGGAAGGACAGGCTGCGACGCAGGGCGTAGCCGGGGTCGTCGGCGGCGTGCACGGGGCTCCGGGTGGTCGACTGGGTGGTGACGGGGACGCCGGGCAGCCGCCCGGCCAGGCGTGCCGCGACCACGGTGGGCGCGTGCATGAGCTCCTCGGTGCCCAGCACCAGCACCCCGCGGCTGCCGGCCAGCTCCGGCGCGAGCGCGGCCGCGACGGCGTCGGCGGCGGCGGCGAGCCGGGCGCTGCCGGCGGGGGTCAGGCCGTGGCGGGCGGTGGTCGGGACGCCGGCCGGCCACAGGCCGGCGTGCGTCCGGACGGCGCCGGGCGCACCGGCCGGGACCGGCGCCGGGCCGGGCAGGGCGGCGCGGGCGGCCGCGGCCCGGTCGAGGACGTCGGCGGGCAGGGCGAGCTCCGTGGTGAGGACGGCGGCGACGTCGACCCGCACCCCCAGGGCCTGCGCGCGCCCGGCGAACGCGGCGCGGGCGGCCGGGGTGCGCGCGTCGAGCAGCGTGGCGACGACGTAGTGCTCGCGCGGCCAGCGGGCGTGCAGCTCGGCGACGGTGTTGAGCGCGGTGCGGCCGGAGGTGAGCTCGTCGTCGACCAGCACCAGCGGGCCGGGCGCGTCCAGCGTCACCGGCCCGGCCGGCTGCAGGGCGTGCGCGACCGCGTGCGAGTGCTCCTCCTCGAACGCGGCGGCCACCGGCACGCCCGGGTGCACGCGGCGGGTGGTGTGCAGGTAGGCCGCGCCGAGCCGGTCGGCGGCGGCGTGGCCGAGGCCGGTCGCCGTCTCGCAGTAGCCGATGACCAGGCCGGGTGCCTCGCCGTCCAGGACCGCGGCGACGGCGTCGCCCACCGCGGCCCCGGCACCGAGGACGGCGGCCGGTGCGACCGGCACGTGCTTGCCGAGCACGCGGGAGACGACCAGGTGCGCCCGGCGCGGGTTGTCCCGCAGCGCCAGGCCGCACAGGTCCGCGAAGCGGGCGGGGTCGGCGGCGGTGACGTCGAGCAGGCGGGAGACGGTGCCGTCGAGGCCAACGGCACCGGGGAGGGTCGCGGTCACGCGCGCTGCGCCTCCCCGCCGGCGAACACCTCGGCCAGCCGCCGCTGCCCCGCGGACAGCAGGTCGACCAGCGCGGCCTCGTCGGCGACGACGCCGTAGACCGCGGCGCGGCGGCTGATCAGCTCCGCCCACAGCGCGTGCGGGCCGATCTCGTTCATCCGCCCGTTCCCGGACACCGCGATGCCGCCCTGCCCGCGGGCCATGAGGATCTCGAGGGCGTCGTCGTACTCCGAGCGGGAGACGGTGAGCAGCGCGTTGACCACCGAGACGTGCGCCGGGTGGATGACGGTCTTGCCCAGCACGCCGTTGGCCTTGTCGAGGGTGACCTCGCGGATCAGCCCGTCGAGGTCGCCGGCGATCATCCGCTGCCGCAGACCGCCCTCGTGCTGGTCGCTGAACGGCGTCTGGCGCAGCTGCGGCTTGAACAGCCGGGGGCCCGGGATGTGCTCCCAGACCGCGCCGGTGACCACGTGCTCGCCGCCGCGGGTGAAGGTGTTGACCACGTCGGCCAGGCAGTCCCGGACGACGGCGACGTCCCAGATCGTGGTGTCGCGGTCGCGGCGCAGGCCGAACAGCCCGGACAGGTCGGTGCCACCCACCCGCAGGCACAGCACGGACTCGCGGTGCGCCTCGACCACCGCGGCCAGCGCGCCGAGCGCCTCGGCGCGGGTCTCCCGCCAGGCGAGGTCGGGCGTCTCCAGGATCGGCATGCCGTACAGCGGCTGCCCCAGCACGGCGGCGACCTCCTCGACCGCCGCGAGCATCGGCGCGAGCGTGGCGCCGGTGGCCTTGGGCAGGCTGAACCCGGTCAGCCGCGCCAGCGCCGGCCCGGCGGCGCGGGCCACCGAGCGGATCTGCTCGGGCGTGCGCACCCGCACGAACAGCAGCGGCAGCGCCGGCTGCTCCCCCTCGGCGGCGCGCCGGTCGACCCGCTGCAGCGCGGCGACGACGTTGGCCTCGGCGTCGGGGACGGCCGCGTGCGGGATGGCGTCCTCGAGGCACCAGACCATGCTCGTGGCGCCGACCGCGGCCGCGCGGGCGGCGTCGGCGTCCAGCGCCGGCCGCGTGCCCGGGCTGTAGAGCGTGGCGCCCAGGGCCAGCGCGAGCATGCCGCGCGGCGTCGCCGGGCCGACCTCGCCCGGGGGGACGGCGAACAGCTGCTCGCGCTCGCCGTCGGTCAGGTGGGAGAAGTGACGCACGGTCGGTCCCTCCTGCTGGGCGGTCACCGGAGCAGGCCCTGGGCGCGCGCCCGGCGCAGCCAGTCGGGGTACTCGGTCATGAGCCGGTCGAACAGCGCGTCGTCGCTGATCGGCCGCCGGCCCATGAGGTCGCCCTCGCTGACCGCGAAGAAGTCGGCGTTGTCGGTGTAGCGGCCCTCGAGGTCGTCCAGGCGCTGCAGGTAGCTGAACTGCCGCTCCGGGCCGATGCCCATGAACTGCCAGAACACCGGCTCGAAGGACGCCGCCTTGAGCTGCTTGGTCGCGACCGACTTGTCGCTGGGCGCGCCGTCGGTCAGGAACATGACGTAGACCGGCACCTGCGCCGGCTGCGGCTCCACCCGGTCGCGGCTGTCGCCGAAGTAGGCCTTGCGCACGGCGGCCATCGCCGCGCCGTAGCGGGTGTCGTACTCCAGCCGGTACTGCCGGGTGAGGTCGGCGATGTACTGCTGGTGGCCCTCCAGGCGCAGGCCCGGGGGCTGGTGCACGTCCTTGCCGAACAGGAAGACGTCGACGACGCCGTCGTCGTCGAAGCGCAGGCCGAGGGCGAGGACCCGCTCGGCCAGCCGCTGCACGGCGCCGGTGCGGTAGAGCTCGGCCATCGAGCCGGAGATGTCGAGGACCAGCGCGACCCGGGCGGTGTGCTCGCCGAGGCCGCGCTTCTCCAGGCTGACGCCGGCGGTCTTGACCAGCGAGAGCATCTGCGGGGCCGAGGACGACAGCTTCTTCTCGAGGTCGACCAGCCGCTTCTTCTCCATGCTGACCGGAGGAGCGGCCGGCGGCGGGGCCGCGGCGGGCGCTGCAGGGGCGGCGGCCGCGGGGGCGGGCTCGTCGTCGACGCTCACGCCGACGTCGGTGGCCATCCCGGCCAGGCCGGTGGTGAAGCCCTGCCCGACGGCGCGCACCTTCCACTCCGCGCCGCGGCGGTAGACCTCGGCGAACACCAGTGCGGTCTCGGGGCCGGCGGCGAGCTCGCAGCGGATCGCGGGCGCCGGGGCGCCGTCGGCGGCCACCTCGACGGCGAGCCCGGACAACCCGCCGAAGGTGCCCGCGCCGTCGAGGGAGGCGCCGATGACGACCTTCTCGACGTCGGCGGGCAGCGCGGCCGGGTCGATGCGGACCTGGTCGACGGTGGCGCCGCCGCGGGCGGTCTTGCCGAGGTGGCGCACCGCGCCGCCGGCGCCGCTGGGCTGGTTGTAGAAGACGAAGTCGTCGTCGCTGCGGACCCGGCCCGCCGCGGTGGTGAGGAACGCCGACAGGTCGGCGTCGACGCCGGGGGCCGGCGTCCAGGTGAGCGTGACGACGACGGGGCCGGTCAGGCCGGCCTGGGCCAGCCCGACGTTGCCGCCCCGGGTGAGGACGTGGACCACTCCGGTGCCGCTCAGACAGACCTGGCGGCGGCGGTCACGGGGCGGGTGCGGTCGGGCATGACGACGGGGACCTCCGGCTTCTCGGGGGCTGGTGCTTCTCGGGGGCGGGTACGGGCAGGGCGGGACCCCGGCGGGCGGGGTCCCCGCACCGCCGGGGGTGGGGGGGGCGGGGGGGGGGGGGGGGGGCGGGGGGGGGCGGCCCCCCCCCCCCGCGGGGGGTGCGGGGCCCGGACGGGCGTCCGGGCCCGGCGGGGATCAGCCGACGTTGACGCCGAAGTCCTGGGCGATGCCGCGCAGGCCGGAGGCGTAGCCCTGGCCGACGGCGCGGAACTTCCAGTCGGCGCCGTTGCGGTAGAGCTCGCCGAAGACCATGGCGGTCTCGACCGAGGCGTCCTCGGTGAGGTCGTAGCGGGCGATCTCCTGGCCGTTGGCCTGGTTGACCACGCGGATGAACGCGTTGCGGACCGCACCGAAGTTCTGCTTGCGGTTGTCGGCGTCGTAGATGGACACCGGGAAGACGATCTTGTCGCAGGTCGGCGGCACGCCGGCCAGGTTCACCTGGATGACCTCGTCGTCGCCCTCGCCCTGGCCGGTGAGGTTGTCACCGACGTGGACGACCGAGCCGTCCGGGCTGCGGAGGTTGTTGAAGAAGACGAAGCCCGAGTCGTCGGGGGTGACCTTGCCGTTGGCGTCGAGCATGATCGCCGACGCGTCGAGGTCGAAGTCGCCCCCGGAGAACGTGTTGACGTCCCAGCCGAGGCCGACGTTCACCGCGGTCAGGCCCGGCGCCTCCTTGGTCAGCGAGACGTTCCCGCCCTTGGAGAGGCTGACACCCATCAGTTGGACTCCCATGTCACCGTCGGGGAGCGCAGCGGCGGTCGCCGCTGCACCGGACACCGGATGGACCGGCGCCGCCGGGGGACGCGGGCGGTGTGCCCGGCGCGTCCCCCGGCACCGCTGCGCGGGGTGCCGGTCGGGCACCCAGCGGAGCGGACGTGTCCTGGATCGTGCCGCACGATCACCGGGAGCAACAGGCACACCGGCGTCGTCGGCCTGCCGTCCTCCCGGTGGTCACCCGCGCGTCACCCGGAGCGGCCGTCCGTGCGCTGCGCCGGCGCCGCGGCGGGGCGCTCACCCGGCTCGTGCTGCACCGTCGGCACGCCGGTCTCCCCGGCGACCGCGGCGGCTCCCCGCCCGGCCTCGGCGTGCGGCACGGCCTCGCGGGCGTCGCGGCGGCTGCGGGCCAGGCTCGCGACCGTGGTGACCAGCAGGGTGACGACGATGACCGACAGCGACAGCCAGGTCGGGATCTCCGGGATGGCCGTGACGTGCTCGCCGCCGTTGATGAACGGCAGCTCGTTCTCGTGCAGCGCGTGGATCAGCAGCTTGATCCCGATGAAGCCGAGGATGACCGCCAGGCCGTAGTGCAGGTACACCAGTCGGTCGAGCAGGCCGTCGATGAGGAAGAACAGCTGCCGCAGGCCCAGCAGCGAGAAGGCGTTGGCGGTGAAGACGAGGAAGGTCTCCTCGGTCAGCCCGAAGATCGCCGGGATCGAGTCGACGGCGAAGAGGATGTCGGCGCTGCCGATGGCGACCAGCGCGATGGCCAGCGGGGTGATGTGGCGCTTGCCGTCCAGCCGGGTGGTCATCCGGTCGCCGTGGTAGTCCGACGTCGTCGGGATCACCCGGCGGACCAGCCGCAGGAAGCCGTTCTCCTTGAACTCCTCGTCCTCGTCCCCGCCGGCCCGCGCCTGGGCGACGGCGGTGTAGATGAGGAACGCGCCGAACAGGTAGAAGACCCAGCTGAAGTTCTCGATCGCCGCGGCGCCGAGGAAGATGAAGACGGTCCGCAGGACCAGGGCGAACGCGATGCCGAACAGCAGCACCTTCTGCTGCAGCTCCCGGGGCACCGCGAAGCTGGCCATGATCAGGACGAAGACGAAGAGGTTGTCGACCGACAGGCTCTTCTCGGTGATGTAGCCGGCGAAGTACTCCCCGCCGTACGTCCCGCCGGCGAAGACCCACACGCCGATGCCGAACAGCACCGCGATGGCGACGTAGACCGCCGACCAGGTCGCCGCCTCCTTCAACGACGGGGCGTGCGGCGTCCGCACGTGGCCGACGAAGTCGAAGACGATCATGGCCACGATCGCGGCGATCGTGATCGCCCAGACGAAGAAGGGGACGTCCAAAGTGGTTACCTCCGGTCCACTGGCAACAGTCAGCACCGGAGGTCTCTCCCACCGGCCGCGACGGCGGCCGGCCGGTGGCGCCGGGGTACGCGTACCCGTGCTGACGACGCCACCGCGGGCGGGATACTCCCCTCCACGGCTCCGCGGGCACGGCGCAGCGCACCCGGCGGAGTCACAGGGCAGAACGGACGAGGGGCGCCCGGGGTTCCCGGACGCCCCTCTCCCCGTCGACCGGGGTCAGCTCACCCCCGCGCCGGCCGCCGCTGGCTAGGCGTGGGCGGCGTCGAACTGGCGCAGCTCCTTCTTGAGCTCGGCGAGCTCGTCGCGCAGCCGGGCGGCCACCTCGAACTGCAGCTCCCGGGCGGCGGCCAGCATCTGCTCGTTCATCTGCGTGATGAGGTCGGCCAGCTCGGCGCGCGGCAGGCCCTGGACGTCGATCGCGCCGGCCTTGGACCGGCCCTTCGACGACAGCCCTGGCACCGGCGCCTTCCCCCGCGACTGCTGCCGGCCCGACCCGCCGATCAGCTCGGTGGCGGCCTCGGCGTCCTCGGACTCGCGGTAGATGCCGTCGAGGATGTCGACGATCTTCTTGCGCAGCGGCTGGGGGTCGATGCCGTTGGCGGTGTTGTAGGCGATCTGCTTCTCGCGGCGCCGGTTGGTCTCGTCGATCGCCTGCGCCATCGACGGGGTGACCTTGTCGGCGTACATGTGCACCTCGCCGGACACGTTGCGCGCCGCGCGGCCGATGGTCTGGATCAGCGAGGTGGTCGACCGGAGGAAGCCCTCCTTGTCGGCGTCGAGGATCGCCACCAGCGACACCTCGGGCAGGTCGAGGCCCTCGCGCAGCAGGTTGATGCCGACCAGCACGTCGTACTCGCCCTGCCGCAGCTCGCGCAGCAGCTCCACCCGGCGCAGCGTGTCGACCTCCGAGTGCAGGTAGCGGACCTTGATGCCGAGCTCGAGCAGGTAGTCGGTGAGGTCCTCGGCCATCTTCTTGGTGAGCGTGGTGACCAGGACGCGCTCGTCCTTCTCGGTGCGCTCGCGGATCTCGCCGACCAGGTCGTCGATCTGGCCCTTGGTCGGCTTGACCACGACCTCCGGGTCGACCAGGCCGGTGGGGCGGATGACCTGCTCGACGAACTCGCCGCCGGTGCGGCCGAGCTCGTAGGGGCCCGGGGTGGCCGACAGGTAGACCGTCTGCCCGATCCGGTCGGTGAACTCCTCCCACTTCAGCGGGCGGTTGTCCATCGCCGAGGGCAGCCGGAAGCCGTGCTCGACCAGCGTGCGCTTGCGGCTCATGTCGCCCTCGTACATGCCGCCGATCTGCGGCACGGTCACGTGCGACTCGTCGATCACGAGCAGGAAGTCGTCGGGGAAGTAGTCGATGAGGCAGGCACCCGCGCTGCCCGGCGCCCGCCCGTCGATGTGCCGGCTGTAGTTCTCGATGCCGGAGCAGAAGCCGACCTGGCGGATCATCTCGATGTCGTAGGTGGTGCGCATGCGCAGCCGCTGCGCCTCCAGCAGCTTGCCCTGCTTCTCCAGCTCGGCCAGCCGCTCCTCGAGCTCGGCCTCGATGGTGCGGATCGCCCGCTCCATCCGCTCCGGGCCGGCGACGTAGTGGCTGGCCGGGAAGACGAACAGCTCCTGGACCTCGCGCACGACCTCGCCGGTGAGCGGGTGCAGGTAGTACAGCCGCTCCACCTCGTCGCCGAACATCTCGATCCGGACGGCGAGCTCCTCGTACACCGGGAAGACCTCGATCGTGTCGCCGCGCACGCGGAAGGTGCCGCGGGTGAACGCGAGGTCGTTGCGGGTGTACTGCTCGGTGACCAGCGTGCGCAGCAGGTCGTCGCGGTCGCGCTCCTCCCCCACCCGGATGCGCAGCGCCCGGTCGACGTACTCCTCCGGGGTGCCCAGGCCGTAGATGCAGGAGACGGTGGAGACCACGACCACGTCCCGCCGGGTGAGCAGGCTGTTGGTCGCCGAGTGCCGCAGCCGCTCGACCTCCTCGTTGACCGAGGAGTCCTTCTCGATGTAGGTGTCGGTCTGCGGGACGTAGGCCTCGGGCTGGTAGTAGTCGTAGTACGACACGAAGTACTCGACGGCGTTGTCCGGCAGCAGCTCGCGGAACTCGTTGGCCAGCTGCGCGGCGAGGGTCTTGTTCGGGGCCATCACCAGGGTGGGCCGCTGGACCTGCTCGATCAGCCACGCCGTGGTGGCCGACTTCCCGGTGCCGGTGGCGCCGAGGAGCACGGTGTCCGTCTCGCCGGAGTTGACCCGCTCCGCGAGGGCCTTGATCGCCGCCGGCTGGTCGCCCGAGGGCTGGAACTCGCTGACGACGCGGAAACGCCCCTGGGTGGGCCGGATGTCGGAGGTCGCGCGCACGGGGACGACGGTACGACCGCCCGGTGACAGGACGCCGCGAGTGACGGGTGGTGATCACGGGACCGACGGGGCGTGTCGCTTGCGGACGCGTCGCCCTCGTGCTCGTGCTCGGCCCCCGGACCCGCTAGCGTGCCCTCCTGCAGGCGCGGTGCCGCGCCGGGGACCAGTGCCACCCGGGATGCCCGGACGAGGTCGGACCCCGGCGCCCCGCGCCTCGGTACCTGGTGTGCCCGGCCCCGCGCCGGGGCGCCGGACCCGCACACGACGCCCTCCGCGGCCTCCGCCGCGGAGGGCGTCGTCGTCCCCGGGCCCCCTGCCGGGCCGCCGCCGTGATGTCCGCCGCGTCAGGTGTGGAGCCGCCCGGTTGGGGCTAAGGAGCCCGCGGGCACCCGTGTGCCCCGACCCCCCTCCGACGGCCGCGGCGGGGGGCCACCGCGCCCTGGACCACCGAGGGGCGCCCGCGCAGGAGGAAACACGTCGATGACCCAGGTGTGGCCTGGAAACGCCTACCCGTTGGGTGCCACGTACGACGGCACCGGGACCAACTTCGCCCTGTTCAGCGAGGTCGCCGAGAAGGTCGAGCTGTGCCTGTTCGACGAGCAGGGCAACGAGGAGCGCATCCGGCTCCCGGAGATGGACGGCTACGTCTGGCACGCGTTCCTGCCCGGCATCCAGCCCGGGCAGCGCTACGGCTACCGCGTGCACGGCCCGTACGACCCGGAGAACGGGCAGCGCTGCAACCCGAACAAACTGCTGCTCGACCCCTACGCCAAGGCGATCGACGGCGCGATCGACTGGGACGAGGCCTGCTTCGGCTACCGGTTCGGCAGCGGCGAGCGCAACGACGACGACTCGGCGCCGCACATGCCGAAGTCCGTCGTCATCAACCCGTACTTCGACTGGGGCGTCGACCGCCCGCCGAAGACCCCCTACAACAAGACGGTCATCTACGAGGCCCACGTCAAGGGCCTGACCATGACCCACCCGCGGATCCCCGACGAGCTGCGCGGGACCTACGCCGGCATCGCCCACCCGGCGGTGATCGAGCACCTCCAGTCGCTGGGCATCACCGCGATCGAGCTCATGCCGGTGCACCAGTTCGTGCAGGACGACACGCTGCTGCAGAAGGGCCTGCGCAACTACTGGGGCTACAACACGATCGGCTTCTTCGCGCCGCACAACGAGTACGCCCAGGCCACCGACGGCCAGCAGGTGCAGGAGTTCAAGGGCATGGTCCGGACCCTGCACGAGGCGGGCATCGAGGTGATCCTCGACGTCGTCTACAACCACACGGCCGAGGGCAACCACAACGGCCCGACGCTGTCGTTCAAGGGCATCGACAACCGGGCCTACTACCGGCTGGTCGAGGGCGACGAGCAGTACTACATGGACACCACGGGCACCGGGAACTCGCTCAACGTCCGGCACCCGCAGTCGCTGCAGCTGATCATGGACTCGCTGCGGTACTGGGTCACCGAGATGCACGTCGACGGGTTCCGGTTCGACCTCGCCTCCACGCTGGCCCGCCAGTTCCACGAGGTGGACCGGCTGTCGGCGTTCTTCGACCTGGTGCACCAGGACCCGGTGGTCAGCCAGGTGAAGCTCATCGCCGAGCCCTGGGACGTCGGCGACGGCGGCTACCAGGTGGGCAACTTCCCGGCGCTGTGGACCGAGTGGAACGGGAAGTACCGCGACACCGTCCGCGACTTCTGGCGCGGCGAGGACGCCACCATCGGCGAGTTCGCCAGCCGCATCTCCGGCTCGGCCGACCTCTACAAGCACTCCGGGCGCCGGCCGGTGGCGAGCATCAACTTCGTCACCGCGCACGACGGGTTCACCCTCAACGACCTCGTCTCCTACAACGAGAAGCACAACGAGGCCAACGGCGAGGACAACAACGACGGCGAGAGCCACAACCGCAGCTGGAACTGCGGCGTCGAGGGGCCGACCGACGACCCCGAGGTGCTCGAGCTGCGCGCCCGGCAGCGGCGCAACTTCATCGCCTCGCTGATGCTCAGCCAGGGCGTGCCGATGCTGCTGCACGGCGACGAGCTCGGCCGCACGCAGCAGGGCAACAACAACGGCTACTGCCAGGACTCCGAGCTGACCTGGATCGACTGGGAGTCGGTCGACGAGGGGCTGCTGGAGTTCACCAAGCTGGTCACCCGGCTGCGCACCGAGCACCCGACCTTCCGCCGCCGCCGGTTCTTCCACGGCCGCCCGGTGCGCCGCGAGGAGGGCGACCCGGTGCAGGACGTCGCCTGGTTCACCCCGTCCGGCGAGCTGATGAGCGACGAGGACTGGGACGCGGGCTTCGCCAAGTCGCTGGCCATGTACCTCAACGGCCACGGCATCCGGGAGACCGACGAGCGCGGCGAGGACGTCCTCGACGACTGCTTCTACCTGGCGTTCAACGCCCACCACGAGCCGATCGACTTCACCGTGCCGCCGTCGGAGTACGCCGAGGGCTGGACGGTCGTCGTCGACACCGCGGAGCTGGGCGAGGTCGAGCCGGTGCAGGTGAAGGCCGGCGACGTCGTGACCGTGGCCGCCCGCGCCACCGTCGTGCTGCAGGCGGCCCCGTGAGCCAGGCCGACGACGACCTCGAGCGCCGGCGGGCCACCCCCGCGGCGACCTACCGGCTGCAGGTGACCGCCGAGTTCACCCTCGACGACGCCGCGGCCGTGGCCGGCTACCTCGCCGACCTGGGTGTCACGCACGCCTACTCCTCCCCGCTGCTGCGCTCGGCCGCGGGCAGCACGCACGGCTACGACACTGTCGACCACGCGCACGTCGACGAGCCGCGGGGCGGGCAGGAGGGCTTCGACCGGTTCGTCGCCGCGCTGCACGAGCACGGGCTGGGCCTGGTGCTCGACCTGGTGCCCAACCACATGGGCGTGGCCGACCCGGCCGAGGCGCCGTGGTGGTGGGACGTGCTGCAGCACGGGCGCGACAGCGCGCACGCGTCGGCGTTCGACGTCGACTGGGACTTCGGCGGCGGGCGCATCCGCATCCCGGTGCTGGGGTCGGCCGACGACGTCGAGAAGCTCGAGGTCGTCGACGGCGAGCTCCGCTACTACGACAACCGCTTCCCGATCGCGCCCGGCACCGGCGAGGGCACCCCGCAGGAGGTGCACGACCGGCAGCACTACGAGCTGGTCGACTGGCGGCGCGCGGACGCCGACCTCAACTACCGGCGCTTCTTCGCCATCAACACCCTCGCCGGGCTGCGCGTGGAGGACCCGGAGGTCTTCCGGGCCACCCACGAGCTGGTGCTGCGGCTGGTGGCCGACGGCGCCGTCGACGGGCTGCGCATCGACCACCCCGACGGCCTGGCCGACCCCAAGGAGTACCTGGACCGGCTGGCCGAGGCGTCGGGCGGCCGGTGGACGGTGGTCGAGAAGATCCTCGAGCCCGGTGAGGACCTGCCGGAGAGCTGGCGGGCGGCCGGCACCACCGGCTACGACGCGCTGGCCGAGGTCGACGACGTCCTGGTCGACCCGGCCGGCGAGGCGGCGCTGACCGCGCTGGACACCGAGCTGTCCGGCCGGGCGGTCGACTACGGGCAGCTGGTGCACGACTGCAAGCGCGAGGTGACCGACGGGATCCTCGGCTCCGAGGTCGCCCGGCTGGTGCGCGTCATCGGCGAGCTGCCGGGCGTCGACGTGGAGACGGAGAAGGAGGCGCTGGCCGAGCTGCTGGCCTCCTTCTCCGTCTACCGCACCTACCTGCCCGACGGCCGCGAGCACCTCGACGCCGCCGTGGGCGACGTCCGCGACCGCCGTCCCGACCTGGTCGCCGCGGTCGACGCGCTGCACCCGGTCCTGGCGCAGGCCGGCACCGAGGCGGCCACCCGGTTCGAGCAGACCAGCGGCCCGGTGATGGCCAAGGGCGTCGAGGACAGCGCCTACTACCGGTGGGCGCGGTTCGTGGTGCTCAACGAGGTCGGCGGCGACCCGGCGCGCTTCGGCAGCACCCCGGAGGAGTTCCACGAGGCGCAGGCGCGGCGGCTGGAGCGCAAGCCGGAGTCGATGACGACGCTCACCACGCACGACACCAAGCGCAGCGAGGACACCCGGGCGCGCCTGGCCGTCCTCGCCGAGGTGCCGACGGAGTGGGCGGACCTGGTCCGCGGCTGGCTGTCCCGCCACCCGCTGCCCGACCGGCCGCTGGCGCACCTGGTGTGGCAGAACCTGGTCGGCGCGTGGCCGCTGTCCCGCGAGCGGGCGCACGCCTACGCGGAGAAGGCGGCCCGGGAGGCCGGGCAGTCGACGACGTGGACCGACGTCGACGAGGCGTTCGAGGCGCAGCTGCACGCGATGGTCGACGCCGCCTACGACGACGAGGCCACGAACCGCGAGATCGAGGCCTTCGTCGCGCGGATCGGCCCGGCGGGCCGGTCCAACGGGCTGGCGCAGAAGCTGCTGCAGCTGACGATGCCCGGCGTCCCGGACGTCTACCAGGGCACCGAGCTGTGGGACCACTCGCTCGTCGACCCCGACAACCGCCGCCCGGTCGACTACGACGAGCGGCGCGCGCTGCTGGCCCGGCTCGACGGCGGGGAGGTGCCGGAGGTCGACGACACCGGCGCGGCCAAGCTGCTCGTCGTGTCGCGGGCGCTGCGGCTGCGGCGGGACTCCCCGGAGCTGTTCACCGGCTACACCCCCGTGGCGGCCACCGGGTCCGCCGCGCAGCACGTCGTCGCCTTCGACCGTGGGTCCGGGGAGCAGGGCGGCGCGGTGACCGTGGCGACCCGGCTGCCGGTGGCGCTGGCCGCCACCGGCTGGGGCGACACCGCGCTGACGCTGCCGACCGGTGCGTGGCGCGACGTGCTCACCGGCACGCGGGTCGTCTCCGACGCCGGCGGAGCGCCCGTCGGCGAGCTGCTGGCCCGGCTGCCGGTGGCCCTGCTCGTCCGGGACTGAGACGGAGGTCACGGCGGCGCCTGCCGGCGCCGCCGTGACCTGCGGCCCCTGCCGGCGATCTCGTGCGCGCCGCCCGGCACGGGCCGGGCGACACGCCGTGACGGGTGGTGCCGGTGTGCCGTCTCGTGATGCTCCCGTTACCTTTGCGACCGCACGCGGGCCAACCGACTGCCGCGTGCCGGAGCCGGTCCGCCGAACCCCGTCCGCCGGGCTCCGTTCCTCGAGCACAGCCAGGACGGGGGTGGGGGACCCACTTCGGCGCCTGCACCGCGGTCACGGGGGGACCGGACGCAGCGCCTCGGGGTGAAGCCGCACGCCGTGCGGCCGGGGCACCGATCGCTCCGAACCCGACAGCTCACCTCGCAGGCGGCGGATCGGAGATCCCCCATGCGCACGTCCACGTCCCTGCTCCGCCGTGCCCTCGTGACGACCGGCGTGGCCGCGGCCGCGATCGGCGTCACCGCCGGCCCGGCCTCGGCCGCCGCTCCCAACGACTGGGACGCCGTCGCCCAGTGCGAGTCCAGCGGCAACTGGAGCATCAACACCGGCAACGGCTACTACGGCGGCCTGCAGTTCAGCCAGTCCACCTGGGCGGCCTTCGGCGGCACCGAGTACGCCGCGCGCGCCGACCTGGCCACCAAGGCGCAGCAGATCGCCGTCGCCGAGCGCACGCTCGACGTCCAGGGCCCGGGCGCCTGGCCCACCTGCGGCAAGGGCCTGGACCCGGGCGCCCCGGAGGCCGGCTCGCCGGCCGCCGCGCCCGCCGCCGCACCCGCGCCGGCCGAGCCGGACACGGCCGCCCGGGCCGGGGAGTCCGCCGCCGGGGCGTCCGGCGGCTCGTACACCGTGCGGTCCGGCGACACGCTGGGCACGATCGCCCGGGACCAGGGCGTCGAGGGCGGCTGGAAGGCCCTCTGGTCGGCCAACAGCGGCACCGTCAGCAACCCGGACGTCATCCACGTCGGGCAGGTCCTGCAGCTGCCGTGACCCGAGGCGGCAGCCGGGGGACCCGCTCCCCCGGCTGCCGCTCGCGGTTGACCGCGCCCGCAGCGGGCAAGAGGGACCGGTCAGCCGCACTACCGCTGGGAGGCCCCCGCATGTCCGCACCCGTCGAGTTCGCCGTCTGGGCGCCCGTGCCCGAGCGTGTGCGCCTGCAGGTCGACGGCACGGTGCACGACATGCGCCGCGACGACGACGGCTGGTGGCGGGCCGAGGTCGAGGCCGGCCCGGAGTCCGACTACGGCTACCTGCTCGGCGACGACGACACGCCGCGCCCCGACCCGCGCTCGCGTCGCCAGCCCGACGGCGTGCACGGCCTGTCCCGCCGGTTCGACCCGTCGGCGTACGCCTGGGGCGACACCGCCTGGACCGGGCGCCCGCTCGCCGGCGGCGTCGTCTACGAGCTGCACGTCGGCACGTTCACGCCCGAGGGCACCCTCGACTCGGCCATCGACCGGCTGGGCCACCTCGCCGACCTCGGCGTCGACTTCGTCGAGCTGCTGCCGGTCAACGGCTTCGACGGCACGCACAACTGGGGCTACGACGGCGTCCTCTGGTACACGGTGCAGGAGAGCTACGGCGGCCCCGCGGCCTACCAGCGGTTCGTCGACGCCTGCCACCAGCGCGGGATCGGCGTCATCCAGGACGTCGTCTACAACCACGTGGGCCCGTCGGGGAACTACCTGCCCCTGTTCATGCCGATCTTCTCGGAGGGCGGCGCGAACACCTGGGGCGAGTCGGTCAACCTGTCCGGGCCGGACTCCGACGAGGTCCGCCGCTACATCCTCGACAACGCCCTGATGTGGCTGCGCGACATGCACGTCGACGGGCTGCGGCTGGACGCCGTCCACGCGCTGGTCGACGAGCGCGCCACGCACGTGCTCGAGGAGATGGCGCAGGAGGTCGACCGGCTCTCGGTCGCCGTCGGCCGGCCGCTGACGCTCATCGCCGAGAGCGACCTGAACGACCCCCGGGTGGTCACCCCCCGGGTGGCCGGCGGCACCGGCATCCACGCCCAGTGGAGCGACGACTTCCACCACGCGCTGCACGCGACGCTCACCGGGGAGGGGCAGGGCTACTACGGCGACTTCGCCGAGGCCGGGCTCGCCGGGCTGGCCAAGACCCTCACCGGCGCCTTCTTCCACGACGGCACGTGGTCCAGCTTCCGCCGCCGCTCGCACGGCCGGCCGGTGGACACCGCGCGGCTGCCGGGCTGGAAGTTCCTCGGCTACCTGCAGGACCACGACCAGATCGGCAACCGCGCCATCGGCGACCGCGTCTCGGCGACGCTGTCCCCCGGCCTGCTCGCCGTCGGCGCGACCCTGGTGCTGACCGGCCCGTTCACGCCGATGCTGTTCATGGGCGAGGAGTGGGGGGCCTCGACGCCGTGGCAGTTCTTCACCAGCCACACCGACCCCGACATCGGCCGCGCGACGGCCGAGGGCCGCAAGAACGAGTTCGCCGAGCACGGCTGGGACGCCGACGAGGTGCCCGACCCGCAGGACCCGGAGACCTTCCGCCGCTCGAAGCTGGACTGGTCCGAGCCCTCGCGCGAGCCGCACGCACGGCTGCTGGAGGTGCACCGGACGCTGCTGGCGCTGCGCCGGCAGCACCCGGACCTGGTCGACCCGGACCTGTCGGCGGTCGAGGTCGGCTGGGACGACGACGACCGCGTGCTCGTGCTGCACCGCGGCGCGCTGCGGGTGGTGGCCAACCTGTCCGGGCAGCCGCAGCAGGTGGAGCTGGACCGGCCGGCCACCGGGGTGCTGTTCGCGACCGCCGACGAGCCGTCCGTGGACGGTGCGACGGTGACGGTCCCGGCCGAGAGCGCGGCCGTCGTCACCACCTGATGCGCCGGCTGCTCCCCTCCCCCGGCGGGGCGGACCTGACCGACGACGACCTGGCCGACGCCTACGCCCTGCCGCCGGGGCGCTCGTTCCGCGTCGACTTCGTCGCCTCGCTGGACGGCGCGGTCACCGTGGACGGCGTGAGCGCCGGGCTCGGCTCGCCCGGCGACCGGCGGGTGTTCTCGACGTTGCGCGCGCTGGCCGACGTCGTCCTGGTCGGGCACGGGACGGCGGCCGGCGAGGGCTACCGCCCGGTGGCGGCGGGCTCGCCGGTCGGGCGGCGGCGCGCCGCGCTCGGCCGGCCGCCGGAGCTGCCGATCGCGGTGGTGTCGCGCCGGGCCTCGCTCGCGCCCGGGGACCGGCTGGCCCGGCCCCCGACGCTGCTGGTGACGTGCGCCGCGGCCGACGCCGGCCGACGGGCCGCGCTGGCCGACGCCGGGGTGGACGTGCTGGTGTGCGGGGACGCCGACGTGGACCTGCCGCTCGCGGTCGACCGGCTCGCCGGGCGCGGGTTCGAGCAGGTGCTGTGCGAGGGCGGGCCGGCGCTGCTGTCGGCGGCGCTGGACGCCGGCGTCGTCGACGAGCTGGACCTCACCGTCTCCCCCGCGCTGGTCGGCGGCCAGGCGCGGCTGCTGGACCGGGCGCTGCGCGACGTCGTCCGCCCGCGGCTGGTGCAGGTGCTCGAGGAGGACGGCGTCCTGTTCACCCGCTACGCGGTGGACTGAGTCCCGACCGCGTGCGCGGACGCCGCGTTCCGGCTCTCCGATGCGGCGCCGGCGCACACCGCCGCCACCCGTCCGGTCGACGGTGGTCTGCCGGTGCGGGAGGCCGCTGGTTGACTGACCTGCATGGACCTGCCCGTGCTCCCGCCGGTCAAGCCGATGCTGGCCAAGGCCACGACGAAGCTCCCGACCGGGGACGGGCTGTTCTACGAGCCCAAGTGGGACGGCTTCCGCTGCATCGTCTTCCGCGACGGTGACGAGGTGGAGCTCGGCAGCCGCAACGAGCGCCCGCTGACCCGCTACTTCCCCGAGGTCGTGGCCGCGGTCAAGGAGGCCCTGCCCGAGCGCTGCGTCGTCGACGGCGAGATCGTCGTGCCGCAGGGCGACCGGCTGCACTTCGAGTCGCTGCTGCAGCGCATCCACCCCGCCAAGTCGCGGGTGGACCTGCTCGCCGAGCAGACGCCGGCGCACTTCGTCGCCTTCGACCTGCTGGCCCTCGGGGACGAGTCGCTGATGGAGACGCCGTTCGCGCAGCGCCGGCAGCGGCTGCGCGAGGTGCTGGACCGCCGGCACGAGCGGGTGCACGTCACCGCGGTCACCCGGGACGCGGCGATCGCGCAGCGCTGGTTCGACGAGTTCGAGGGCGCGGGCCTCGACGGCGTCGTCGCCAAGGACGCCGACCTGCCCTACGGCCCCGACCAGCGGCTGATGACCAAGGTCAAGCACGTGCGCACCGCCGACTGCGTGGTCGCCGGGTTCCGCTGGCACAAGAGCGGGCCGGTCGTGGGCTCGCTGCTGCTCGGCCTCTACGACGACGGCGGGCTGCAGCACGTCGGCGTCGCGGCGTCGTTCCCCATGGCGCGGCGGGCCGAGCTGGTCGAGGAGCTGGCGCCCTACCGGGCCCAGGCACTCGACGGGCACCCGTGGCAGGACTGGGCGAACGCCGAGGTCCAGGAGAACGGCGAGCACCGGATGCCCGGCGCGCAGAGCCGGTGGAACGCGAAGAAGGACCTGTCCTGGGTGCCGCTGCGGCCCGAGCTCGTCGTCGAGATCAAGTACGACCAGCTCGAGGGACGGCGACTGCGGCACACCGGGCAGTTCCTCCGCTGGCGGCCCGACCGGGAACCGCGCAGCTGCACCTACGACCAGCTCGAGGTCCCGGTCCGCTACGACCTGGCCGAGGTGTTCAACGGGTGACCGGCACCTGCGGGGCGGCCGGCCTGCCGCGCCTCCTACCGTCGTGACCATGCGTCTGCGCCGCGGCCTGCTCGCCGCCTCGACCGGACTGCTCGTGGCGGTCGCCGGCTGCAGCTCCTTCTCGGACCCGGACGCGTCGTCGGCGGACTCCTCGTCGGCCGCCTCCTCGACGCCGGCCGAGCCGGAGGCCGCGCCGATCACCTGGACCGACTGCGACGCGCAGATCACCGAGCTCGTGGCCGGCACGCCCGGCAGCGAGCGCGACCTCGCCTTCGAGTGCGGCCGCACCGAGGTGCCCATCGACCACGACGAACCCGAGGGCGCGACGCTGCCGCTGTTCCTCGTCCGCGCGACGCTGGCCGGGCAGAGCGACCGGATCGGCTCGCTGCTGGTGAACCCGGGCGGCCCCGGCGTCTCGGGGGCCGACCTCGGGCTGAGCCTGGCGCTGTCGCTGCCCGAGGACGTGCTGCGCCGCTTCGACGTGGTCGGATTCGACCCACGCGGCGTCGGCCTGTCCACGCCGGTGGAGTGCATCCCCGCCGAGCTCAAGGACCGCATGACCGCCGCGGAGCCCCGGCCGACCGACCAGCAGCAGATGGACGACGTCCTCGCGCTCAAGGACGAGGCGGCCGACGCCTGCGCCGAGGAGTACGGCGACGCGCTCGGCACCTTCAACACCGTCGCCACCGCGCGCGACATGGACCTGCTGCGCGAGTCGCTGGGCGACGAGCAGCTGACCTACCTCGGCTACTCCTACGGCACCACGCTCGGCTCCACCTACGCCGAGCTGTTCCCGGAGAACGTGCGCGCGATGGTGCTCGACGCCGCGGTCGACCCCGACGCCGACCCGCAGGCCGACGCGGAGGCGCAGGCCGCGGGGCTGGAGGCCGGGTTCGACGCGTTCGCCGCCAACTGCGTGGGCCTGGTGTCCGGGTGCCCGATCGGGGGCGACCCCCGGACGTTCGTGCAGGACCTGCTGACCGTGGCGGCCACGACGCCCATCCCGAGCAGCCGGCCCGGGGAGACCCGCACCGCGACACCGGGCGTCGTCCTCACCGCCGTCACCGCGGCCCTCTACGACACCGGGTCGTGGCCGCAGCTCTCGCAGGCGCTGGCCGCCGCGCGCAACGGCGACTCGGCGGGCCTCTTCTCGATCGCCGACCCCTCCGCCGGCCGGCTCCAGGACGGCACGTACACCAACCGGCTCGACGCCGACTTCGCGATCAGCTGCGCCGACACCCCCGAGGACGAGACGTTCTCCGAGGAGGAGGTGCTGCAACTGGCCCAGGAGTGGTCGCAGCGGTACCCGCTGTTCGGCGCCAAGGTCGCCTCCAGCCTCTACACCTGCGGCGTGTGGGACGCCGCGCGCACGCCGCTGCCCGAGCGGGACGCCGAGGGCAGCGCGCCGATCCTCGTCGTCGGCACCTCCGGGGACCCGGTGACACCGCTGCCCGGCGCCGAGGACATGGCCGAGGACCTCACCGCCGGCACGCTGCTGGTCTGGCAGGGCCAGGGGCACACCGCCTACCCGAAGACCGACTGCGTCACCGCGGCGGTCAACGCCTACCTGATCGACCTCACGGCGCCGCAGGACGGGCTGACGTGCCCGGCCTGAGCCGCCCCGGACCGGGGAGCTGAGCAGATGGCGAGCAGCAGGGACGCGGTCACGCTGACCGTCGACGGGCACGAGGTGCGGGTCTCCAACCCGGAGAAGCCGTACTTCGCCGAGCGCGGCATCCGCAAGATCGACGTCGTCGAGTACTTCGTCAGCGTCGGCGAGGGCATCCTGTTCGCCCTGCGGGACCGGCCGACGACGCTGGAGCGCTGGCCCGGCGGCGTCTTCGAGGGCGCGCGGCTGTCGACCCGGATGGACAACACCGGCGACGCCTTCTACCAGAAGCGGGTGCCCAAGAACGCGCCCGACTGGGTGCCGACGGCGCACATCACCTTCCCCAGCGGGCGGACCGCGGACGAGATCGCGCCGGACTCGGTCGCCGTCGTCGCGTGGTGCGCGAACCTCGGCACGCTCACCTTCCACCCGTGGCCGGTGGACAAGACCGACGTCGAGTCACCGAACCAGATCCGCATCGACCTGGACCCGCAGCCGGGCACCGACTTCGCCGACGCCGTGTGGGTCGCGCCGCACGTGCGGGAGCTGCTGCACGAGCTCGGCATGGAGGGCTGGCCGAAGACCTCCGGCGGCCGCGGGGTGCACGTGTACGTGCCGATCCAGCCGCGGTGGACGTTCACCGACGTGCGCCGTGCGGTGATCGCGTTCGGCCGCGAGCTGGAGCGCCGGCTGCCCGACCGCGTGACGATGTCGTGGTGGAAGGAGGAGCGCGGCGAGAAGATCTTCATCGACTACAACCAGATGGCCCGGGACCGCACGATCGCCTCGGCGTACTCCATCCGGCCCAAGCCGCACGCGCCGGTGAGCGCGCCGCTGGACTGGGACGAGCTGCCCGACGTCTCGCCGTCCGACTTCACCGCGCTCACCATGCCGGAGCGCTTCCGCGCGGTCGGTGACAAGCACGCCGGGCTGGCCGGGCACGCCTACTCCATCGAGCCGCTGCTCGAGCTCGCCGAGCGCCAGGCCGCGGACCAGGGCCTGGGCGACCTGCCCTATCCGCCGGACTACCCGAAGATGCCGGGCGAGCCGATGCGGGTGCAGCCCAGCCGCGCCAGGCGGCCTGCCGGTGCAAACGAGTGATCCGGCGCTCGACGCAAGCGAAGCGCAACGCTCACTCGACAGGCACCCCCCGTCCTCCGGTGCTGCTCGCGTACCCCCCCCGTCGCTCCGTCGCACACCTCTCCCCCCGGAGGTCGCCATGGATCTCAGAGACCGTCTGCTCCGGTCCGCGATCGCGGCTGCCGCGGCCGTCGCGGCCGGCCTGCTGACCCGGTCGATGGTGAAGGCCGTCAGCGCTCCCGAGGACGCGACCATCGGCTCCCCTCCTCCCGAGTGATCCCGACCGAACGACCGGCATGGTCCGCGTGTCAGGGGGCACGACCTCACGGGTGGAGGACGACTGGAGAAGCCTGCTGGCGGGCCTACCGCTCGAGCAGCGCCTGAAGGCGCTCGCCGTGTACGAACTGGCAAGAGATCGAGCGATGGGCCAGCCACCCGAGACGGCGGCAGCGACCCTGCGCGCCGCAGCTACCGCCGAGGGACTCGATGCCAGTCACGACTGGATCCCGGCGGCCGCGGCCCGCATCAGCGCTGACACGGGCCCGTGACCACGCAAGGCCGGCTGACCGCCGCCCGGCGGCGCGGTGGGGAGGGAGGGATCAGGCAGCCTTCCGACTGCTCTTGGCGAGCACCTTGTCGGCCTTGTCCAGCTTGACCAGGCGGCGCTTCTTGACCGTGTAGCCCGGCGGGAGCGTCCCCTCGGCGAGGGCGCGGAGGGGACACCGCTTGCAGCGCGGCCTGTCCTGGCAACACTTCTTCTTGGGCATGCCCGCCGACTTGGCCACCCGGTGAGGCTAGCCTTCCCTTTGCGGGTGATCCACGGGCACCGGAGGGTCACCGGTTAACGTCCGGTGACCGCCACCGCACACGTCCGGGAGTCCCGATGGCCGCCCCCGCCTTCGTCGAGCTGCTGAACACGCAGATCGGCAACGAGTTCGCCGCGCACCAGCAGTACGTCTCCTGCGCGGTGTACTTCGACCAGCTGACCATGCCCCGGACGGCGCAGCTCTTCTTCGACCAGGCGCTCGAGGAGCGGCAGCACGCCATGATGATGGTCCGCTACCTGCTCGACTCCGACGCGCCGGTGCGCATCCCCGCCGTCGCGGCCCCGGTCAACGAGTTCCCCGACGTCGTCGCGCCGGTCGCCCTGGCGCTGGAGCAGGAGAAGCGGGTCACCGAGCAGATCGGCGCGCTGATCGGGATCGCGCGGCGGGAGAACGACTTCGCCTCCGACCAGTTCATGCAGTGGTTCATCAAGGAGCAGATCGAGGAGGTCAGCAAGATGAGCGACCTGCTCACGATCGTGAAACGCTCTACCCACGACCTGGAGACCATCGAGGACTACGTGCTCCGGGAAGTCACGACCGAGGCGGCCGACCCCACCGCACCACCGGTGGCAGGGGCCTGAGCCGAGGGCATCCCGCTGACCGACCTGTTGGCCCCGGTACGCATCCTCGTCGCGCTCGTGCCGGCGTTCGTCCTCGTGCAGACGTTCTCGTCGTACGAGGACACCACGACGCCGCCAACGACGAGGCCGGCGCCGTGGCGACGGAAGCCGGAGGGGCGGCGCTCCTCCCGTCGCCGACCGGTCCCGACCTCGGCGGCCTGCTGCGCTGCCATGCCCGCGCCGTCGCACGGCCGAGACGGGGCCCGCGACGTGCTGCACACCCGCGCCGCGCAGGCCGGGGTCGCCGACGTCCACCCACACCGGTTCCGGCACACCTTCGCCCACCGGCGGCTGGCCGGAGGAGGACGGGAGCGGGACCTGGTGATGCTGGCCGGCTGGCGCAGCGACGACATGCTGTCCCGCTACGCCGCCTCGACCGCCGTCGAGCGGGCCCAGGCTGAGGCCCACCGGCGCCTCAGCCTGGGCGATCGACGGTGAGTCGGCGGACTACTCGTTGACGTCCGCGATGCCGTTGCCGTTGGCATCCGCGCCGGGTCCGAAGCACTCCTCGACCGTGGCCGTGCCGTCGGAACACCGCACCTCCAGGTCGTTGATCTCAGCGTCCTGCTCCGGGCTGCACCCGTAGCCGATGCACTCCTCCTCGACGACGGTCGCCTCCTCACCGGCCGCCGCCTCTGCCGCGACAGCCCGGGCGGCCGCTGCTGCCGCCTCCGCCTGTTGCTGCTGGTCTTCAGCCGCTCGTCGCTGCTCCTCCAGAGTTGCCCGCGCCTCCTCTTCTGCTTCGACCTCCAGACCCGACGGGCCCTCGAACAGCGCCCACGTAGGCGTGGTCGGGGTCGCTGTCGGAGCGGCGGATGGAGCCGCCTCAGTACAGGCGGACAGCAGGAGAACACCGACTGTCAAGGTGCCGATCATCGTCAGGCGCATCCGTTGCCTCTCGCGCGGGGTCGCCTCGAGGAGGCTCCTTGCGCTTGGTTCCATCGGCACACCTGGACCCCGCTTGAGCGGAGCGACGGGCCACCCCAGTCGTCGACGGCTCGTCCGGCTGGTTGATCTTGGGGTCGTCGGCAGCGGTAGATCGGCGATGAACGTTCGGGTGAGCGACCGGTCACGCCGTCGCTTGACGTTGGTCATCGTCGGGCGTCGAGAGGGGTTCGTTGGTCTAAAGCTGGTCGCGGAGCTTCGTCGCCTCACCGCGACAGAGCCGGATTCGTCCAACTCGCGCGTCGGTCGCAGACGCGAACGGCTCCCCGTCGCGCGCCCAGGGCTCCGGAGCGGATCAGCTCCCGGGTCAGTCCGACCAGACCGGTGGTCGTCTGCCGAGGAAGGCGGCCAGTCCCTCGCGGAAGTCCGCCGTCGCGCCGAGCGCCACCGCCTCCTCCCGCTCGATGGCCAGGCCCGCCTCGAAGGGCAGGTCGAAGCCCTCGGTGATGCAGCGCCGGATCGCCGCCAGCGCCCGCGCCGGCTTCCGGGCCAGCCCCTCGGCGTAGCCCTGCACCTCCTCGCGGAGCCGCTCGTCAGCCACCACGACGTCCACGAGGCCGATGGCGGAGGCCTCCTCTGCGCTCAGCAGGGTGCCGTCGTAGAGGAACCGCAGCGCCTGAGGCCGGCCCAGCAAGCGGGCCAGCGCCTGCGTCGCGCCGACCGGCGGGATGAACCCGATGCCGATCTCCGGCTGCCCGAGCCGGGCGGTACGCGCGGCGAAGCGGATGTCGCAGTGCAGCGCCATCTCCAGGCCGCCCCCGACCGCGGTGCCGTGCACGGCCGCCAGCAGCGGTTTCGGCGACGCGCGCATCCTGCGGACCAGATCGTGGCACACGTCCACCCAGCGACGCATGCCTCCGTCGTCCATGTCGGCAAAGACCCGCAGGTCCGCGCCGACGCTGAAGTGGGTGTCGAGGGCGCTGCCGATCACCACCACCCGGACGGTGGGGTCCGTAAGGTGTCGCTCCAGGGCCTCCGGCACCTCGCGGAGCATCTCCCAGTGGAAGGCGTTGACCGGCGGGCGGTCGTACTCGATCCACCCCACCCGGTCGTGCACCGTGACTCGCAAGAAGTCGACCATCCGCCCCCACCTTCACACCGTTGACCGACCCTGGAAGCCAGGCTCGATCCAGGGTCGCGGCCGGGCGGAGCTTCGAGCAAGGAGAACGAGCAACAGCTCCCCGATGCCTTACCGAAGGTCCTACGGCCGTCAAGACCGGTTGGGCCGGGGTGCCCGCTGGTGCGGTGAGCGGACATCTCTTGCCCGGGACGGGGTCGAGCCGTCCTGTGGCCCACACCGTGTGGCCGTCGTCCGTTGCCTCACGACCAGGACCTCCCGCTGTGGCCTCGCTGCTACGTTGCCCTGCCATCGATCGGGCCCAGCGGACCCGAGCAGCACCTGAGGCACCGGTCCAGCCCTGGCAGCCGAGGGGGCGTCTCCGACGGCCGTTCGGTTCTCAACACCACTGTGATTGCAGCGCGGGCACCCTTCGACAACCGGACAGAGCCCAGCAGCCATCCAGGACACCGTTGGATGCCGTCCTGCACGGTCCGTGCGTCCACGAGCCACCGGACCTGCTCCGCGCTCGACGTCGTGGTCAGGAAGCGACGACCTCGATCGGCAGCGCCAGAGACGAGCGACGGTCTGTCCGACCGACATGCTCCTACTCCCTCGTCAAGCGACGAGGACGTGCTGCATTCTCCGGGCGATGTAGCGCTCGAGGCAGCGGATGATCTCGAGGTCGCTCAGGCCATCGGCTCGTCGGCATGTCGCATAGCCCTGAGTCGCTTGGTGAGGCGACAGCCGGACCAGAGCGATGATGTGCAGGGCGCAGTCGGCGTGCCGGTCCCCGCCGCGGTCGAGCCGATGGCGGATGGTGCGGCCACTGCTGCCCTGTAGTGGCGCAGGGTCGCAGAGTTGGGCGCAGGCGGCCTCGGAGCGCAGCCGCTGGGGTTGTCCCCGGCGGTCACCAGCAGCTGGGCGGCGACTCCAGTGCCGACGCCGTGGACTGCCCGGTCAGCGCCGGCGCCAAGGGGTGCCGGCGAAGCGCAGGTCTCGGCTCCGTTGGATTCGGACGTGCCGGACATCGTATTCGTCAGCCCGTGGCGCGACTCCGGCAATCGTCAGTGGCACTACCGGGTCGAGCTGCTTGGCTTCCCGGCCGACACGGTGGTCGAGATCAGCGGCCATGACATCTACGTCAACGTCCAGGTGGCTCCGCTGGCTCCAACCGCGGCGGAGAGTTCATAGCACCCGTTCACCGCCCGCTGCGGGCGTCTTCGACCGCGCGGTGTTCCTCGGTCGCCGCGACGAGGTGGTGCCGAGGCTGCTGCCGACACCGGCGTACGGGTGTCGGAGCTGTGTGGGCCGGACCTGACCGACGTCGACCCGGACCGGGAGCCGGCCCGCGTCACCGGCAGGGGCTCCCGTCCGCGGGTCGTGCCGTTCGGCGCGAAGACCGCCCAGGCCGTGGGCCGCTACCTGCGGGTACGCGCGCTGCGCCCGTATGTCCGGTCCCGACGGCTGCTGCTCGGCCGGCGCGGCTCGATGCCCCCCCGCCGGCGGGCTCGGTCCGGGCGATCGCCTCGAGCCGGCAGTGCAGGTCCACGCGAGTGCCGAACCAGAGTTCGGCCTCACGGGGTCGGGCTCGAGCCGCATGGTCCTGCGAGTCGATCCCGTGCGGGGTGGCGGATGGTGGTCAGCATCGAACGTGCAGCTGAAAGGGGTCGCTCCTCAACGGAGGTGGCGGGCTGTCGTCGGCTCCCGAGCGCCGTTCGTCGGTCGCGAGTCGGTCGCGCCGAGCCCCGTCGTACCCGTCATGGGCCGGCCGTCGCGTGGTGGCCGGTCGGCGCGTCGGCCGCACATACCGTGGAGGCGTGCCCACCTGGCCTCCGAACCGCTCCATGCCGTACGCACGCATCCCGCAGCGGGCCTGGCGCGCGATCGCGGGGACCAGCCCGCCGACCGCGCCGATCGGCCTGCGGGCCCAGGCGAGCCGGATGGACGACCTCACCGCGCACGCCGCGCTGGGGCTGGCGCTGCGCATCGGGGCGTCGATGCTGGCCGTCGGGGCCTCAGCGGCCGACGCGACCGCGACGGTGCTGCGGGTCGCTGCCGCCTACGGGCTCACCAGCTGCCAGATCGACATCACCTTCACGTCGATCACGGTCAGCTACGACCGCGAGAACGCGGTACCTCTCACCGCGATGCGGATCGTGCAGACGAGCCGGCTCGACTACACCCGCCTGCAGGGCATCACCGACCTGGCCCGTGCGGTCGGCGCCGGCGACCTCGACGTCGAGGAGGCGCACCGCCGGCTGGACCGGGTGGTCTCGGCGCCCGCCACCTACCGCCGGAGCGTGACCGCGCTGGGCTGGGCCGGCGTCGCCGGGTGCTTCGGGCTGGTCCTCGGCGGCGGCTGGCGGGAGGCCCTCCTCGCGGCGCTGACCACCGCTCTGGTCGAGCAGGTGATGCGCGCGCTCAACCGGCGGAGCCTGCCGCTGTTCTTCCAGCAGGTGGCCGGGGCCGCGCTGGCTACCGGGGTCGCCGTTCTCCTGCTCACCTGGGACGTCGACGTGCAGACCTCCCTGGTCGTCGCCGCCGGCATCGTCGTGCTGCTCGCCGGGTTGTCCCTGGTCAGCGCGGCCCAGGACGCCATCAGCGGCTTCCCGGTGACCGCCGGGGCGCGGGCCTTCGAAGTGGTGACCCTGACCGCCGGCATCGTCGTGGGCATCGCCGGCGTCCTCGATCTGGCCCAGCGCGCCCAGCTCCCGCTGACCGTCATCGACACCTCTCCCGCTCCCGTGCCGTTCGCCGTCGCGCTGGCCGCGTCGGCCGGGATCGCCGGGTTCTGGGCCCTGGCCACCCATGCCCGGCCGCGCGCCGTCGGTCTGGCCGCGGTGGCCGGAGCGCTGGCCTGGGCGACGTTCTGGGCAGCCGGCGAGCTGGGCGCCGGTCCCGCGCTGGCCGCCGGGGTCGCGGCCGTCGTCCTGGGGTCGTGCGGTGAGGCGCTGACCGAGCGGCTCCGGGTCCCACCGCAGCTCGTCGCCGTCTGCGGCATCGTCCCGCTGCTGCCCGGGCTGGCGGTCTACCACGGCCTGTTCACCATCGTCGTCGAGGCACGGATCGACGACGGGCTCGGCGCCCTCGTCGGGGCCGGCGCCGTCGGGCTCGCCCTCGCTGCCGGCGTCACGCTGGGCGAGTACCTCGGCAGGCCCCTCAGCGGCGAGCGCGACCGCTACGACGAGCGCGTCCGCCGCCGGGCGATGACCATCGAGTGAGCAGTGCCCTGAGCAGGGCCCGCGGCCGGGCGAGCCCCCTCACCCGCCGGACCACGCTGCGGCCCGAGCTCCTCCTACAGGTGCCGGTGGACGCGGTCGAGCGCGGGCGACGGCACGCCCGCCGTCGCGGTCGGCACCAGAGCTCTCGCGGCCGGGTCAGCGGAAGACGACGGTGCTGTGCCCGTTGAGGAGCACCCGCTGCTCGCTGTGCCACCGGACGGCGCGCGACAGTGCCAGGGCCTCGGCGTCCTGGCCGACCGTGGCGAGGGCGCGCGGGTCGTAGGTGTGGTCGATGCGGATGACCTCCTGCTCGATGATCGGCCCCTCGTCGAGGTCGGGGGTCACGTAGTGGGCCGTCGCGCCGACCAGCTTCACCCCGCGGTCGAATGCCTGGTGGTAGGGCTTGGCGCCCTTGAAGCCGGGCAGGAAGGAGTGGTGGATGTTGATCGCCCGGCCGTGGAGGGCGGCGCAGGCCTCGTCGGAGAGGACCTGCATGTAGCGGGCGAGCACGACCAGGTCGGCGCGGTGCTCGTCGACCAGCTCGAGCAGTCGCACCTCGGCCTCCCGCTTGGTACCCGGCGTCACGGGCACGTGGTGGAACGGCAGCCCGGCCGCCTCCGCCATCGGGCGCAGGTCCTCGTGGTTGGAGACGACGGCGACCAGCTCGGCGCCGAGGCTGCCGGCCCGCCAGCGGAAGATCAGGTCGTTGAGGCAGTGGCCCAGCCTGGAGACCAGGACGAGCACGCGCTGCGGCTGGTCGCCGGAGACCTGGTAGGACATGCCGAACTCGTCGGCCACCGCACGGAAGTCCGCCGTCAGCCGGGCGGCGTCGGTGTCCTGCGAGCAGACGAACGCCGTCCGCAGGAACAGCTGGCCGCGGACGGCGTCGTCGAACTGCTGGTGCTCGACGATGTCGCAGCCCTGCTCGAACAGGAACGTGCTGACCGCGTGCACGATGCCCGGGCGCTCCTGGCAGCTCAGCGTGAGGGTGAACGGGTGGGACACGGGTGCCTCCTCAGCACTCGACGACGTTGAGCGCCAGCCCGCCACGGGCGGTCTCCTTGTACTTGTCCTTCATGTCCGCGCCGGTCTCGCGCATCGTCTTGATGGCCTTGTCCAGGGGGACGTGGTGCCGTCCGTCCCCGCGCACGGCCATCCGGGCCGCGGTGACGGCCTTGACCGCGCCGACGGCGTTGCGCTCGATGCACGGGATCTGCACCAGCCCGCCGACCGGGTCGCAGGTGAGGCCGAGGTTGTGCTCGATGCCGATCTCGGCGGCGTTCTCCACCTGCTCCGGCGTCCCCCCGAGGACCTCGGCGAGGCCGGCGGCCGCCATGGAGCAGGCCGAGCCGACCTCGCCCTGGCACCCCACCTCGGCACCGGAGATGGAGGCGTTCTCCTTGAACAGCAGGCCGATCGCCGCGGCGGTGAGCAGGAACCGCACGACACCGTCCTCCGAGCAGGAGTCGACGAAGTCGCGGTAGTAGTGCAGGACCGCCGGGACGATGCCGGCGGCACCGTTGGTCGGCGCGGTGACCACCCGCCCGCCGGCGGCGTTCTCCTCGTTGACCGCCAGGGCGTGGAGGGTCACCCACTCCACGGCACGCATCGGGTCGTCCTCGTCCGGGTGGTCCTCCAGCTGGGTGCGCAGTGCGGCCGCGCGCCGGCGGACCTTCAGGCCACCGGGCAGGACGCCGGTGGTCCGGGTGCCGCGCTCCACGCACTCCTGCATCACCGACCAGATGTGCAGCAGGCCGGCGCGGACCTCGGTCTCGGTGCGCCAGGCGAGCTCGTTGGCCAGCATCACGTCGCTGATCCGCAGTCCGGTCTCCCGGGTGTGCGCCAGCAGCTCCCTGCCGGTGCGGAAGGGGTGGCGCACCGGCGTGCGGTCCTCGACGACCACCGGGTTGCCGGCCTCGTCCTCGTCGAGGACGAAGCCGCCGCCCACCGAGTAGTACTCGCGGCGGGAGAGTTCTCCCCCGGCGGGGTCGAGGGCCGTGAAGAGCATCCCGTTGCTGTGGAACGCCAGGCGCCTGCGCCGGTGCAGCACGACGTCGTCGTCCACCGAGAAGGCGATCGGGTGTTCGCCGGCCAGCCGGAGCTTCCCCTCGCGGCGGACGGCCTCCACCCGCGGCCCGGCCGCGACGGGATCAACGACGTCGGGCTGCTCGCCCTCCAGACCGAGGACGACGGCCCGGACGCTGCCGTGGCCGTGCCCGGTGGCGCCGAGCGAGCCGAACAACTCGCACCGGACGCCGGCCACCCGTTCGAGCAGCCCCTCCTCGGACAGCCGCGCGACGAAGGTCGCAGCGGCCCGCATGGGACCGACGGTGTGGGAGCTGGACGGACCGATCCCCACCTTGAACAGGTCGAAGGCGCTGGTGGTCACCCGTGCCTCCCTCTTCCGCTGCCGGGATGACGACCAACTGCGGAGGCAGGTACACAGTTGGTATATCAGATGTACGCTGACGGTATGTCGATCCCTCTCACGAGGCAAGAGCCGGTGGCCACCAAGCCGTACGATCTCCTGGTGGCCCTCGCTCCCCTGGATCTCGACCCGTCGGCCGCCACGTCCCTGGCGGACAGGGCCTACGTGGCGATCCGGGACCGGCTGATCATGCTCGACATCCGCCCGGGCGACCCGATCGACGACGACGAGCTGGCCAAGGACCTGGACGTGGGCCGGACGCCGGTCCGCGAGGCGCTGAAGCGGCTGGAGGGCGACCGACTGGTGGTGTCCTACCCGCGGCGCGGCACGTTCGCCTCGGGCATGGACATCTCCGACCTGGCGCACATCTCCGACATCCGCGCCCAACTGGAGCCGCTGGCCGCCCGCCGGGCCGCCGAACGCGCTCCCCGGACGAGGCAGCCCGACCTGGAGGAGCTGGCCGCACACATCGCGCAGCTGGACGTCACCCGGGTCGACCGGACCGAGCTGATGCGCTGGGACCTGGCGGTGCACCGGGCGATCTACCGGGCCGCGGGCAACCCGCACCTGGAGGACGTCCTGATCCGCTACGACAACCTGGCCACCCGGATCTTCTGCCTCTTCCTCGATCGGCTGCCCACGGTCGACGCGCACGTCCGGGAACACGTGGAGCTGCTCCGGGCGATCGCCGCCGGCGACGCCGACCGGGCCGACGACCTCGCCCGTGAGCACGTCCTCGGCTTCGAGAAGGCGATCCGCGAGGTGATCTGACAGGACCGGTCAGGGAACCGTCGCCCCCGTGCGGACGGCGTCCCGGACGGCCAGGACGTCGCGCGCGGCGGCGTCGTGCACGCGCACCACCGACGCGCCGCGCCGGACCGGGACGAGGGCCGCGGCCAGGGAGCCGGGCAGGACGGAGTGCGGGGGACCGGGTCGACCCGGACGTGCTCGAGGTGGACGCCAGCGTCGAGGCACGCAGCAGTGCGTGCGGCGAGGAGGGGCCCACCCCGGGCCGCGAGGTGTCCACCGACAGCGGCACGGTGACCTGCCGGGCGAGGGCCTCGACCACCGGGACGACCCCGCCCGGTACCGCGGGGGCGGGCTGCTCCAGGAACGTCTGGAGGGTGCCGGTGCGCACGGGCGGGTCCTGCTTCAGCCCCGGATCCGGGACATCCCGGGGTCGACCAGCGGTTCGGCGGCGACGGTCGCGCGGATGCGGGCCCCGAAGTACTCGATCTCGACGCTCGTGCCGACGGTCGCGGAGGCCGGCAGCCAGGCGTAGGCGACCGGCCGGCCGACGGTGTGCCCGAAGGCCGCGCTCGTCACGTAGCCCGCCGGGCGGCCATCGACGAACACCGGCTCGTGGCCGAGGACGACGCTGCGGCCGTCGTCGACCGTCAGGCAGGACAGCCGGCGGCTCACCGTGTCGTCGCCCCTCCCGGCGAGGGCCTGCCGTCCGACGAAGTCGGCGGTCTTCTGCTTGCGCACCGCGAACCCGAGACCGGCCTCGTAGGGGTCGTGCTCGGTGGTCATGTCGTGGCCCCACGCGCGGTAGCCCTTCTCCAGCCGCAGGCTGCTGAACGCCGCCCGGCCCGCGGCGACGACGTCGAGGTCCTGGCCGGCCCGCCACAGCACGTCCCACAGCCGCTGTCCGTGGTCGGCGCTGGTGTAGAGCTCCCAGCCGAGCTCCCCGACGTAGGACAGCCGCATCGCCGTCACCGGCACTCCCCCGATCCGGACCCGCTTGGCGCGGAAGTACCTCAGCCCGTCGTTGCTGAGGTCGTCGGCACAGACCCGCTGCACCAGGTCGCGGGCCCGCGGGCCCCACAGCCCGATGCAGCAGGTGCCGCCGGTGACGTCCCGGACCTGCACGCTGCCGTCGTCCGGCGCCTCGCGCAGCAGGAGGTCGTGGTCGAGGGGGCCGTTGGCGCCGACCTGGAAGAGCTGCGCGCCGAGCCGGGCGACGGTGAGGTCGCTGCGGATGCCGCCGGCCTCATCGAGGGCGAGCGTGTAGGTCACCGACCCGACGGACTTGTCCATCTCCCCGGTCGTGAGCCGCTGCAGGAGGTCGAGGGCGCCGGGGCCGCTGACCTCGAGCCGCTTGAGGGGGGTCATGTCGTACAGCGCCACGGCGGTGCGGGTCCGCCACGCCTCCGCGGCTGCGATCGGGGACCAGAACCGCCCGGCCCACGCGTCGCGCTCCGGCGGCACCCACTCCGCGGGCAGCTCGTCGACCAGGTGCGCGTTGGCCTCGTACCAGTGCGGCCGCTCCCAGCCGGCGGCCTCGAGGAAGACCGCGCCGAGCTCCTGCTGCCGGGCGTGGAAGGGGCTGACCCGCAGGTCGCGCGGGGACAGCCGGGGCTGCAGCGGGTGGATGACGTCGTAGACCTCGACGAAGTTCTGCTGCGAGGTCTCGCTGACGTACTCGGGCGTGAGCTGGACGTCCTCGAAGCGGTGCACGTCACAGCCGTGCAGGTCCACCTCGCTCCGGCCGTCGACCAGCAGCTGGGCCACCGACCGGGCGACGCCGGCCGAGTGCGTCACCCAGACCGCCTCGGCGATCCAGAAGCCCGCCACGTCCCGTGACTCCCCGATCAGCGGGCCGCCGTCCGGGGTGAAGGAGAAGACCCCGTTGAAGCCGGAGTCGATCTTCGAGGACCGCAGCGAGGGCAGCAGCAGCCGGCTCTCCTCCCACGCGGCGGCGAAGTCCTCCTCCGTGAAGGGCAGCATCGAGGGCATCGACGACTCCCGGACGCCGTCCCCCTGCGGCAGCTCCCCCAGGTCGACCGGCATCGGCCGGTGCGCGTAGGAGCCGATGCCGAGGCGGTCGGCGCGCTCCCGGTAGTAGAGGTCCTGGTCCTGGTGGCGCAGGATCGGCAGGCTCGCCTCGCTCAGCTCGTCGTTGCGGCCGACCAGGCCGGGCACCTGGCCGGTCCAGACGAACTGGTGGGCCAGCGGCAGCAGCGGCACGCTCATCCCGACCATCGCGCCGAGCTCCTGCCCCCAGAAACCGGCGCAGGAGACCACGACGTCGGCGGGGATGACGCCGTCCGGGGTCCGGACGCCGGTCACCCGGCCACCGGCCTGCTCGATGCCGGTCACCCGGGTCGAGCCCTGGAAGCGGGCGCCCCGCGCCTCGGCGCGGCGGGCCAGCGCGACGACCGCCCGCGACGCCTTGGCCAGGCCGTCGCTGGGGACGTGCAGGCCGCCGAGGATGCGGTCGCGGTCGACCAGCGGGTGCAGCCGCACGCACTCGTCGACGTCGACCACCTGCGCCTCGACGCCCCAGGAGGTGGCCCAGCCCTGCTTGCGGTGCAGGTCGGCGAGCCGCTCCGGCGTGGTGGCGACCTCGAGGCCGCCGACCTGGTTGAAGCACCAGGCACCGTCGACGTCGATGTCCTTGAGCTTCTCCACCGTGTAGCCGGCGAACGCCGTCATGGTCTTCGAGGCGTTGGTCTGGAAGACCAGCCCCGGCGCGTGCGACGTGGAGCCCCCGGTCAGCGGCAGGGGCCCCTGGTCGACGACGGTGACGCGGTCCCAGCCACGGGCGGTCAGCTCGTCGGCCAGGTTGGCACCGACGATCCCCGCTCCGATGACGACCACGCGAGGGGTGGTGGACATTGCTTCGCTCCTGACGTGCCGGTGGGACCCGGGACTGCCGACGGGGCCGGTCAGCCGTGGGGGGTCGGGGTGAACTCGAGGGCCGCGTCGAGCAGCCAGTCGGCGAGGTAGCCGGCGAAGGAGGACCGGACGAGGACGACGAAGTCGTCGGCGGCGTCGGAGAGGGCCAGCAGCACGACCCCGGCCTGGCCGAGCGTCGTCTGCGCGCTGCGCCCCCGGCCGAACACCCGCGGGTGCAGGTCGATCGAGCAGCCCTTGGCCAGGACGTCGCGCACTCGCGCGCCCGTCAGCCGGAGACCGATCCGCTGCGCGGAGACGTCGGTCGCGGAGCCGCCCAGCGGGAGGACGGCGGCGCGGACCCGGGCCTCCAGCTCGTCCGGCGCGTCGGTGGTGCTGGTGAGCAGCCACTCGTCGGGGCCGAGCCACACGGCCCGTCCGGTGCCGGCCGCCACCCAGGTGTTGGGGACCACCGGCAGCTCGACGCCGAGCGCCGCCGCCGCCGCGGCGCCGCCCGCGCCGAGCCGGACGTCGACCATCGCGACGAACGGCTCGACGGCGACGGCCACGGTGTCGGGCAGGCGCTCGAACGCGGTGTTCCAGGCCGTGAGCGGGTGGGTGCGCAGCAGCTCAGCCATCGCGACGGGCTCCTTCGGGATCGACCAGCACCGAGCCGGTGACCTCGACCGGGACGAGGGTGCCGTTGACGGGGACGTGGACGGTGTCGCCGATGCGCGACCGGCCGCCCTTGACCAGGGCGAGGGCGAAGGGGCGGGCGAGCTCGGCACTGCGGTAGCTGGACGTGACGTGCCCCAGCATCGGGACCGGCGGGGGCGGCAGCCGGCCGTCGGCGCGGAACTCCACGATCTGCGAGCCCTCGGGCAGCACGGTCTGCCGGTCGACGGGCAGCAGCCCGACCAGCTGCTTGCGCAGCGGATCGGCGTTGGCCTGGCGGGCGAAGGAGCGCTTGCCGATGAAGTCGGGCTTCTTCTTCGACACCGCCCACGCCATGCCCAGGTCGTGCGGGGTGACGGTGCCGTCGGTGTCCTGCCCGATGATCGGGTAGCCCTTCTCCGCGCGCAGGACGTGCATGGTCTCCGTGCCGTACGGGGTGATCCCGTACGGCCGGCCGGCCTGGAGCAGCCGCTGCCAGACCGCGACCGCGTACCAGGAGTTCACGTAGACCTCGAAGGCGAGCTCGCCGGAGAAGCTGATCCGGGCCAGCCGGACCGGCACCCCGTCGAGGGTGGTGTCCCGCCAGGTCATGAACGGGAAGGCCTCGTTGGAGACGTCCACGCCGGGGAAGACCGCACCGACGACGTCGCGGGAACGGGGGCCGACGACGGGGAAGGTGACCCACTGCTCGGTGACCGAGGTGCAGTGCACCCGCAGGTCCGGCCACTCGGTCTGGACCCACTCCTCCATCCAGTCGAGGACCTTCGCCGCTCCGCCGGTGGTGGTGAGGACGAGGAAACGGTCCTCGGCCAGGCGCAGCACCGTGCCGTCGTCGATGACCATGCCGTCCACGCCGCACATGACGCCGTACCGGACCGAGCCGACCTTCAGGCTGCTGATCAGGTTCGTGTAGAGCCGGTCCAGCAGGACCGCGGCGTCGGGACCCTGGACGTCGATCTTGCCGAGGGTCGAGCCGTCGAGGATCCCGACACCGGTGCGGGCCGCGGCGCACTCGCGCAGGACCGCGGCCTCGATGTCCTCGCCGGGCCGCGGGTAGTAGCGCGGGCGCTTCCACTGGCCGACGTCCTCGAAGACGGCCCCGGCCGCCACGTGCCACTCGTGCAGGGCGGTGACCCGCTCGGGGTCGAAGAGCCGGCCGCGGTCGCGCCCGGCCAGTGCGGCGAAGGCGACCGGGGTGTAGGGCGGCCGGAAGGTGGTGGTCCCGGTGTCCTGCACCGGGATCCCGAGCAGCTCGGCGGTGATCCCGGAGGCGAGGACGCCGGAGGTCTTGCCCTGGTCGTGCGCCGTCCCGATGGTCGTGTAGCGCTTGACGTGCTCGATGGAGCGCAGCCCGGCGCCGACCGCGCGGGCGATGTCGGCGACCGTCGCGTCGCGCTGCAGGTCGACGAACGAGGTGGTGCCCTCGGCGCCGGAGGTGTCCGGCACCCGCCACAGCACCAGGGACGCCGCCGGGACGACGGACTCCGGGGCGCTGGGCAGCCGGTCCTCCCCCGCCGGCGCGATCGCCAGGGCGGCCAGTGCCGCGCGGGCCACCCGCTGCCCGTCGGCCAGGCACCCCGCCAGGTCGAACACGCCGGCGGCCGAGCCGGCCACCGACAGGCCGTCGAGGTCCTCCCCGGGGACGAACGCGCCGAGGGTCTCGTCGTAGCGCAGCCGGCCGCGGGCCTGGCTGAACAGGTGCACCGCCGGGTTCCAGCCGCCGCTGACCAGCAGGAGGTCGCAGGCGATCGCGGTGGCGGCCCCCACCTGCCCGTCCACGAAGGGGGCGACGAGGGCGTGCGTGACCCGCCCGCTCCCCCGCGTGCCGGTGACGACGGCCCCGGGGAGGACGCGGATGCCGGCACGCTCGCACTCCGCACGCCGCTGCGGGGAGCCCTCCGGCCGCGCGTCGACCACCGCCTGCACCCGCATGCCGGCGCGGGACAGGTCGAGGGCGGCGTCGTAGGCGCTGTCGTTGGTGGTGAACACGACGGCCTCACGGCCGGGCAGCACGCCGTAGCGGTGCAGGAAGGTCCGGGCGGCGCCGGCGAGCATGGTGCCCGGTCGGTCGTTGTCGGCGAAGACGACCGGGCGCTCGTGCGCTCCGGTGGCGATGACGACGGAGCGCGCGCGCAGGCGCCACACCCGCTGGCGGGAGATGCGCCGGGGCGCGGCGGCGCCGAGGTGGTCGGTGCGCCGCTCCAGCGCCAGGACGAAGCCGTCGTCGTAGCCGCCGAACGCGGTGGTGCGCTGCAGGTGCAGCACCTCCGGGTGCGCGGCCAGCTCCGCGACCGCGTCCGCCACCCACTCCGGCGCCGGGACCCCGTCGAGGCGGTCGGTGCCCGACAGCAGCGAGCCGCCGGCCTCGGACTGCTCGTCGACCAGCGCCACACGGGCCCCCGCCCGGGCGGCGGTGAGCGCGGCGGCCAGACCCGCGGGCCCGGCCCCCACGACGAGGACGTCCACGTGGTGGTGGACGGCGTCGTAGCGGGCGGAGTCGGGGACCTCGGCGAGGCGACCCTGCCCCGGCAGGCCGTGGGCGACCAGTCCGTCGTGGAGCTCGACGGTCGTGGCCAGCAGCATGGGCTCGGGGAAGGGCTCCTCGATCTGCACGAGGCCACCGGGGTCCTCGGCCCAGGCCGCGGCGATGCCCCGCGGGCGGCCGAACGTGGTGCTCGTGGCGACCTGGTGCCGGCCGGAGGCGAGCAGTGCCGAGGCCAGCGTGTCGCCGGGGTGGCCGGTGAGGGTCTGCCCGTCGAAGGTGAACTCGAGGGTGGTGGCGCGGTCGATGCGCCCCCCCTCGGCGGTGCGGAAGGGACTGGTCACGGGGTCACCGGCTTCGGGTCATCGAGGCGGTAGACGCGCTCGAAGCGGTAGGTGGCGGTGTCGCGGATCGCGTTGAACCAGCGCCGGCAGCCGGCGCTGTGGTGCCAGCGCTCGGCGAAGCGGCCCTTGGGGTTGTCGCGGAAGAAGACGTAGTGCGCCCACTGCTCGTCGGAGAGCGCGCCGGGGGCGTCCGGGTACGGGACGTGGGCCTGGCCGCCGTAGCGGAACTCGACCTCCTCGCGGGGGCCGCACCACGGGCATTCGATGAGTTGCACGGAGGGCTCCCCGGGGTCAGTGGGCGACGGCGGCCGCGCCGTGCTCGTCGACGAGCGCGCCGGTGACGAACCGGTCGAGGGTGAACGGCGCCACGGTGGGGTGGGGCTCGTCGTGGGCGATGGTGTGCGCCAGGGCCCAGCCGATGCCGGGGGTGGCCTTGAACCCGCCGGTGCCCCAGCCGCAGTTGAGGTAGAGGTTGTCGTAGGGGGTCCGGCCCACGATCGGTGAGGCGTCCGGGCTGACGTCGACGATGCCGCCCCAGGTGCGCAGCAGGTGCGCCCGCGCGAACACCGGGAAGAGTTCGACGGCGGCGGCCATCTGGCGCTCGATGACGTGGAAGGCGCCGCGCTGGCCGTAGCCGTTGTAGGAGTCCACGCCGGCACCCATGACGAGCTCGCCCTTGTGCGCCTGGGAGACGTACACGTGGACGGCGTTGGACATGACCACGGTGGGGTGCACCGGCTCGAGCAGCTCGGAGACCAGCGCCTGCAGCGGGTGGCTCTGCAGCGGGACCCGGATGCCGAGCATGTCCGTGAGCACGGAGGTGTGGCCGGCCGCGCAGAGGGCCACCCTGCCGGCGGCGATGGTGCCGCGGGTGGTCTGCACCCCGGTGACCCGGTCGCCGTCGGTGGCGAACCCGGTGACCTCGCAGTCCTGGATGAGGTCGATGCCGGCCCGGTGGGCCCGGCGGGCGAAACCCCAGGCCACGTAGTCGTGCTTGGCGATGCCGGCGCGCGGCTGGTACGTCGCGCCCAGGACGGGGTAGCGGATGTCGCCCGACGTGTTGACGACCGGGCAGATCTTGCGGACCTCGTCGGGCTCCAGCCACTCCGCGTCGACGCCGTTGAGCTTGTTGGCCTCGACCCGGCGCACGCTGTCGCGGACGTCCTGCAGGGTGTGGGCGAGGTTGAGCACGCCGCGCTGGCTGAACAGGATCGGGTAGCCGAGGTCCTCCTCGAGCCCCTCCCACAGCTTCAGCGCGTGCTCGTAGATGGCCGAGCTCTCGTCCCACAGGTAGTTCGAGCGGATGATCGTGGTGTTGCGGGCCATGTTGCCGCCCGCCAGCCACCCCTTCTCCAGCACCGCGACGTTCGTGATGCCGTGGTTCTCGGCGAGGTAGTGCGCCGTGGCCAGGCCGTGCCCGCCGCCGCCGATGACCACCACGTCGTAGGAGCGCTTCGGCTCGGGGTCCCGCCACAGGAAGTCCGGGTGCTCCGGCAGGTCGGCGCCGGGGGTGCGGGGGCTCATCGGGGGACCTCCGTCAGGTCGGGGTAGAGCGGGTGACGGTCGGCCAGCCGGGTGACCCGCCCGCGGAGCCCGGCGAGCTCGGCCTCGCCGACCGAGGGCCGCAGCGCGGCGGCGATCACGTCGGCGACCTCGGCGAAGTCGTCGAGGGTGAAGCCGCGCGCCGCCAGCGCCGGCGTGCCGATGCGCACCCCGGAGCTGACCATCGGCGGGCGGGGGTCGAAGGGCACCGCGTTGCGGTTGACGGTGATCCCGATGGAGTGCAGCCGGTCCTCGGCCTGGCGGCCGTCGAGCTCCGACTCGCGCAGGTCCACGAGGACCAGGTGGACGTCGGTACCGCCGCTGACCACGCCGATGCCCGCCGCGCGGGAGTCGGCGGCCAGCAGCCGGTCGGCCAGGATCCGGGCGCCGGCGAGGGTGCGCTCCTGCCGCTCGCGGAACGCGGGCTCCCCGGCCAGCTTGAAGGCGACGGCCTTGGCGGCGATCACGTGCTCCAGCGGGCCGCCCTGCTGGCCGGGGAAGACGGAGGAGTTGAACTTCTTGGACAGCTCTGCGGTGGCCAGGATGACGCCGCCCCGCGGCCCGCCGAGGGTCTTGTGGGTGGTCGAGGTGACGACGTGGGCGTGCGGGACGGGCGAGGGGTGCAGTCCGGCGGCGACCAGGCCGGCGAAGTGGGCCATGTCGACCATCAGGTAGGCGCCGACCTCGTCGGCGATCCGGCGGAACGCGGCGAAGTCGAGCTGCCGTGGGTAGGCCGACCAGCCGGCGATGATCAGTCCGGGTCGGCGCTCGTGGGCCAGCCGCTCGACCTCGGCCATGTCCACGCGGTGGTCGTCGGGCCGCACGTGGTAGGCGGCGACGTCGTAGAGCTTGCCGGAGAAGTTGAGCTTCATGCCGTGCGTCAGGTGACCGCCGTGCGCCAGGTCCAGCCCGAGGATGGTGTCGCCGGGGTGCAGCAGGGCCGCCATCGCCGCGGCGTTGGCCTGGGCGCCCGAGTGCGGCTGCACGTTGGCGTACTCGGCGGCGAACAGCGCCTTCAGCCGGTCGAGGGCCAGCTGCTCGACGACGTCCACGTGCTCGCAGCCGCCGTAGTAGCGCCGGCCCGGATAGCCCTCGGCGTACTTGTTGGTCAGCACCGAGCCCTGGGCCTGCATGACCGCCACCGGCGCGAAGTTCTCGCTGGCGATCATCTCCAGCGTGGTCTGCTGCCGGACCAGCTCCGCGGAGACGGCCTGGTGGACCTGCGGGTCGGTGTCCGCAAGCGACCGGTCGAGCACGCGGTCGGGAACGGTCGGGGCCTGGGGCGCTGCGTCGACCTGGACGACCATGCCGGGTCCCTCCTGTAAGGAAATGACGCTGAGGACTGGTATATCAGTCGTGCAACACCGTAGGGTCGGCGCTGCGCGGGGTCAAGGGGCGACCGGGGGCGGATGTCCCGCCACTCCCCCGATCGCCCGCGACCCGCACAGCAGGGACCACCGCGTCCGCTTCGCACATCCCGAGAGGAACCACCGGCATGGCCTACGAGGTGAGGGGCGTCGTCGCCCGCGGCAAGGGAGAACCGGTCAGCGTCGAGACGGTCCTGGTGCCCGATCCGGGGCCGGGGGAGGCGGTGGTCGACGTCGCGGCCTGCGGCGTCTGCGCCACCGACCTGCACTACCGCCAGGGCAACATCAACGACGACTTCCCGTTCCTGCTCGGCCACGAGGCCGCCGGCACCGTGGCCGCGGTCGGCGAGGGCGTCACCGACGTGGCCGTCGGCGACTTCGTCGTCCTCAACTGGCGGGCGGTGTGCGGTCAGTGCCGCGCCTGCCGCAAGGGCCGGCTGCAGTACTGCTTCAACACCGCCAACGCCACGCAGACGATGACTCTCACCGACGGCACCGCGCTGTCGGCGGCGCTGGGCATCGGCGCGTTCGTGGAGAAGACGCTGGTCGCCGCCGGCCAGTGCACCAAGGTCGATCCGGAGGCGCCGGCCACCGCCGCCGGGCTGATCGGCTGCGGCGTGATGGCCGGGGTGGGCGCGGCGATCAACACCGGCGCGGTGCAGCGGGGGGAGTCGGTGGCGGTGTTCGGCTGCGGCGGCGTCGGCAACGCCGCGATCGCCGGGGCGAGGCTGGTCGGCGCGACGACGATCGTCGCCGTCGACGTCGACGACCGGAAGCTGGCG
>NZ_JBJGZT010000029.1:0-64426 GCF_054050655.1 Geodermatophilus sp. SYSU D00663 | reverse complement strand
TGGTCGACCTCTACCGGCAGGGCCGCTTCCCGCTGGAGGACTTCGTCTCCGAGACCGTCGGCATCGACGACGTCGAGGCCGCGTTCGAGAAGATGCAGAAGGGCGAGGTGCTGCGCTCCGTGGTGGTCCTCTGATGGCCGGGTCCACGGGAGGCGTCCGCATCGAGAAGGCCGTCGTCTCCGGGGTGTTCAGCCTCGACGGGCAGGACTTCGACGTCGACAACAACGTCTGGCTCGTCGGCGACGACGACGAGGTGCTGGTGATCGACGCGCCGCACCGCGCCGAGCCGATCCTCGAGGCGATCGGCGGGCGGAGGGTGACGGCGATCGTGCTCACCCACGGGCACAACGACCACATCACGGCCGCGGTCGACCTGCGGGAGGCCACCGGCGCGCCGGTCTGGTTCCACCCCGCCGACCGGGTGCTGTGGGAGATGGTCCACGAGAGCGCCGACCCCGACGAGGCGCTGGCCGAGGGCACCCTCTTCCGCGTCGCCGGCACGTCGCTGACCGCGCTGCACACCCCGGGTCACAGCCCGGGCAGCACGTGCCTGCACGCGCCCGACCTGGCCGCCGTCTTCACCGGCGACACGCTGTTCCACGGCGGCCCCGGCGCCACCGGCCGCAGCTTCAGCGACCACCCGACGATCGTGCGGTCGATCCGCAGCAGGCTGCTGACCCTCCACGGCGACACGGTGGTGCACACCGGCCACGGCGAGGACACCCGCATCTCCGCCGAGATCAGCACCGTCCGGTAGGGCGGCGCCGGCCCGGCGTCACGCCGGGCCGGCGTTCCCCCCGGCCGTCGTCCCGTCGCTCCCGGCCTCCGCGGCCGGGGGCTCCGGCGTGCCCGAGCGCTCCAGGCGCTGGCGGATCGCCGCGACGTTGAGCGCCAGGTCCTCCAGCGCCTCGACGGCGCGCGTGGCGAGGGCGAACGTGAGGTTCTCCCGCCGCTCCTCGGCGCTGGGCTCGCGCCGGCGCTGCCGCGTGTCGTGGTCGGTCGCCCGCCGCCAGGGGTCGTCGTCGCCGTCGTCGCCGCCGCGCGACGGGTCGAACAGCCCGCGCAGCATGCGCTGGGCCATCTCGAGGAAGTCGTTCGGGTCGGGCCGGTCGCTGCTCATGTCGGTTCCTCTCAGGTGGACCGTCCGTCAACGCGCCGGACCCCTGCTGCGGTTCCGCCCGCCCGGAGTGCCCGGCCGGCCGGTGCGGACCCGCCGCCGGGGTGGGCACGATCACGGCTCGGGCAGGAGGTACCCCGCAGGGCGCCGGTACGCTCGTCGGTGTGCCTCGCGGTGACGGACGGCTGACGCACGACCTCGACCCCCACGCTCCCGGCCCCCAGGACGCCTGTGGCGTCTTCGGCGTCTGGGCTCCGGGGGAGGAGGTCGCGAAGCTGACCTACTTCGGCCTGTACGCCCTCCAGCACCGCGGTCAGGAGGCGGCGGGCATCGCGGTCTCCGACGGCGCCTCGGTGGTCGTCTACAAGGACCTCGGCCTGGTCAGCCAGGTGTTCGACGAGTCCACGCTGGGCAGCCTGCGCGGCCACCTCGCCGTCGGGCACACCCGGTACTCGACCACCGGCGCGTCCACCTGGGAGAACGCCCAGCCGACGTTCCGCACCACCGACGCCGGCACCGGCCTGGCGCTGTGCCACAACGGCAACCTGGTCAACACCGCGGAGCTGGCCAGCCGGGCCGCGGACGCCGGCGTGCCCGGCGCCTTCACCGCCAGCACCGACTCCGACCTGGTCACCTCGCTGATCGCCGCCCGCCCCGACATGAGCGTCGAGGCCGCGGCCATGGAGGTGCTCCCGCAGCTGCGCGGCGCCTTCAGCCTCACCTTCATGGACGAGGACACCCTCTACGCCGCCCGCGACCCGCAGGGCGTGCGCCCGCTGGTCCTCGGCCGGCTCGAGCGCGGCTGGGTGGTGGCCAGCGAGACCGCGGCCCTCGACATCGTCGGCGCCTCGGTGGTCCGCGAGGTGGAGCCCGGCGAGCTGCTGGCCATCGACGAGAACGGCCTGCGCAGCCAGCACTTCGCCCCGGCCGAGCCCAAGGGCTGCGTCTTCGAGTACGTCTACCTCGCCCGCCCCGACACCACGATCGGCGGCCGCAGCGTGCACGCCGCCCGCGTCGAGATCGGCCGCCGGCTGGCCAAGGAGCAGCCCGCCGACGCCGACCTGGTGATCCCGGTCCCGGAGTCCGGCACGCCGGCCGCCGTCGGGTACGCCGAGGCCAGCGGCATCCCCTACGGGCTCGGGCTGGTCAAGAACTCCTACGTCGGCCGCACGTTCATCCAGCCGTCGCAGACCATCCGGCAGCTGGGCATCCGGCTCAAGCTCAACCCGCTGCGCGACGTCATCCGCGGCAAGCGGCTGGTCGTCGTCGACGACTCGATCGTGCGGGGCAACACCCAGCGCGCGCTGATCCGCATGCTGCGCGAGGCCGGCGCGGTCGAGGTGCACGTGCGCATCTCCAGCCCGCCGGTGAAGTGGCCGTGCTTCTACGGCATCGACTTCGCCAGCCGCGCCGAGCTCATCGCCAACGGCCTCGACGTCGACGGCGTGCGTGCCTCCATCAACGCCGACTCCCTCGGCTACGTCTCCGAGCAGGGCCTGGTCGCCGCCACGGAGCAGCCGGTCAACCGGCTGTGCACCGCGTGCTTCACCGGCCGGTACCCGATCCCGCTCGGCGAGTCCGGGGTGCTCGGCAAGCACGTGCTCGAGGGCAGCCTCCCCGCCGGCGTGGCCCGCACCCCGATGCCGCGGGTCGACGACGCCGAGCGCGCCGTCACCGGCTGGACCGGCCAGCAGGCCGGCAGCCCCGCGGTGCCCGGCGGCGCCGACGACGCCCTGCGCCGTCCGTGAGCCGGGCGCCCCGGAGCGGCGGCTTCACCTACGCGGACTCCGGCGTCGACATCGACGCCGGCGAGCGGGCCGTCGACCTCATGCGGACGGCGGTCGAGCGGACCCGCCGGCCCGAGGTGGTCGGCGGCCTGGGGGGCTTCGCCGGGCTGTTCGCGCTCGACACGACCCGCTACCGGCGCCCGCTGATCGCCTCGTCCACGGACGGCGTGGGCACCAAGATCGCCCTGGCGCGGCAGCTGGACCGGCACGACACCGTCGGCATCGACCTGGTCGCCATGGTCGTCGACGACCTCGTGGCCTGCGGCGCCGAGCCGCTGTTCCTCCAGGACTACGTCGCCTGCGGGAAGGTCGTCCCGGAGAGGATCGCCGCGATCGTCACCGGCATCGCGGCGGGGTGCGAGCAGGCCGGGGCCTCGCTGGTCGGCGGGGAGACCGCCGAGCACGGCGACCTCATGGCCGCCGACGAGTACGACCTGGCCGCCACCGCGGTCGGCGTCGTCGAGGCCGACGCGGTGCTCGGACCCGAGCGGGTCCGCGACGGCGACGTCGTCGTCGCGATGGCCTCGAGCGGGTTCCACTCCAACGGCTACTCGCTGGTGCGCCGCGTGGTGTCCGCCGCCGGCCTCGACCTCGCCGCCACCCCGGCCGGGCTGGACCGGCCGCTGGGTGACGTGCTGCTCGAGCCGACGCGGATCTACGCCCTCGACTGCCTCGCCCTGGTGGACGGGCTCGGGGTCCACGGGGTGCACGCGTTCGCGCACGTCACCGGCGGCGGGCTCGCCGGCAACACCGCGCGGGTGGTGCCCGACGGGCTGGAGGCGGTGCTCGACCGCGGCACCTGGGCACTGCCGGCCGCGGTGTCCCTGCTCGAGGAGCACGGCGTGCCGCGCGAGGAGTCCGAGCGGGCGTTCAACTGCGGCGTCGGCATGGTCGCCGTCGTCGCGGCCGAGGTGGCCGAGCGGGCGGTGGGCCTGCTGACCGGCCGCGGGGTGCCGGCCTGGGTGGCGGGCACCGTCGGCGCCGGCGGGACCGGTGCGCGGCTGGTGGGTTCCTACCGCTGACCACGGCACACACCGCCGCCCCACGAGGGACGGCGGTGTGTCGTGTCGATCAGACCGGCGCGGGGCCGACCCTCAGCGACTGGCTGCCCAGTCGTCCTCGGAGTCGTCGTCCGCCCACCGGTCGGTGTACTCGTCGTCGTCCTCGTCGTCCTTGTCGGCACGCGACGCGGTGTACGGAGACGGAGAACCGGCCAGCTCGCGCTGCAGCGCGGAGAGGTCGGTGTTGGGTGAGCTGTACTTGAGCTCACGGGCCACGCGTGTCTGCTTGGCCTTCGCTCGGCCGCGCCCCATCGGCTCGACCCCCTCGTGACGGAGAACGGGAGTCCAGCTCACGGGCTGGACGGCCCGCGTGGCGACCCCGACTGAGTGACTGTGTCTTGACCCAGCCTACGACACGAGCGAGGCGCGGGCACGGGTCCTCCCCCGCGGTCCCCCGACAGGGGCGGTGGTCCGCGCCACGCCCCTGCCGACGGCCCAGGTCAGCGGGGCAGCCGGATGGTCGCCAGCCGCCCGACGGAGGCGATCCGCTGCTCGGCCAGCCGGTCGGCGGCGACCGCGGGGGAGACGCCCTCGGCCGCGGCCGTCTCGAACACCCGCAGCGCGACGTCGAAGATGCCGGCTGCCTTGGCCTCCGCGCGGGCGAAGGAGAAGCCGTGCCGCTCGTCCTCGACCTGGATGACCCCGCCGGCGTTCACGAGGTAGTCGGGGGCGTAGAGGATCCCGCGCGCGGTCAGCCGGTCCGGGATGCCCTCGTGGGCGAGCTGGTTGTTCGCGCCGCCGCAGACCACCTCGGCCTGCAGGGCGGCGACCGTCGCGTCGTCGAGCGCGCCGCCGAGGGCGCAGGGCGCGTAGACGTCGGCCGGGCAGCGCACCAGGGTCGCGGTGTCGGCGACCGCCTCGACGCCGGGGTGCCGGGTGAGGACCCGCTGCACCGCGGCGGGGTCGACGTCGGTGACGAGGACGTCGGCGCCGTCGGCCACGAGCCGGTCGACCAGCCAGCCGCCCACCTTGCCGACGCCGGCGACGGCGACGGTGCGCCCGGACAGCGTCGGCTCGCCCCAGCGGTGCTGGGCGGCGGCGCGCATGCCCTGGAAGACGCCGAAGGCGGTGAGCACCGAGGAGTCCCCGCACCCGCCGTACACCTCGGAGCGGCCGTGGGCGAAGCGGGTCTCGCGGCCGACGAGGTCGAGGTCGGCGTTGGTCGTGCCGACGTCGCAGGCGGTGAGGTACCGGCCGCCGAGGGCCTCGACGAACCGGCCGTAGGCGCGCAGCAGCGCCTCGGTCTTGTCGGTGCGCGGGTCGCCGATGACCACGGCCTTGCCGCCGCCGAGGTCGAGACCGGCCAGGCTGTTCTTGTAGGTCATCGCCCGGGCCAGGCGCAGCGCGTCGGCGACCGCCTCGTCCTCGGTGGCGTAGGGGTGGAAGCGGGTGCCGCCCAGCGCGGGGCCCAGCGCCGTCGAGTGGACGGCGATCACCGCCCGCAGGCCCGAGGCCGGGTCGGAGCAGAAGACCACCTGTTCAGCGCCGGAGCCGAAGACGTCCACGACCGTCGAGCCTAGAACGTGCGGACGTGCCGTCCGTCACCCCCGAGGGGGTCTCCAGTCCGCCGCCCGGGGTGTCGACAAGTGACGTGACGGATGTCGGTGACTGTGTCGTGCGGTCACGGTGTGACTTCCGTGCCGCGTGTTGCCACTGTGGCGCGTGTCCGCCGGACGACGCTGACGCCGCACCTGCACCACCCCTCTTCCCCAGGGAGCGCCCGATGCCGCAGTGCCGTCCCGCCCGGACCCGCGGCCGCCGTGGCGGCGTCCGCGCCGCCCTGGTCGGCCTGCTCTCCTGCGCGGTCCTGCTCGGCACCGCCGGGCCCGCCCTGGCCGTCCCGCCACCACCGGTGAACCCGAGCGACGGCGAGATCGCCGGCGCCCAGGCGGCCCAGGAGGCGGCCGCCGCCGAGGTGGGCCGGCTCGCCGCCGAGGTGGCCGCCGCCGAGAGCGAGCTCGAGCGGCTCGGTGTGCAGGCCGAGGCGGCCGGCACCGCCTACCTCGCCGCCGAGGAGGCCCTGCTCCAGGCCCAGGCGGCCGCCGACCAGGCCGCCGCCGACCTGCAGGCCGCGACCGACGCCGTCGACGCCGCGATCGACCGCATCGCCGGCTTCGCCCGCGACAGCTACGTCAACGACCCCACCCTGGCCACCGCGGCGGCGCTGCTGGACTCCGCCGGCCCCGGCGAGCTGGTCCAGCGGGCCGCGCTGCTGGACTACGTCGCCGACACCCAGGTCGACGTGCTCGAGGAGTTCGAGGTCGCGCGGGTCCGGCAGGCCAACGCCGAGTCCGCCGCGCGGGCCACCCGGGACGCGGCCGCGGCGGCCGAGCAGCAGGCCGCCGACGCCAAGGCCGCGGCCGACGCGCAGGTGGCCGCGCAGCAGACGGCCGTCGCCGCGGCCGAGGCGAACAAGGCGACGCTGGACCAGCAGCTGCAGGCGGCGCAGATCCACCTGCTGCAGCTGCAGGGCGCCCGCGACGCCTACCAGGAGTGGCAGCGGCAGAAGGCCGAGGAGGAGGCGGCCGCGGCCGCGGCCGCCGCCCGGGCCGCCGAGGAGGCCGCCGCCGCGGCCGCCGCCGCCCGCGCCGCGGCGTCGTCGGGGACCCGCACGGCCGCCGCCTCCGAGGTCAGCGGGTCCGGCTACGTGAAGCCGACCTCGGGCCGGACGTCGAGCTGCTTCGGCGCCCGCTGGGGCGTCCTGCACGGCGGCGTGGACATCGCCGCCCCGATCGGGACGCCGATCTACGCGGCCACCTCGGGCGTCGTCGTCCGGCACGGCCCGGCGACCGGCTTCGGCCTGGCGATCTACATCCGCGGCGACGACGGCGCGGTCACCGTCTACGGCCACGTCAACGCCGAGTACGTCGGCACCGGCGAGCGCGTCGTCGCGGGCGAGCCGATCGCCGAGGTCGGCAACCGCGGCCAGTCCACCGGCCCGCACCTGCACTTCGAGGTCCACCCCTCGGGCGCCCTCCACGGCGGCCAGGTCGACCCGGTGCCGTGGCTGCGCGCCCGCGGGGTGTCGATCAGCGGCTGCTGAGCCGGGCGCGGCGGGCCGCGCCGATCCGCTGCAGCGCGGCCAGCGCGGCGGCGGTCGCCGGCGGGCGCGGTCCCGGCAGCACCGCCGCCTGCACCCGGCGGGAGCCCGGCTCGTCGGCCAGCGGGCGCAGGACGAGGTCGTGCCCGCCGACGACCACGGTGAGGTCGTGGGTCAGCGCGACGCCGCGGCCGGCCGCCACCAGCGCCTGGGTCTCCACCGGCTCGTCGCCGTGGCCGGCCAGCAGCAGCGGCGGCGTCACCCCGGCGCGGGCGAGCACCGCGTCCAGCCGGCGGGCGGCCGAGCCGTCGTGCGGGCGGATCCAGGTGTCCGCGGCCAGGTCGCGCACCCGCACCGCGGCGGCGCCGGCCAGGCGGTGACCGGCCGGCAGCGCGACGCGCAGCGGGTCGTCGAACAGGGCGTGCAGCTCGACGTCGTCGGCAGGCGGGGCGGGCTCCAGGTCGGGCTCGCAGACGAGCGCGAGGTCGAGTCCACCCCGGCGCAGCCGGGCCAGGGCCGCGGCCCGGTCGACCAGCTCGTCGACGACGACGAGGCCGGGATGGCGCTCGCCGAGCGCCGCGGCCAGCTCGGCGGACAGGTGCACCAGGGCGGAGAGGAAGGAGCCCAGCCGCACGGTGCCGCGGGTGAGGCCGGCGAGGTCGCGCACCTCGCGCTCGGCCCGTTCCAGGCCCGCGAGCAGCGTCTCCGCGTGGGCGAGCAGCAGGCGGCCGGCCTCGGTGGGCCGCACGCCCTGCTGCGTGCGGTGCACCAGCAGCGTGCCGAGCTGCCGCTCCAGCAGGCTCACCTGGCGGGAGACCGCCGGCTGGGTGAGGTGCAGCGCGGCCGCCGCCGCGGTGAACGAGCCGTGCGTGAGGACGGCGTGCAGCGTCACGAGCCTCGTCGTGTCCAGCACGGCCCGCAGTCTGCCCCTGCCATGACCGGACGTCAGGACCGTCCCAGCCGATCCTGATGGATGGTCACGGCCCCGGCGGCCGATGTCCCGGGGGTGACCGTCGAGCAGCCCACCGCGGGCCGGGCCGTGGCGGCGACCCGCGTCCTCTTCCTCCTGACCGGGCTGCTCGCCGCCAGCTGGGCCGGGCGGGTCCCCGCGGTGCAGGAGCGGCTGGGGCTGAGCCCGGGTGGCCTGGCGGTCGCGGTCCTCGCCGTCGAGGGCGGGGCGCTGCTCGGCCTGCCGCTGGGCAGCGCGCTGGTCACCCGCCGGGGCAGCCGCGCCGGGGCGGCGCTGGGCCTGGCCGGCTACGCGCCGCTGCTGTCGGTCGCGGCGGCGGCGCCGTCCCTGCCGTGGCTGGCGGCCGCGCTGGCCGGCTGGGCCGCTGCCAACAGCGTCGTCGACGTCGCGCTCAACGCCCAGGGCGTGGCGCTGGAGCGGCGGTGCCGGCGCCCGGTGCTGTCCGGCCTGCACGCCGCCCAGGGGGTCGGGCTGCTGGCCGGCGCGCTGGGGGCGACGGCGGCCGCCGCCGCGGACGTCCCGCTCGGCGTGCACCTGGGCGCGGCGACCGCGGCCGGTCTCGTCGCCGGCGGTCCCGCGACGCGGCTGCTGCTGCGCGAGCTCCCGGCGCCCGTGCGCCCGCGATCGGCCGGGTCCCGCCGGGGCCTGCTCGGCCTGGGCGCGGTGGCCTCGTGCGCGTTCCTCGTCGACGCCTCGGCCACCCAGTGGGTCGCCGTCCACCTGCGGGCCGACCACGGCGCCGGGCCGGGGCTGGCCGCCGCGGGCCTGCTCGCCGTCACCGCTGCGCTGGTCGTGGGCCGGCTCCCCGGCGACCGGCTGCTCCTGCGGTGCCGCCGCGCCGCCGTCGTCCGGGGCTGCGGGCTGGCCGTCACGGCCGGGGCGGGGCTGGCGGCGCTGGCGCCCACCGCGGGCTGGGCGCTGGCCGGCTGGGCGCTCGTCGGGCTGGCGGTGGCCCCGTTGGCGCCGGTCGTGCTCGGTGCCGCGCCGGACGCGCCGCACCGCGGCGGCGCCGGGATCCCGGCACCGGCCGCCATCGCCACGGTCACCACCGTCGGCTACCTGGGCTCGGCCACCGGGCCGCCCGCCGTCGGCGTGCTCGCCGAGGGGGTCGGGCTGTCCGCCGCGCTGGTCCTCGTCGTGCTCGCGGGCCTGGCCGCCGCGGTGCTCGCCGGGACCGTCCCCGCCCGCCGCTGACCGGGCCGGACACGACGACGGCCCGCCCCCCGAGCGGGGAGCGGGCCGTCGTCGTGCCGGCTAGGAGGTGGGAGCGGCGGCGCCGCAGTTCTGCTCGCCGAACTCGGTGACGTTGGTCGCCTCCGGGCCCTGGGCGACGGTCACGAACTGCTGGGCGGCGGTCTGCAGCTGGGCCTGGCCGTCGGGGGTGCTGAGGTCGACGGAGTTGGCGGTGTCGGAGAAGGCCTGCACGGCGTCGCCCACGACCTGCCAGTCGCTCGCGATCTCGGCCGGCGGCTGCACGGAGTCGAACGCGGCGGCCGCCTGCTGCAGCAGGCCCGGCAGCTGCTCGGTCGTCGCGGCCGAGAGCTGGTTGCCGAGCTCCTCGTACTGCGCGGCCTGCTCGCAGAACGCCGCGACGGCGGGGTCGTCGCTGCCCGCGGAGGACGAGCCGCTGGGGTCGCCACTGGACTCGGCGGAGCTCGAGGTGCTCGCGGCGGTGGACTCGGCGGCCTCCCCGCTGCCCGACCCGTCGCCCCCGTCGCCGCAGGCGGTGAGCAGGACGGCCGCGGCCGCCGCCACGACGGCGGAGCGGGACAGGTGCGCGATCGATCGCATGCTCGGAGGCTAACGGCCGGTCGGGCGGTCCGCGTGCGGGCGCGGACTACCGTGCGGTCGTGCGCGCCCCCGTCGACCCACGCGTCACCTGGGACCTCCCCGCCCCCGGCGGGCTGCCGCGGACGGCGGACCTCGAGCCCCTGGTCACCCGCGTGCTGGCCCCCAACCCGTCGGGCATGACCCTCGACGGCACCAACACCTACCTCGTCGGCGCGCCGGGCAGCGGGCAGGCCGTCGTGGTCGACCCCGGTCCCGACGACCCCGCCCACCTCGCCGCGGTGGAGGAGGCGCTGGCCGCCCGCGACGCGCGCTGCGTCGCCGTGCTGGTCACCCACCACCACGGCGACCACGCCGAGGCCGCGCAGCCGTGGGGGGCCCGGTTCGGCGCGCCGGTCGCCGCGGCCGACGCCGCCGTCGCGGGGCCCGGCGGCCGGCTGCTCGAGCCGGGGGAGCGGCTGCGTCTGGCGGGCACCGCGCTGGACGTCGTCCCGACGCCCGGGCACACCCCCGACCACCTGGCCTTCCGGCTGGAGTCCGGGGCGGTGCTGGTCGGCGACCACGTCCTCGGCCGGGGGACGTCGGTGGTCACGCACCCGGAGGGTGACGTCGTCGCCTACCTGGAGTCGCTGCGGCGGGTGCACGACCTCGGGCCGAGCGCGCTGTACTGCGGGCACGGACCGGAGCTCACCGAGGACCCGGGCGCCGTGCTCGACTTCTACCTCGCCCACCGCGCGTTCCGGGAGTCGCAGCTGCTGGCCGCGCTGGTCCGCGGGGCGGGCACCGTCGACGCGGTGGTGGCCGACGTCTACGCCGAGGTGCCCCGGGCGCTGTGGCCGGCGGCCGCGCAGTCGACCCGCGCCACGCTGGCCAAGCTCGCCGCCGAGGGGCACGTCGTGGTGGACGGCGACGGGGTGCGTCTGCCGTGACCGCCGTCGTCCGGGCCGCCGACAGCGAGCGGGACCAGCGGCGGGCCGCGGCGGCGCTGCGGGCGGCGGGGCTGCGGCGCGGCGACCGGCTGCTGGTCTCGGCGGCGTCCTCCCCGGCGCTGCTGGCCGTCGTCCTCGGGGCGCTGCGCACCGGGATCGTGCCCGTGGTGCTCGACCCGGCGCTGCCCGCCGCCGAGCGGGCCGCCCTCGCCGACGACGCCGACGCGGCCCTCGACGCCGGTCCGGCGCCCGAGCGGCTGCTCACCGGCGACGACGAGGCGGACCTCGCCGACGTGCCGCTGGCCCGGCCGATGCACTACACGTCGGGCACCACCGGGCGCCGCAAGGGCGTGTGGTCCGGCGTCCTCGACGACGGCGACGCCCGCGCGCTGGCCGCCGAGGAGATCGACCTCTGGGGCTTCACCGCCGCCGACCGGCACCTGGTGCTCTCCCCGCTGCACCACTCGGCGCCGCTGCGGTTCGCCGTCCACACGCTGCTGGCCGGCGGCGAGGTGCTGCTGCCCGGCCCGTTCGACGCCGCCCGGGCGGCCGCGGCGGTCAGCACGCTCGCCCCCACGACGACGTTCTGCGTCCCCACCCACCTGCGCCGGCTGCTCGCCCGCGACGACGTCGACTGGTCCTCCTTCCGCGTGCTCGCGCACGCCGGCGCGCCCTGCCCCGAGCCGCTCAAGCGGGCGGTGCTCGACGCGCTGCCGGCGGGCAGCGTCTGGGAGTTCTACGGCTCCACCAAGGCCCAGTTCACCGTCTGCTCCGCCGACGACTGGCTGGCGCACCCCGGCAGCGTCGGCCGCGCGCGGCCGGGCCGGCGGCTGGAGACCGACGCGCGCGGCCAGCTGTGGTGCGCCGTGCCGCGGTGGGCGCGGTTCGAGTACTGGCGCGCGCCGGAGAAGACCGCGGCGGCCTGGCGCGGCGACCGGGTCACGGTCGGCGACCTCGGCCGGGTCGACGCCGACGGCACCGTCTGGCTCGACGGCCGCCGCGAGGACCTGGTCGTCTCCGGCGGCGTGAACGTCTACCCGGCCGAGGTCGAGGCGGTCCTCGACGCGCACCCGGACGTGGTGGAGAGCGCGGTCGTCGGCGTCCCCGACGAGGAGTGGGGGCAGCGGGTGGTCGCCGCCTACGTGGGCACCGCGGACCCCGCCGCCCTCGGCGCCTGGGCACGGGAGCGGCTGTCCCCGGCCAAGCGGCCCAAGAGCCTGCACCCGGTGGGGGAGCTGCCGCGCACCTCCACCGGCAAGGTCCGGCGGCTGGACCTGCCGGGGGTCCTCGGCCTGTGAGCTGGGACGTCGTCGTGGTGGGCGCCGGATCGTCCGGCTGCGCGCTGGCCGCCCGCCTCGCCGACGCCGGCCGCCGCGTCCTGCTGCTCGAGGCCGGCGCCGACCACCCCCGGCCCGCCGACTTCCCGCCCGACCTGCGCGACGCCGCCACGCTGCGCGCCACCGTGCCCGGGCACCCCGCGAACTGGTCGTTCACCACCGAGCTGACCCCGGGCACCACCGCCCCGCTGCCTCGCGGGCGCGTGGTGGGCGGGTCCAGCGCCGTCAACGGCGGCTACTTCGTCCGCGCCACCCCCGCCGACCACGCCGGCTGGGCCGCCGCGGGCAACGACCTGTGGAGCCTCGACGCCACGCTGCCGGCCTGGCGCCGGCTCGAGGACGACCGCCAGTACGGCGACCGGCCGGGGCACGGCCGCGGCGGCCCGCTGCCGGTCACCCGGCCCGTCGGCGGCTCGCCGCTGACGGAGGCGCTGGCCGCGGCGGCCGCGGAGCTCGGCGTCCCGGAGGAGCCGGACAAGAACGCCGGCGGCCCGCCCGGCTACGGACCGGTGCCGTTCACCGTCGACGGCGGCCTGCGGGTCAACGCGGCGATGGCCTACCTGTCCCCGCGGCGCGGGTCGCCGCGACTGACGGTGCGCGGCGGGGTGCGGGTACGGCGGGTGCTGGTCGGGCGCGGCCGCGCGGTGGGCGTGGACACCGACGCCGGCCCGGTGCACGCCGCCGAGGTGGTGCTGGCCGCGGGCGCCGTCGGCTCGCCGCACCTGCTGCTGCTGTCCGGCGTCGGCCCGGCCGACCACCTGCGCGCGCACGGCCTCGACGTCGTCGCCGACCTGCCCGGGGTGGGCGCCGGGCTGACCGACCACCCGCTGGTCCACCTGCCCTGGGTGCCCGTGGCCGGGCTGCCCGAGGGCGACTGGCCGCTGCCGCTGCACGGGTCGCTGAACGCCACCTCCTCGGACTCGCCCGTGCCCGGCGACCTGGAGGTGCTGCCGTGGCTGCGGCCCTGGGGGCGGGTGGTCCCCGGCGGGGGCGGGGACGACCGCACGCTCGCGCTGGCCGCCGGGCTGTACCGCGAGGAGAGCCGGGGCCGGCTGTCGCTGGCGTCGGCGGACCCCGCGGCGCCGCCGCGGATCGAGCACCGGTACCTGGCGACCGCGACCGACCGGCGGCGGCTGCGCGAGGCGGTGCGCCTGGCCGACGGCCTGCTGCGCACCCGCGCGCTGGCCCCGCTGGTCGCCGCCCGCCCCGGCCCGCCGGCCGGCGTCCTCGCCGACGACGCCGCCCTCGACGGCTGGGTCCGCGCGCACCTGACCACGGCGGTGCACCTCGCCGGCAGCGCCCGGATGGGCCCGGACGGCGACCCGGGCGCCGTCGTCGACCAGCACCTGCGGGTGCGCGGCGTCGACGGGCTGCGGGTCGCCGACACGTCGGTGCTGCCCGAGGCGCCCTCGCGGGGGCCGGCGGCGACCGCGGTGATGGTCGGCGAGCGGGCCGCGGAACTGGTGACCGGCGGCTGACCCCAGTGCGACGCAGGTCACGTCCCCGCTAGCGTGCCGGTGCCCGGACGGCGTCGTCCGGGCACCGGCCCAGAGGAGGACCCGTTGCCCCAGGTGCAGACCGTTCGCGGCCCCGTCGACACCGCCGAACTCGGCCCGACCCTCATGCACGAGCACGTGTTCGTGCTCAACGCCGACGTCCAGCAGAACTACCCCGGCGAGTGGGGCAGCGAGGACGACCGGGTCGCCGACGCGGTGCAGAAGCTGACGAGGCTGGCCGCGACCGGCGTGCGCACCATCGTCGACCCCACCGTCATCGGCCTCGACCGCTACATCCCGCGCATCCAGCGGATCGCCGAGCAGGTCGACCTCAACATCGTCGTCGCGACCGGCTGCTACACCTACGACGACGTGCCGTTCTTCTTCCACTACCGCGGCCCGGCGCTCAACGAGGCCGTCGGCGCCGAGGTGCCCGACCCGATGGTCGACATGTTCGTCGGCGACATCACCGACGGCATCGCCGGCACCGGCGTCCGGGCGGCGTTCCTCAAGTGCGCCATCGACCACCAGGGCCTGACCCCGGGCGTGGAGCGGGTCATGCGCGCCGTCGCCAAGGCCCACCGCGCCACCGGCGCCCCGATCACCGTGCACACCCACCCGGGCAGCCACACCGGGCTCGACGTCCAGAAGGTGCTCGACGACGAGGGCGTCGACCCCGGCCGCGTCGTGCTCGGGCACAGCGGGGACACCACCGACGTCGACCACCTGTCCGAGCTCGCCGACGCGGGCTTCGTCCTCGGCATGGACCGGTTCGGCATCAACCTGGACACGACCTTCGAGGCCCGCGCCGACACGCTGGTCGAGATGTGCCGCCGCGGCTACGCCGACCGGATGGTGCTCTCGCAGGACGCCTCCTGCTACATCGACTGGCTGGCCCCCGGCGTCATGGACCTCCTGCCGCAGTGGCACTACACGCACATCCACGACGACGTCCTCCCCTACGTGCGCGAGCGCGGCGTCACCGAGGAGCAGATCACCACGATGCTGGTGGACGTCCCGCGCCGGTACTTCGAGAACACCGGGACCTACTGAGATGGCGCTGCACCCCTTCGACGAGGCAGGGGTCGAGCGCGACGCGGCCGGCGTCAAGCACTACACCGACCTGCCGGGGTCCGTCGTCGCGATGCTGCGGGCCTCGGTCGAGCGCGACCCGGACGGCGAGGCGGTCGTGGAGGTCGACGGCCCCCGGCTGACCTTCCGGCAGCTGTGGGACGGCGCGGCGCGGGTCGCCGGCGGGCTGCGCGAGGCCGGCGTCGGCCGCGGCGACCGGGTGGCGATCCGGCTGGGCAACGGCGCCGACTGGGTGCTGGGCTTCCTCGGCACGCTGATGGCCGGCGGGGTGGCCGTACCGGTGAACACCCGGTTCACCGAGCCCGAGGCGCAGTACGTCGTCGACGACAGCGGCGCGCGGGTGGTGCTGGCGCCGGGGGAGCCGCTGCCCGACGGCGCGCCGTACGTGGAGGAGGGGCTGACCCGGTCCGACCTCGCGGCGATCTTCTACACCTCGGGGACGACCGGCTTCCCCAAGGGCGCGATGACCAGCCACGAGAACTTCCTGACCAACACGGAGAACGCGCGCCGGGTGGTCGGGCTGGGCCGGCACGACCCGACGCTGCGGAACCTGATCAGCGTGCCGCTGTTCCACGTCACCGGCTGCAACAGCCAGCTGCTGCCGGCGCTGGAGGGCGGCGCGGCGGCGGTGGTCATGCCGGCGTTCGAGGTCGGCCGGTTCCTGCGGGTCATCCCCGAGGAGCGGATCGCGGTCGTCACCTCGGTGCCCGCGGTGTTCTGGCTGGCGGTCAACCAGCCCGCCTTCGCCGACACCGACGTGAGCGGCGTCCGGTTCGCCACCTACGGCGGGGCGCCGATCGCGCCGGAGCTGGTGGCGCGGATCAAGGAGGCGTTCCCGGCGGCGCGGGTGGGGAACGGGTTCGGGTTGTCGGAGACGTCGTCGATCTCGACGTTCCTGCCGCACGAGTACGCCGGCACGCACGCCGACTCGGTGGGCTTCCCCGCCCCGGTGGTCGACCTGCAGGTGGCCGACCCCGACCCGGAGACCGGTGTCGGGGAGCTGCTCATCCGCGGCGCCAACGTCGTCCAGGGCTACTGGAACAAGCCGGAGGCGACCGCGCAGGCGTTCACCGACGGCTGGCTGCACTCCGGGGACCTGGCGCGCATCGACGACGACGGGTTCACCTACGTCGTCGACCGCGCCAAGGACATGATCAACCGCGGCGGCGAGAACGTGTACTGCGTCGAGGTGGAGAACGCGCTGGCGGCCGCGCCGGGGGTCTTCGAGGTCGCCGTCGTCGGGGTGCCCGACCCGGTGATGGGGGAGAAGGTCGGCGCCGTCGTCGTGCCGGTGCCCGGCACCGAGCTCGACCTCGAGGCGTTCCTGGCGCACGCCCGTGCCCACCTGGCCGACTTCAAGGTGCCGCAGTTCGTGTCCGTGCGGTCGGCCGTGCTGCCCCGCAACCCCGGCGGCAAGGTGCTCAAGCCGGTGCTGCGCGCCGAGTCGGAGTGGGCGCCGGTGCGGCGCTGAGCCGGCGGGTCGTCCCGGCGGCGCGCCGTCCGCAGCCGCCGGGACGCCGGACCTGGGGCCCGGTCAGCGGACCGGGCGGATCTCCGACGTCGTGGTCGTGGTCAGCGGCGACCAGGCGTCGGGGTGCGGGCGGCCGGCGTCGGCCACCCACCCGGCGGAGCGCTCGCCGGGCCGCGGAGCGGTGCGGGGAGCGGGCCGGGAGCTCAGGGCGACGATCAGGGCGAGCAGCAGGAGCAGTCCGGCGAGGACCCCGCCGGTGACCAGGAGCGTCGTGAGCACTGACTGACCGTATGCGGCGGACTGCTCCGTGTCACAGGCAAGGAACGACGGACATCCCGCCCGGTCACCGGCAGGTCCTGCCGGTTGACGAGCGACACGTGCACGGCCCGGGAGCGCGGGTAGGGCAGCGGCGTGCTCGACCTCGCGAGGCTGGCCGGACGACTGGCCGCGGTGCCGCTGGGCGCCCTGGCGCGCCGGCGCCGCGGCAAGCCGATGCACCCCCGCGGCGCCGTCGTCGCGGCCGTGCTCGAGCGGACCGGCGTCCCCGGCTCCTGGGGCGTCCCGTGGCTGGAGGGACCGGCGCGCGAGGACGCCGTCGTGCGGCTGTCCCGCGGGGCGGGCCTGCCCGCCCCGCTGCCCGACGTCCTGGGCCTCGCGGTCCGGCTGCCCGACGGCGGCCGGCCCGTGGACCTGCTGCTGTCGAGCACCGGCTCCGGCCGCTGGACGCGGCTCCTGCCGGTGCCCCGGGTCGACGCCGCGACCACCTACTCGTCGATCATGGGATACCGCTCGGCCGCCGGGACGCTCCGGCTGGCGGCGGTCCCGGACCGGCCGGAGGAGCTGCCGTCGGACCCGGCGCCGGTCGCCGCCGCGGCCGCCGGGACGGCGTTCCGCCTGGTGGTCGCCCGCGGGGCGGGGGAGTGGGTGCCGTTCGGCCGGCTGACCCTCGGGGACCCGGTCGAGGGCCTCGACCCCGACCTGCGCTTCGACGCCGTCCGCAACCCGCCACCGGGCCTGGTCGCCGACGGCCCGATGGCCCGGTTCCGGGCGCCGGCCTACGCCGCCGCGCGGGAGGGCCGCAGCGGCGCCGGCTGAACCCCCATCGGGTGACGCAGGCCACTCGGTGAGCCTCCACACGGTTGTGCGGCACCATCCTGGGGTACCGGAACTCCCCGGAGTTCATCGAGGAGCACCGCCCCTGCCGTCGCAGTGCTCGACCGCAGGAGGAGTGGCCGCCCGAGTGATGCACGCACTACCGACGTCCGCGCGGACCCGCGTCGCGACGGTGCCGCACGCCGATCCCTACGTCGACGCCGTGCTGCCCGCCTCCGCGGTGCGGGTGGGGCCCGCCCACGACCCGAGCCCGTGGCTGGACCCGGCGTACCTCACCGCGCACGCGGCCCTGGTCGACGTCGTGCACCTGCACACCGGCCGCGGGCACCTGCACGAGGACGAGGTGGTCAGCTGGACCGAGGCGCTGCGCCGCACCGGGGTGCCGCTGGTCGTCACCGTGCACCAGCTGCGCGACCCCGCCCGGCCCGCCCGGCACGACGCCCACCTCGCCGCGCTGCTGGCCACCGCGGAGGTCGTCTTCACGCTGACCCCCGGCGCCGCCGACGAGATCGCCGAGCGCTTCGGGCGGACGGCGATCGTCGTCGCCCACCCCTCGGTCGCCGCGGCCGACCCGGACACCGGCGCCGAGCGCGGCCTGGTCGGGCTGGCGCTCGGCATCCCGAGGGCCGCGGTCACCGACCCGGTCGCGATGGTGCGGGCCGCGCTGTCGGGCGCGGTCTCCGGCGGCGGGCGGCTGCGGGTGTTCCTCGAGCCCGGGCGGTCACTCGCCCTCGACCCGGACCTGGCCCGCGCCGAGGGGCTCGAGGTGGTCGCCCGGGACCCGGCGCGGTGGGCCGCGCAGCTGCAGGAGCTGCACGTGGCGGTGCTGCCGCAGCGCTGCGGCACGCACTCGCGGGACCTGGAGGTGTGCCGCGACGTCGGCACGCGGGTGGTGGCGCCCCGCTGCGGGTGGTTCGCCGAGCAGTGGTCCGACGTCGTCGGCTACGGCGACGACGAGGGGTGCGGCTTCGACCCGGTGTCGCTCGGCGTGGCGGTCGGCGCGGCGCTGGCCCGGCCGATGCCGCGCCCGGCCGACCGCGCCTGGCGGGCGGAGCAGCGCGCCGCGGTGCAGGCCGTCCACGAGCAGGTCTACGACCAGGTGGTGGCCGACCGCGTCGTCGGCGTCTGAGCCGGTCGGAGCAGGTCGACCACCCACAGGCCGGGCAGCACCTCGTGCTCGGCCACCTCGGCGAACCCGGCCCGGGCGTAGAGCCGGCGGGCCGGGGTGTTGTCGCGGCCGGTGGAGACGGTGACCGGGCGCCGCCCGGCCCGCTCCAGCACGGCGGCGACCAGGGCCAGCCCGGTGCCGCGGCGCGTGCGCGGGGTCGACGACGAGCCGGTCGACGTCGACGCCGTCGCCGGTGTCCCGCCAGCCGAGGGCGCCGAGGACGGTCGCGCCGTCTAAGGCGACCAGCCAGGACAGGCCCGCGGCCCGCAGGCCGGTCAGGTCCTCGTGCAGGGCGGGGATCCGGTCGTCGCCGATCAGCCGCGCCTCGACGGCGTAGGCGGCGTGCTGGACCTCGAGCAGGCGGGCGGCGAGGCCGGCGTCCCGGGCCGGGTCGCGCGACTCGACGACCACCGGGCTCCCGGGGGGAGAGGAGGAGTGTGTGGGCAGGGGCGGGGTCGAACCGCCGACCTCTCGCTTTTCAGGCGAGCGCTCGTACCGACTGAGCTACCTGCCCCTCCCGGTGACGCTGCACCGGGGAAGCGACCCTGACGGGACTCGAACCCGCGACCTCCGCCGTGACAGGGCGGCGCGCTAACCAACTGCGCTACAGGGCCTTGCTGGTACTGCTGGTGGTGCCGTGCCCCCAACGGGGTTCGAACCCGTGCTACCGCCTTGAAAGGGCGGCGTCCTGGACCGCTAGACGATGGGGGCTCGTGTTCGCCGGGGGCAGGGAGAACGATACACGGCCCCCGGAGGGCCCCCGACACCACCCCTCGGCCAGGCGTGGCGGGCCCGTCCGGGGCCGGCCGGCTGTCACGATCCGCGGGTGTCCCGCCGCGCCCTCACCCCCGCCCTGCTCACCGCGGCGCTCCTGCTGACCGGCTGCGGCGCGGAGGAGCGGCCGGCGGCGGCCGCGCCCTCGACCGCTCCGTCGTCCGCCACGACGTCGTCGGCCGGCGGGTCGGCCTCGCCGACCGGGGGCGACACCGGCGGGGACACCGGTACCGCCGCGCCGTCGCCCCCCGCCGACACGCGGCCCGACACCGCCGAGGCCTCCGCCGACGCGTCGGTGACCGTGCGCGACGTGCGCACCGGCCGCCACGACGGCTTCGACCGCGTGGTGTTCGAGGCCGGCGGCACGGGGACGCCGGGCTGGGACGTCCGCTACGTCGACGTGGCGAGCTCGCAGGGCAGCGGCGAGGAGGTCGACGTGGCCGGCGAGGCGGTCCTGCAGGTGACGATCACCGGCGCCGGCTACCCCTACGACACCGGCGTCGAGGAGTACGCGGGCCCCGACCCGCTGCCGGGCCAGGGCACCGCCACGGTCACCGAGGTGGTCTTCGACGCGACCTTCGAGGGGACGACGGTCGCCTTCGTCGGCACCCGCTCGCAGGCGCCGTTCCGGGTCTACGGGCTCGAGGACCCGACCCGGGTGGTGGTCGAGGTCGCCGACGCCGGCTGAGGCCTCAGCCGAGGCTGGCGGTGAGCTCCACCGAGTCGCCGGAGACGCTGGTGCACTCCAGGGACAGGCTCCCGGCGTTCACGGACTCGCCCTCCCCGCAGGACACGCTGGCCCCGGCGACGCTGATCGACGCCCGCCCGTCCTGCACGCTCCCGAGCGTCACCGTCGTCCCGAGGACCTCGACCTCGCTGCCCTCCCCGTCCAGCGTGATCGTGCAGGTCGACCCGGAGCAGGAGAAACCGTTCGAGGTGAACGAGCAGCCGGCGACGGGGACCAGGGCCAGGGCCCCGGCGAGGACGCCGGCGGCCAGGCGGGGAGTCGGAGCCATGGCGCGAGCGTAGGACGGGCGGCTCAGTCCGTCGGGGAGGACGGCGTCCCGCCGCCGGTGCCGTCCTGCGTGCCGTCGGCGGGCACGTCGGCGGGGACGTCGGCGGGGACGTCGTCGGCGGTCCGCTCCGGGACGACGGTGCGCACGATCGTCGCCTCGGTCTCGCCCAGGCCGCCGAGGGTGATGTCGTCGTAGGCGACCAGCGCGCCGGTGTCCGGGTCGAGGTAGAGGACCGTGCAGGTCAGCGGCTCGGGGTACTCGCCCTGCAGGCCGCGCAGGCCGGCACCGCCGGTCGACCCCTGCACCATGAGCAGCGTCCCGCCGTCGAGGGTCTCGACCTCCCGCTCGTGGGTGTGCCCGGCCAGGACCAGCGGGACGACGCCGTCCAGCGGCCCGGCCTGCTCCGGGTCATGCACCATCGCGATCGCCGGCGTCTCCGCCTGCTCCTCGGCGACCTCCGCGAGGTCCTCGCCGGTCTGCTCCAGCGTCTCGCCGTCGCCGGTGGCGTCCTTGTCGGGGGTGAACCGGGGGTCCCGGGCGCCGACCACGGTCAGGCCGGCGACCTCCGTCGCGGAGTCGTCGAGGACGGTGGCGTTGGGCTGGGAGGCGACCAGCGCGGCGGTGGTCGCGGAGTCGTGGTTGCCGCGGACGTACACGTAGGGGACGCCGAGCGCGCCGATGGAGCCGATCAGCCGGTTCTCCGGCTCGCTGCCCCAGTCGGTGATGTCGCCGGTGTCGAGGACGGCGTCGACGTCGAACTGGTCGGCCACCTGCGCCACCAGGTCGAAGCCCGCCGGGTTGAGGTGGACGTCCGAGACGTGCAGCAGGGCCACGGTGTCGGTGGGCCCGCCCGGCGCCGGCAGGGCCGACAGCGCGGAGTACAGCGTGCCGACGTTGGTGACCAGCTCCTCGAGCGACTCCCGGTAGGCACTGAACCGGGCGACGATGTCCTCGGCGCTGCCGATCAGGCTGGTCGCGTTGACCAGCAGGCCGGTGTAGGTGGGCTGGGACAGCGCCTCGGGCCGCCAGGTCGCCGCACCCAGTCCGGCGGTGCCCGCGAGCAGGACCACCGAGACGCCCGCGGCCACCAGCGGCTCGCGCCAGCGGCGGTAGAGGAGCAGGGAGGCGACGGCGGCGCCGCCCACCCCGGCGGCGGCCGTCGTCCAGGCCAGCCGGACGACGGCGTCCTGCAGGTCGGCGCTCACCTGGTCGACCACGCCGTCGAGCCGGGCCGGGTCGCTCACCAGCGCCTGGATGCGCGTCTCGTCGACACGGCGCAGCTGGACGTCGAGCCCGAGCGGGCCGTCGTAGGCGTCGACCTCCAGCGTCCCGAGCGGCGGCACCTCCACGGTCGCGCCGCCGCCGGTGGGGGTCAGGGCGAGGCCGGCGTCGAACGGGCCGATGGGCGCCTCGACGCGGCCGAGCAGCAGGATGCCGAGCAGCGCGCCGGCAGCCGCGACGGCGAGCCGGACCGCCCAGCGCCCGGCGACCCGCGCCGGACGCCTCCAGCGCCCGGGCACCCGCGTCGTCGGCCCGCTCATCCCGCCGAGGTTAGTTCCGGGCGGGCACCCCTGCCGGGGACGGCGACGGCCGGCCGGGAGGGGTCCCGGCCGGCCGTCGCGGCGTGTCCGTGCAGGTCAGGCCACCAGCTTCGCGGTCACCTCGGCCAGCCGGCGGCCCTGGTAGCGGGCCGCGGCGATCTCGGCGTCGGAGGCGGTGGCCGACTTGCCGCCCGAGGCGTTCGAGACGCCGTAGGGGTTGCCGCCGGCCTCGAACAGCAGCGGGTCGGTGTAGCCGGGCGGCACGATGACCGCGCCGAAGTGCGAGAAGACGTTGAAGAACGTGAGGATCGTCGACTCGTTGCCGCCGTGGACGTTCTGCGCGCTGGTGAACGCGGTGGCGCCCTTGTCAGCGAGCTTGCCGGTGAACCACAGGCCGCCGAGCTGGTCGATGAACTGCTTCATCTGCGAGGCGGGCGTGCCGAAGCGGGTGGGGCTGCCCAGCGCGTAGCCGTCGGCCCACTCCAGGTCGGCCGGCGTGGCCTCCTGGACCTCGCTCGCGGTGGCGTCGACGTGCGCCCGCCACAGCGGGTTGCTGTCGATGGCCTCCTCGGGGGCCAGTTCCGGGACCCGGCGCAGGCGCACCTCGGCGCCGGCCTCCTCGGCACCCTCGGCCAGGGCGGCGGCCAGCTGGTGCACGTTCCCGGTGGACGAGTAGTAGATGACGGCGATCTTCGCCACGGTTCCCTCGGCTCTCGTGTCGCGTACGCGGTCTCGTGGTTGCGTGTTCAACCACTACCGGGCTGTGTGCTCGCGACACGCACGCGCCAAACACGCGGCGGGCGACCGGGCCGGGGGATCAGGCGGGCTGCGGGCGGAAGACCCAGCGCAGGGCGAGGAAGCGCAGCGTCCCGATGGTCGCGGTGACCAGGGCGATGACCGCCAGCTCCGCGACGACGGGGGGCTCGGGGACCGTGGCGTTGAACCAGCTCAGCGCCAGGCTGGTTGCCACCATGCCGGCGATCGCCAGCGCGCCGCCCTCCCACTGCGCGGCGAACCAGCCGACCCGCTCGCCGGCGCGGAAGGTCAGCCGCCGGTGCATCTCGTTGGCGAGCATCGACGACAGCGCCGAGCCGACGACGTTCGCCTGCACGCCGCCCAGGTCGCGCAGCAGCCAGAACAGCAGCGCGTAGACGGCGCTGGAGAACCCACCGACCATCACGAACCGCGCGAACTGGCCCAGCGCCCGGTCGGAGCGCACCAGGGTGTTCAGGCTCGCGGCCAGGTCGGCGACGACGTCGACGACCGCGGGGCGGTGCAGCAGCGACGGGCAGGTCACGGGCACACCTCCTGGCTGCTCACGGCGTCGTCGGGGATCACTGTCCAGGATCCTCCTGACACTTACCTGGGGGCGAGCGAGTTGCTCCGCGCGGGTCGCTGTGTCGGGTGTGCGTCCCCTCACTCCGGGTCATCGCAGCTTGCTCCCAGGGGCCTGCCAGGGACCTGCGTCACGGTCGGGGCCATGAGGTCGCTGCTGTCCGCCGCCCTCGCCGTGGCGCTGACCGTCGTCGCCGCGCTCACGCTGCTGCCCACCGGCGACGCGGGCTGGGCCTGGGGCTCGCCCGCCGTCGAGGCGCGCTGGTACCTCGCCGGCCTGGACTCGCCCGCCACCGTGCGGCAGCTGCTGGGCAACCTGCTGCTGCTGACGGCGGTCGCCGCGGTGGCCGTCCTCCGCTTCCCGGTCCTGCGCCGGCCGGCCGTCCTCGCGGGCGCGGCCGTCGCGACGGGCGCGGCGATCGAGGTGCTGCAGTGGCTGCTGCCGCTCGGCCGCGTCGTCTCGCCGCTGGACGCGCTGCTCAACGCGACCGGTGCGGTCGCCGCGGGACTCCTCGTGACCGTGCTGGTCAGCCCCCTGGCCGGTGGCGTCAGGGTGGCCCGGCGGGGGTAGGGACCCGCGCATGAGCCTGATGGGGATCCTCGACCGCCTCGCCGACGTGAGCACCTTCGACCGGACCATCGAGTCGGCCCGCAAGGCGGTCCAGGCGGTCCTGCGGCCGGGAGTGCTCAAGGACGCGCTGCACGGCACCTGGCTCGGCCACCCGCTGCACCCCGTGCTCGTGCAGGTCCCCGTCGGGAGCTGGACCTCGGCCGGCCTGCTCGACGCCGTCCCGCCGCTGCGGCCGGCGGCCACCGTCCTGATCGCCACCGGGGTCGTGGTCTCGGTGCCTGCGGCGATGTCCGGTGCGGCCGACTGGTCGGAGCAGGAGGTCGGCGTCCGCCGGCTGGGCGCGCTGCACGCGGTCTCCAACGTGGCCGCGCTGAGCCTCTACGTGGGCTCCCTGGTCGCCCGGGCCAGGGGCCGCGGAACGCTCGGCCGGGTGCTCGCCTACGCCGGGCTGGGCATCGCCACCGGGTCCGCGGCGATCGGCGGGCACATGTCCTACGCCCAGTCCTCGGGCGCCTCGCACGCGGCGACGGCGGCCCGCGCGCTGACCTCCGACTGGATCGACCTCGGCCCGCTCGACGACCTGCCGGAGGGCCGGCCCGCGCTGCGCACCGCGGGCGGCAGCGGGGTCGCCGCGCCGCTGGCCGCCGTCCGCCGGGGTGCGCGGGTCGACGTCTTCGTGGGCGCCTGCTCGCACCTGGCCGGGCCGCTGTACGAGGGCACCGTCGAGGAGGTGCGCGGGCACACCTGCCTGGTCTGCCCGTGGCACGACTCGGCGTTCGACCTGGAGAACGGGGAGCCGCGGCGCGGGCCGGCGGCGAACCCCCAGGAGAAGCTCGAGGTGCGGATGGAGGCCGGCCGGGTGATGGCGCGGCTGCCCTCCCGCCACCAGTAGCCCGCCGCCCTACGCTCGCCGCGTGCGGCGGACGGCGGCGGGGCTCGTCGTGCTGCTGTGCGCCGCGTGCGGCTCCGCCGGGCCGTCGGCCGCCGAGCCGGCCCCGCCGGTGTCGCCGTCGTCCGCGCCCGCTCCCGGTCCGGCCGTGCCGCCGGTGCCCGGGATCGAGGCCGAGGCGGTGGAGCTGCGCACCGACGCGGCGGTCGGCGGCCAGGTGCAGGTGCGGGTCACCGACACCGGCACCGAGCCGTTCACCGTCACCGCCGTCGCGATCGACTCGCCCGGCTTCGTGCCGCTGCCGGACCGGGCGCTCACCGCCGCCTACGCGCCCGGCCGCACCATCGACCTGCCCACGCCCTACGGCGAGGTGGTGTGCGACCGGGCCGCTGAGCCCGCCGCGGCGCGGCTGACCGTCGTCCGGCCCGACGGGCGCACCGAGACCCTGCGCGTGCCGCTGGCCGCCGAGACGCTCGGCCGCATCCACGAGGAGCGCTGTGCCGTCCGCGCCGTCCTCGCCGTCGCGGGGGTGACCGTCACTGGGCTCGCGTCGGACGGCGACGCCGTCACCGGGTCGCTCGTGCTGACCCGGTCCGGCGACGACGACCGCCCGGTGACCGTGACCCGGTTGGAGGGCAACGTGCTCTACGACGTCGCCGCGGACGACCTGCCGCGGACCCTGGGGGCGGGGGACCCCACGCTGGAGATCCCGGTCGAGTTCACGATGGCGCGCTGCGACCCGCACGCGCTGGCGGAGGTCAAGCAGCCCCACCTGTTCCTGCTGGGGCTGCAGGTGGGGGACGACGACGAGGTGCCGGCGGACCTGCCGCTGGACCAGGCGCAGCGGGACGTCCTCTCCGGGCTGGTCGCCACCGCCTGCTGACGGGCCCGGAGAAGGGACCGGCCCGGCTGTCCCGGGGGGAACGGGACGGCCGGGCCGGAGCGGTCGCGCGCGGTCGTGACCGGCGCGCTGGGATGACCGTAGGTAGTGGCCCCCGGTGCCACGATCCCCCGATCGGGTGCACGCCCCCGACCGGGTGGCGCTCCCGTGGTGACGCACGGTTGCCGACGGCGCACGGTGGGCACCTCGACCGGGTGTTCCTCTTCTTCTCCAACCGCCTGGGCTGCCTGGGATCCCTGCTCGTGTCGGCGGTGCTGACCCTGGTCGTGCTGCTGGTGCTCGACGTGCTGTGACCGACGCCGAGGTCCTGGGGGTACTGGCGGCCGCTGCGGAGGCGGACCGGGCTCGACTCCGGGCCGCCGTCGCGGCGGTGGAGGAGGCCGACGGAGTCCTCGTGGAGTGGCGTGGGGGCGGCCGGGTGGTGACCGCCGGCCGGTGACGGGGCGTGCACCGGGGGACAGCGCCCCGCTGCGCAGCGCCGTGGGGCCGAGCGGGACCGGCGTGTCCGGGACGGGTGGTCCGGGCGGCAGCCACAGGATCGGCGCCCTCGGAACCCCAGGCGTGCACGGACGTGCGCCGACGAGATCGGAGGGCACCGATGCAGGACCAGACTCCCCGACGAGCCCAACCCGACCAGCGGCGCCGTCCCGGCCTGCGCGAGATCCCCGCCGTCCGGAGAGGTGAGGAGGACGAGCGCAGGGCCCCGGCACGGGCCGCGCGCGCCGACGCCTGAACCGTGACGACGCGGCGCGCCGGCCGGACCCGCCGGTCGCGCCGCGTCCCCGGTCAGGTCCCGGGGCGAGGGGCAGCGCCCGGAGACGCCCAGGGCATCCGCGCGCGGCCGGCGCGCGCCAGGGCGGAGGCGCCCGCGCCGAGCGCCGCGGTGACCAGTGCCGCCGACACCGTCGGCGGCAGCCGGCGGTCCAGCAGCCGGATCAGCAGCGCCGTCGCGCCGCCGGCCGCCATCGAGCCGAGCACGGCCGAGCCGCCGAGCAGGCGCACCCCCTCCCGCGAGTCGCGGTACGGGCGCGTGACCTCGTCCCGCACCCGCTCGACCTCGCGGTGCACCGCCGCGCCGATCTCCTCGGTCAGCGGCTGCAGCAGGTCACGGCCGGGAAGTCCCGGGATCTGCGACGTCATGGCACCCTCCCCGGTCCCGACGGTCGCGGTGCCTGCATTGTCGGCCCGGCCGGGCCCGCCGTGGGGCGGGAGCGTCCTACCGCTCGCGCTCCTCGTTCCCGCGGCCGGTGATCTTCTCGACGAAGTTCTCGATCTTCTCCGCGGGACCGCTCAGCTTCTTCTTCACGACCATCTTGGCGCCGCCCTCGAGGGTGTCCTCGAAGAGCCCGGGCAGGCCCCTGGGCTCGCTGCCGGGGTACAGGTCGAGCCGGTTCACCGCCTCCGCGAACCGCAGGTAGGTGTCCACGCTGGCGATGACGACCCGCGCGTCGACGGTCACCAGCTCGATGCCCAGCAGCGCCACGCGCGCGTACGCGTCGAGCACGATGCCCTTGTCCAGCACCACGTCGAGGACGTCGGCCAGGCCGCTGGGCCGGGGCGCGCGGTTGACGGTCGACACGGTCATGAGCTCCCCCAGGTCTGCGGTTGCCTCCCACGATGGACCGCCGCCCGCCGGTCCGCAGAGGATGTCGCCCCGGTCGCGCCGAGCGTCGTCGGACGATCGCGCTCGGTCACGGGATCGCGGACCGGCGGGGCGGGCCGCCGGCGGCCGGCCCCGGCGCTCCCGGCCGGGGCACCATGCGGGTGCCGCACCCGCCCGCGGCCCCGCGCGGGCCGGCAGCGGACGGAAGAGGGTGCCGCCATGCCGCAGGGAACCCGACGCCGGGCCCAGCCACCCCAGCGACGTCTGAGCTCGACGCGGCAGGCGCCGCAGAGGGCGTCGAAGCCGCAGACGACGGCGGACACGGGCCGGAAGCAGTCCTTCGGCAGCCAGCTGTGGAAGGGCTTCCTGGAAGGCCTGCGGAGCCGACGCTGACCTCCAGGGGCCGGTGACCGCCCGCTCCGTCTGGGAGACTCGGCGGCGCCGGGCCTCTAGCTCAACTGGCAGAGCAGCGGACTTTTAATCCGCGGGTTGTGGGTTCGATCCCCACGGGGCCCACCGTGCTGACCGGGCCGGCTGCGCGACGCGGCGGCGTGGGGCGGGATCCCCGATGAGTTCTGCGCCCGTCGTGCGTCAGGACCACATGAGCACCGGGACCCAGGCGATCCGGCTGGACATGACCGTGTCCCTCGACGGGCTCGTCGTCGGGCCGGAGGACGGTCCCGAGGAGCCGATGGGCCTCGGCGGGTTCCGTCTGTTCAACTGGCTGGACCACCGCCTCGACCCGGGTCCGAACGGTCAGGTGGTCGCCGAGGCGACCGCGACCCGGGCCGTCATCTCGGGCCGCCGCACCTACGAGCACGCGAACCGCTGGAACGGCGACCACCACGACGGCGTCCCGGTCTTCGTGCTCACCCGCCACGTGCCGGAGGAGCCTCCGCCGGGCAGCGTGCAGTACGTGACCGACGTCCGTGCCTGCGCCGCACGGGCCCGTGCCGCCGCCGGCGACGCCGACGTGCTGGTGCCGGGCGCCGGGGCCGCCCAGGCGCTGCTCCGGGCCGGCGAGCTCGACGAGATGGAACTGCACGTCGTCCCCGTCCTCCTCGGACGGGGACGACGGCTGTTCGACCACCTGCCCGCCGAGCGGACCGAGCTCGAGCTGGTCCGTGAGTCGAACGCCGCGGACACCGACCCCGAGCACCGGGTCCTGCACCTGCGCCACCGCGTACGGCGGCCGCCGGCCGGTCACGACGCGGGAGCGGGACGGTGAGGACCCTGCACGTCGGCCTGTGGGTCGCCGATCCCGAGCGGGCGGTCGCCTTCTACACGGCCGTGGGCTACGAGGTGGTCGGACGGGTCCCGGAGACGCCGATCGGCCAGCTGACGATGCTCAAGCTGCCGGGCGACGACGTCGTCAGCGTCGAGCTGGTCTTCGACCCCCGCGAGACCGGGAGGGCCCGAGGCACCGGCCTCAGCCACCTCGTCGTCTCGGTGGAGTCGATGGACGCCACGGCCGCCGACCTCAGGGCGAAGGGCATCGAGGTCGCGGACCCCGGGTCGCCCGACGGCTCCGCGGACTTCCGGACCACCGTGATCACGGACCCCGACGGCAACCGGATCGAGCTGGTCCAGTGGCCCCCCGGCCACCCCGACGGTCTGACCGCGGCCGACTGGTCGTGACCGCCCAGGTGTCGTGCTCCTCCCGGCGGCCGGCAGGTCCCCACGGTCCCGGCCCGCTGCGGTCCTCCGCCGACGCCGGTCCGGAGCCCGTGTCCGAGCTGCGGCTGCCGGCGGACGCGTCCGGGCACCTGCAGGTGGCGCTCACCGCCCGCCGACCGGGCTGACTGCGCGGGGTCAGGAGCCCGCCAGCCAGGCCAGGATGCGGCCCCGCGACCAGCACCGGCCGACGGCCTCGACGTGCACGGTCGAGCCGTCGAACACCGCCACGCCCAGGACACTGTGGCCCGAGGCGCGGCGGTCGCCGAAGGTCGGGACGGCGGGCGCGACGCCGACCCCCTCCGCGGACACCCACGCCACCGTCCGGCCGGCCGCCGCCTCGCCGAGGCGCTGCAGGAAGCGCAGCCGGGCATCGAGGGGGAGGCGCGACAGCGCCCACGTCGTCGTGACGACGGGCAGCGCGTCCGCGGGCACCCGGGCGAGGGCGTCGGGCAGCACCTCGACGGCGTCGCCGCGCAGCAGCAGGGGAGGAGCCGTCGCCGCCAGCGCGATCTCCGCCTCGAGCAGCGCTGTCCGCTCCGGCCGGTCCGGTGGCAGGCAGGCGCGCAGCCACCGGGCGTCGTCGGGGTCGGTCACGTCCACCGGGTCGCGGTCGACGCCGATCCGGGCGACGACCTCGGGTACCGCCCGCGCCGGGACGGGCCGGTCCCCCACGACGCGGCACGCCGTCCGCAGCGGGGACGACGGGTCGCCCAGCGTCCGCCCGTCGCCGTAGGCGACCCCGACGCGGTCGACGGACAGGTCGAACCCGGCGCCGCAGTCCACGTCGACGAGCCCGACCGCGGCCGCGCCCACCCGGTGCGCCGCCTCGGCGACCAGCGGGTACAGCACGGCGCCGTGTCCGGTCTCGTCGGCGCGCACCGGCCGGCGTGCGGCGACGTCCGCGACCGCGTCGGTCACCCGCAGCAGCGTGTCGACCGCCGCGCCGGCGGCGGCGTCGGCGTCCCCGGCGGCGTAGGCCGCGGCGAGCGCGGGGGCGCGCCCGGCGAGGGCGAGGTCGTGCAGCGCGGCGAGGACGACGGCGGGGCTCCGCCTGCGCGCCGGCAGGGCCGCGACGGCGCGCAGGGCCTCGTCGGACCCGCTCAGCGCGAGGGCGACCCGCTCGTACAGCGGCGACGTCCCGGCGGCGTCGACCTCGGCGAAGCGCCGGTACGCCTGGGCGAGCGTGCGGGCCCCGGCCACGGTCAGGCGCCTCCCGCGGTCGTCCCCGGCACCCGGCGACCCTAGCCACCCTGACCACGGCCCTCGCCTCCTGCGGCGGGACCCACCGGGCGGAAGGCACCCCTTGGCGGGAGATCCGGTTCCTCAAGTCGGTCCTCCGTTCGGCCGATGTCCCCGGTGCGCGGCACGAGGCCGCGCGAGCGAGGCATCGGACGGACTACTCGTGACGACCCAGACAGCCGCCCCGGCGGTGGACCAGCCCGCGCGGGCGGGGCACGGAGACGGCCGCGTGGCGGACGCGGACCGGCCCGAGGACGTGGCGCTGCAGGCGGAGGCGGAGGCCGCCGCCGGAGCGCTGACGGCGGACGGCGCCAAGGAGCTCCTGCGCGCCCTCGACCGGATGACCAGGCAGGCCGAGCCGGGCGACTGCCGGGCTGCCGCCCAGCGCGTGGTCGACGCGGCCCGCTCCGCGGGCGTCGGCGGCCGCGGCATCCTGGTGCTGCAGGCCAACCTGCTCGCCCGCCTCGGGGACGCCGAGGGCGCGGCCGACCTGGTCGTCACCGCGCACGCCGAGTACCCCGACGGCTTCAAGGACACCCACCCGGTCCTGGCGTGGAAGCTCCTCCGCCGGCACAGTTCCCGGGCCGCGGCCGCCTACGTCGACCGGCTGCAGGCCGCCGGTGTCCCCATCGCGCACGAGCTCGACCCCTCGGCCCTCCTCGAGCGCCTGCAGGACGCCCGCAACGCCACCGACCTCGACGCGGCCATCGACGGCCTCGAGCGGGCTGGTGGCTTCCCCGACGTCGTCGCCGCGGGCCGCGCCCTCGGCATCCTGCGCACCGCCCACGGACGACGACCCGAGCACGTGCTGCGCCTGGTGGACCTGGCGATCGCGTCCTCGGCCGTGACGCCGCGGGTCGTCAACGACGCGCTGATCGTGCTCTCCGAGCTCGGGGCCGCGGACGAGAGCCGCACCGTGCTGGCGAGGGCGGAGGCGGCGGGAGTGCCGCTGGTCGCCGACCACCGGCTGCTGTTCGTCACCGCGCTCGCCAACGCCATGCGCTTCGACGACGCGCTCGCGGCCTACCAGGCGTACCTCGACGACGGCTTCCCCGCCAACGCCCGTGCCCGAAGGGTGCACGTGGCCGCCCTGGCGCTGACCGACCGGACGGCCGAGCTCTCCGCCGCGCTTCTCGACTGGGCCCGCGCGGTCCGCGCCGGGGAGGTCACCGACCCACCGGCCAACGTGCTCGCCACTGCGCTGACCGCACTCGCCCGCGACGACATCACGCTCCTGCTCGAGGTGTTCCGGGGCGGCGCGGGGGCGTTCACCTTCAACGGCACCCACCGCCGGATCCTCGCAGGCCACGCGCAGCGGACCCTGTCCGTGCCGACGTACGCGGAGGCGCTCGCCGCCGCGGCCGACGCCGGGGTGCCACCGACCGCGCACGAGCTGGACGCGCTGGTGGAGATGGCCGTCGGCGGCGATCCGGAGGAGGTCGTCGAGGCGCTGCGGCAGGTGGTGCGGGCCTCCGGGGACGCGCTGCCCCGGCTCGCCCTCCCGCTGGTCCGGGCCCACATCGCCACCGGGGACCTCGTCGCCGCGGAGACCACGGCGGGGGAGTGCCCCGCGCCCGCGATCGTCGAGGCGCTGGTCGCCGCCCACCTGGACGCCGGGGACCTGGACGGCGCCCTCCGTGGCTGCGAGCTGTTCGAGCACGGTGCCGGGACCGAGCCCGCGGAGACGGCGCACCCACGGATGCCGTACCCGCCGGCCCTCGTGACCCGCGTCGTCCGAGGGCTGGCCGTCCGGCGCGGCACGGATGCCGCCGAGCGGTGGCTGCGGCGCCACTCCCCGGCCACCTGGCCGGTGGAGGCGTGGGAGGCGCTGGCCCGGGCCCACCGGCGCGACAAGGGCAACTCCCGGGCCATCGAGCAGCTCATGGGGGAGATGCGGGAGGTCGGCGGCGGGTGCAGCGGCGGCGTCTGGGCCGAGTGGCTGTACGCCGTCCCACGGCACAAGCGCGCCGCGCGGCTGGTGTACGCGCGGGCCGCCATGCGCGCCGACAAGGTCGTCCCCACGCCGTCCTTCCACACCGCTGCGATCGTCGGGGCGCTGCAGCCGGACAAGGTGCCGGCCGACCGGGTCGGGACGGACGCGGAGGCCGCGGCCTGGGAGAACGCGCAGCGGGCCATGGGCGCGGGCGAGCGGCTGCTGGTCAAGGCGGTCGAGAGCCTGACCCCGCGAGCCGGGGCGCGCGCAGCGCAGGACGGCTGGTTCACCGCGGCGCAGCTGCTGGAGATCGCCCGGGCGTACCCGCTGGCCCGGCGGCCCTACGCCCAGCTCGACAGCGTGGTCGAGGTGCGCGTGGCGGCCGAGACCGAGCCCGACGAGCAGTTCGCGGCGTTCCTCGGCGCGGTCGCCGCGGCCCACGCCCGTGCCCTCCTGCCGGAGGGGGTCAAGCGGCTGCGCACCGCGGCCGTCAAGCGCGGCCTCGGCCGGCCCCCGGAGCTGACGGCCGCGCTGTTCGACGCGCTGGCCGGCCAGCCCGAGTCCGTGCCGGAGGCCGCGGCCGCCGAGGCCGCCCGCGGCGCGCTCGCGGCCCCGGTCGTCGCCGAGGCGGCCGGACGGGCGCTGGCCGAGACCGGCTCGGTCGAGGCCGTGCTGGGGGTCCTCGACGGCACGGACGACGCCGCGCTGGACGAGGAGCCCGCGGAGGCGCTGCTCAGCGCCGCCACCCTCGCGCTCGCGGAGGCCGGCCAGTCCGAGTCGGCGCAGGAGCTGGGCCGGGCGGCGGAGAGCCGTGGCCTGTCGCTGTCCCCCGCCGCGCAGGCGAGCCTGCTCACCACGCAGCGCCCGGAGGCGCCGGCCGCGGCCGAGCAGGGTCCGGTGTGGACGACGGCGCAGCTCGCCGCCTACAACTCCCTGCTCGAGCACGAGCTGGCCAACCACCTGCGCGGCAGCCGGGCCAGCACGGAGCTCCTGCGGGCGGTCACGCGGAACCTGCGCCGGCGACTGCCCGACGAGGTCGCCACGGACTTCGAGCGGGACCTCGCCGCGCTCGACGACGTCGTGGCCTCCCTGCGGCGGTCGCAGAACCTGCAGCAGCGGAGCATCGCGAAGATCGCAGCCGCCGCCGACCTCGAGCGGCGTTCCGCAGGCGCCGTCCCGGTGCTCGCGACCGTGGAGTCGGTGGTCGAGCAGCTGGAGTCCGAGGCCGTCGCCGCGCACACCGAGATCCGGCTGCTGGACCGCGAGGGGTGTGGCGGCATGGCCGTGCGCGGCCACGCGACGCTGCTCCAGTTCGCGCTGCACAACCTCGTGTCCAACGCGATCAAGGCCCACACCCGCCGCAAGGGCGACGAGCGGCGCGTCGTCGAGATCCTCGCGACCTTCGGCGAGTCCGCCCGCGAGGACCTCGCCGTGGCCCCGTACGGCTGGGTGGTGCTCTCGGTGCGGGACCACGGGGACGGCGTCCCCGAGGACCTGCCCGACAACGTGGCCAACTGGTCCATCCCCGGGCAGCCCGGCCAGGGCGCCGGGATCGGGCTCCGGGTCACCGAGAACATGGTCCGCCAGTCCGGCGGCCAGCTGTGGATCGACACGTCCGTCGCCGAGGGGAGCCGTTTCTGCTTCCGCCTGCCCTCCGCGGCGCGCCGCAACGCCAGAGCCGCCCACCGCGGCGCCCGAGTGGAGGAGATGTGATGAGCGCAGGCCTGCCCGTCGTCGTCGTCGACGACAAGCACGAGCTGCTGGACCCGTTGCGGCAGCTGCTGGAGTACGAGGGCTGGACGGTGGACACGTACGACGACATCGATGCGGCCGCGCGGGCGCTCCTCGAGCGCACGGAGCCCTTCGTGCTCGTCGTCGACCACGACTTCGACCGGCCGGACGGCCGCACCGGGTTCGACCTGACGGAGCTGCTCCGCTCGGCGCACCCCTGGGGGCCGGCACTGCCGATCTGTTACTACAGCGGCCGGATCGACGGTGGTGACTTCCTGGCGGCCCAGCGCGGGCGGCAGCTCGTCTCGCCCAGCTCGTACACCCACAAGAACGACGACGTGGACATCGTCGACGTCGTGCGGCAGGCCGAGCAGGCCTTCCTGGACTTCCGCGACCTCTTCGAGCAGCAGGCGCTGCGCCGGGCGCTGCTCGGCGCCGACGAGGACCTCGAGGCCGGCGCCGACGACGACGTGCTGGTCGGGGAGGAGCGGTGACCGCCGCGCTGCTCACCTCGTCACCCTCGAGCCGCAAGGCCGTCGTCGACACCTGCGCGGTGCTGGAGGGCCGGCGCTGGCACGGGCACTTCCGCGAGCGGGTCGCCGCGTGGCTGGGCGAGGACGGCACCGTCGTCCTGCCGGGGCGGGTGGTCGCCGAGATGGCGCGCGTGGCCGCCACCCGGTTCCTGCAGGGGGACGAGTCGGCGTACAAGACGCAGCAGCGGGCCGCACTGGCGCTGACCGACCCCGGTCAGCTGTTCGGGATCCCGCGCGCCCGCCGGGCGATGCTCACCCGCGCCGACGTCGTCCGGCTCTGCCAGGACAGCGGCGACCCGGAGCTGATGCAGGCCGCCGCCGGGTCGACGCGGTGCGTGCCCGGGGACGCCGACTTCGAGATCGCGCACGTCGTCCGGGTCCTGACCGCCGCGGCGCACGAGGCCGTCCTCGTGACCCGCGACCACGACCTGCAGCAGGCCGCCGGCCGGCTCGGGCTCGCGCTGCTCGACGGCCCACCGGAGCAGCCGCGGCCCCACGAGCCCACCGACCGGGTCGGGCGGGACCTGCCCGAGCCGGCGGCCGGGCGCACCGTCCACCTCCTGTCCCTGCAGGGCGCCGTCACGCTGCTCCAGGGCCGGCTGCCGCGGGCGGGCGCTCCCGACGACGTCCTCGTCGTGCTGTCGTCCACCCTGGTCCGCGCCGCGCAGCTCGCCGCCTTCGGCGTCCGCCGGGGCGAGGACGGCAAGCCCGACGCGGCCGAGCTCGCGGAGGTGCAGGAGCGGCTGCGGCGGCTGCTGACCACGGGCCGCCCCGACGGCGGTCAGCGCCGTGCCTTCGTCTGGGCGACCCCCTGGCGGGTCTACCGGCGGGCGGCCACGCGCGTCACCGAGGCCCGCTTCGCCTGCGACCGCTCCGGCAGCCGGCCGCTGGACATGCACACGCTCCTGCTGCTGGCCGCGGCCGAGGAGCTGGGGGACGGCGGCCACGAGGTGCGCGTGCTGACCAGCAGCTGGGAGCCCGCGGAGGAGGACCACCTGCTCGCCGCGGCCCGGGCCTGGCGTCTCGAGGGCGGGCTGAAGCGCATGCCGGTCGCGGGGCACCACCGGCGCGGCACCCGCGAGGTCACCGAGGTGCACCTCCCCGGGGACGAGCCCGACCTGGGCGCCCTGCTCGACCGGTTCCGCCGCCGCTGACGGGAGCGCCATGGGGACGTACGACACCGTGCACCACGGGCACCGCTACGAGCAGGTCAAGCTGTGGGGCAAGGGCCTGCGGTACCTGCACGTCGGCGACCGGGTCGGCCTCCCGCGCGGCGGGCTCGGCCCCACGGGCACCTACACCGTCGCGATGCACACGGGCGGCCACGTGCACGTCGTGGACGGCGTCCTCGCCGGCTGGGAGGAGGAGCCCGGCGCGGGACCGCTGCTGACGACCCGCGGCGGCCGGTTCGACCCGGCCGACTGGCCCGGTGGCCCCTTCGGTCCCTGGTACCGGGACGCCGACGCGCCCCCCGACCGGCGCGTCTTCACCGGCCTCGACCGGGACTGCCCACGGCACGGGGAGCCACCGCTGCGGCTCGCCCGCGACGACGACCCGGACCTGCGGCGCGAGCGTGCCCTCGCCGCCGCGCGGGCCGACGTCGCCGCGCGGCTGGCCGCGGGCCTCGACGAGGCCGGGCGCGTCGAGGCGGCCCGCGGGTACCTCGCCGACCGGCGGGGCTGGGTGCAGGTGGCGGTCGAGGGCGCGGCCGGGTTCCTCGGGATCGCCGAGGACCCGGTCCGGGCGGGGGACCGGCTGGTCGCGTTGCTGTCGACCGCCGCGCCCGGCGCGCCGGAGTGGCGGAACGCCGCCTCGCTGCTGGAGGACACCGCCGCCGTGCTGGCCGCCCCCGCGGTGGCCGGCGCCCTGCGCCTGATGGCCGCGGCGCTGCCCCGGGACGAGGTGCGGGAGACCGACCGGGAGGCGGAGTCCCTGGACTCCGTCGCGCACCCGGCGATCCGCCGCCGGCGCCGCAGCGTCGCCCGGGCCGACGACTGGGCCCACCGGCTGGGCCGCTACGACGACCTCCACTTCCGCGCCGCCGCCGAGGCGGCGGTGGCCCGGCACGGGGCGGCCGTCCTGCCGGCGGTCCCGCTGCCGTTCTGGGGGCGGGACATCGTGGTCGACGAGGTCGCCGCGCCCCTCCTGGTCCCCGTCCTCGGCCGCGACCTCACGCCCGAGGAGCGGAGCGTCCTGACCTGGGCGCTGCTCGGTGTGCCCGGGTCCCTCGAGACGCTCGACGCGGCGACCCTGGCGGCGGCTCTGCGCCGCACCCTCGCCGGCTGAGGACCCCTCCGCCGGGCGCCGGGCTTGACCCTGGACCCGGGTCACAGGCCTAGCGTCGGCCGCATGACAGCGACAGCCGTCCGCGGGCTCCGCGTCGCCGAGCTGGCGTCCGCGGCAGGGGTCCCGACGGACACCGTCCGCTACTACGAGCGCGTCGGCCTGCTGCCGGAGCCGGAGCGGACCGCGGCGGGCTACCGCAGCTACGACGCCGGCGCCGTCGACCGGCTGCACTTCATCCGCGGCGCCCAGCGCCTGGGCCTGCGGCTGTCCGACATCCGCGCCCTGCTGGCCGTGCGCGACACCGGGACGTGTCCCTGCGAGCCGGCCGAGCAGCTGCTGCGCCGGCGTCTCGACGAGGTCGACGCCGAGATCGCCCGCCTCGTGGCCCTCCGCGCGCAGATGCGGGCGATGGCCGACGCCCTGCCCTCGGCGCAGTGCCCGCCGCCCAGCCCCGGCACCTGGTGCCCGCCCGCGAGGGGAGGTGACGAACCGTGAGCGACCCGATCGAGGACGACTGCTGCGACGAGACCTGCGACTGCTGCTGACGGCGCGCGCCTGACGCGAGAGCGGCCGGGCCCGGGACCGGTGCGCTCTCCACAGCCGAGGGACCTCTCGTTCGTCGACAACCGTCTATCGACATTCGATGGATCATGCGCGAGAGTCGATGCATGTCACGCATGCACCGGGTGGTCGTGCCCCTGCGGGTCCTGCTCGTCGTCGTGTTCGCCGCGTTGGCCGCCGCCCAGGTCCGGGCCGTGCCGGAGCTCGTGCCGGACGTCGCGGACCCGTCGCTGGAGCAGACGGTCGTGGGCTGGGTCATGTGGACGGTCCTGGTCCTCGCGCTCGTGTGCGTCCAGGTCGTCATCGTCTGCACCTGGCAGCTGCTGACGCTGGTCACGGCCGACCGCATCTTCAGCGCGAGCTCCCAGCCGTGGGTGGACGCGATCGTCGGCGCGATGGCCGCCGGGTGGCTGATGCTCCTCGGCGCCTTCGTCTGCTCCTACTACTTCGTCGTCGACGAGGTGAGCGACGACCCCGTGCTCCCCGCGCTGCTGGTCGTGCTGCTGCTGGTCGGCGCCGTGGTCGGGCTGCTCGTGGTCGTCATGCGGGCGCTGCTGCGGCAGGCCACCGTCCTGCGCACCGACATGGAAGCGGTCATCTGATGCCCATCGTCGTGCGTCTCGACGTCGAGCTGGCCCGGCGGAAGATGAGCGTGGGCGAGTTCGCCGAGCGGGTGGGGCTCACCCCGGCGAACGTCGCGGTGCTCAAGAACGGGCGGGCCAAGGCGATCCGCTTCAGCACCCTCGAGGCCGTGTGCCGGGTGCTCGACTGCCAGCCCGGGGACATCCTCGAGTGGGTGCCCGACGGGCAGGAGGCCCCGCAGCCGGCGCACGAGGCCTCGCGGTGATCGAGGTCCGCGGCCTGACCAAGCGCTACGGCGACGTCCTCGCCGTCGACGACCTGAGCTTCGACGTCGTGCCCGGGACCGTGACCGGCTTCCTCGGCCCCAACGGGGCGGGCAAGTCGACGACGATGCGGATGGTCCTCGGCCTGGACCGCCCGACCGCGGGGACGGCGCTGGTCGGCGGACGGCGGTTCGCGGAGCTGACCGAGCCGCTGCGCGAGGTCGGCGCCCTGCTCGACCCCGGCGCCGTCCACCCCGGCCGCACCGGGCGCGACCACCTGCGCGTGGCGGCCCGGACCAACGGCATCCCGGCGCGCCGCGTCGACGAGGTGCTCGGGCAGGTCGGCCTGGAGCGCGCCGCGCGCCGCCGCATCCGCGCGTACTCGCTCGGCATGCGCCAGCGGCTGGGCATCGCGGCCGCGCTGCTCGGCGACCCCCGCGTGCTGCTGTTCGACGAGCCGGTCAACGGGCTGGACCTCGACGGCGTCCGCTGGATCCGCGGGCTGCTGCGCGGGCTCGCCGACGAGGGCCGCACCGTGCTGGTCTCCAGCCACCTGCTCGGCGAGGTGCAGGCGATCGCCGACCGGCTGGTCGTCATCGGCCGCGGCCGCCTCGTCGCCGACGTCACCACCGACGAGCTCCTGCGCGGGCCGGGCCGGCCCCGGGTCCGGGTCCGCAGCCCGCAGCCGGAGGCGCTGACGGCGCTGCTCCGGCGGCACGGCCTCTCCGCCGAGCCTGCCGGGGGAGCGGAGCTGCAGGTCGAGGGCGGCACCGCCGCGCAGGTGGGCGACCTCGCCACGGCCGCCGCCATCCCGCTGCACCACCTGTCCGAGACGGCCGCCTCGCTGGAGGAGGCCTACCTCGCGCTCACCGGCGAGGCCGTCGAGCACCCCGGCCGGCCGGTCGCGGCGACGCCGGAGGGGGCCCGGTGACCGCGCCGTCGGTCCCCGGGGTGGGCACCGGGCGCCTGCTCGCCCGCACCGCCGCCGCCGAGTGGACCCGGCTGTGGACCGTCCGCGCCACCTGGTGGTGCCTGGCGGCCGCCGCCGTGACCACCGCCGGCATCGACGCCGTCGCCGGCGCGGAGGCGGCCGCGGACCCGCCGTCGGGGAGCGGCGCCTGGGCGGCGGTGGCCGTGCCGGTGCTGCCCGCGCAGTTCGCGCTGCTCACGCTGGTCCTCCTCGCGGTCACGTCCGACCACGCCACCGGCGGGATCGTCCCGACCCTGCAGTGGACGCCGCGCCGCGGGGTCCTCCTGGCGGCCCGCACCCTCGTGCCGGTCGCCGTCGCCACCGTCCTCGGGGTGGCGATCGCGCTGGCCGGCGCCATGGCGGCGTTCGCCGCGCCGCACCCGGAGATCACCCTGTCCTGGGACGACGGCCCGGGCGTGCTCGCCGACGTCGCCCTCGTGCTCGCCGCCGGCACCGCCCTCGCCGCCGGGCTCGGCTTCCTGCTGCGCGGCACGGCCGGCGCCCTCGTCGCCGCCTTCCTCCTGCTCCTGGTGCTGCCGCTGCTGCTCCCGGCGGTCGGCGCCGGCTGGTCGGTGGCGGTCGCCGAGGTGCTGCCCGGGTCGGGGGCGGCGTTCCTCCTGCTCGGCGGGGAGGGGCCGGGGATGACGCGGTCGTCGTCGGTCGCCGTGCTGCTCGCCTGGGCCGCCGGTGCGCTGCTGCTCGGCCTCCTGCGCCTCGTCCGCGCCGACGCCGACCGGTGAGCGCCCGCGACACCGCCGACGTGCTCGTCGTCGGCGCCGGGCTGGCCGGCCTGCACACCGCCACGCTGCTCGCCCGCCGCGGCCACGACGTGCTGCTGGCCGACCGGCGGCGGCGCCTGGACGGCGCGATCCGCACCACGGGCATCTTCGTCCGCAAGACGCTCGACGACTTCGCGCTGCCGCCGGACTGCCTCGGCCCGCCGATCCGGCGGGTGGTGCTGTACCCGCCGGACCGGCGCCGGCCGGTGGTCCTGGACAGCGACCGCGACGAGTACCGCGTGGGCGACATGGGCGCGCTCTACCCGGCCGCCGCCCGCGAGGCGGCCGACGCCGGCGTGCGGCTCGCGCTGGGGACCCGCTACGCCGGGCGCGCGGACGGCGGGTCCCTGCTGGCCGGCCCGGACGGGGTCGCGCGCGTGCGGGCGCGGTTCGTCGTCGGCGCGGACGGCGCCCGGTCCGCCGTCGCCCGCGACCTCGGCCTGGACCGCAACACGCACCTGCTGGTCGGCGCCGAGGAGGTGTTCCCGGTCGCGGACGGCGGGGGACCGCCGACCTTCCACTGCGTGCTCGACCCCTCGCTCGCCCCCGGCTACCTGGCCTGGGTGGTCGACGACGGCCGGCACGCCCACGTCGGCGTCGCCGGGTACGCCGCCCGCTTCCCGGACGGCCTGCGCGCGGCGCTGCGGCGGTTCGCGACGGGGGCGCCGGGCCTGCCCGCGGGCCGGCCGGGCGAGGTGGAGCGGCGCGGCGGGCCGATCCCCGTCGGCGGCCTGCTGCGCCGGATCGGCTGCGCGGACGGGCTGCTCGTGGGCGACGCCGCGGGCGCGGTCTCCCCGCTCACCGCCGGCGGCCTCGACCCGTGCCTGCGGCTGTCCCGGCACGCCGCCGACGTCCTCGACGACGCGCTGCGGACCGGCCGGGCCGACGCGCTGCGGCACTACGACGGCGCCGCGCTGCGCGCCGCGTTCCGCGGCCGGCTGCTGCTGCGCCGGGGACTCGCGGCGGTGCGCACCCCGGCGATGGCGGCGGCCGCCTTCCCGGTGCTGCGCACGGCGCCCGGGCGCGCCGCGGCACGCCGGGTGCTCTTCGGGGACCGCTCCTTCCCCGACCCCGCGCGACGTACCGTCTCCTGAGGCCGGTCGTCCCCGCCGCGGGCGTCCGGCGGCCGGGGGGACCGGCCACCGGACGACGAGGGGGAAGAGGACCGATGCGCCCGACGGGCGACCTGCTGGGCGGCCGCTACCGGCTGGACTCCGTCCTCGCCAGCGGCGGCATGGGACGGGTCTGGCGGGGGCACGACACGCTGCTCGACCGGCCGGTCGCGGTGAAGGTCCTGCGCAGCGAGTACACCGGCGACCCGTCCTTCCTGCAGCGCTTCCGTGCGGAGGCGCGGCACGCGGCGCAGCTGTCCGACCCGCACATCGCCGCGGTGCACGACTACGGCGAGACGGTCAGCCCGGACGGCGAGCCGCTGGCCTACCTCGTGATGGAGCTGGTGGCCGGGGAGCCGCTGTCGGCTGTTCTCGCCCGCGCCGGCCGGCTGGACGCGACGGAGACGCTGCGCATCGTGCGGCAGGCCGCCGCGGGGCTGGCCACGGCGCACGCCGCCGGCGTCGTCCACCGGGACGTCAAGCCGGGCAACGTGCTCGTCGTGCCGGACGGCGGGGTCAAGATCACCGACTTCGGGATCGCCCGGTCGGCGTCGAGCGTCCACATGACCCAGACCGGGCAGGTGATGGGGACCGCCCAGTACATCTCCCCGGAGCAGGTGCAGGGCGCCAAGGCCTCGCCCGCCAGCGACGTCTACGGCCTCGGCGTCGTCGCCCACCAGTGCCTCACGGGACGGGTGCCCTTCGACGCCGAGAGCCCGGTGCAGGTGCTCCTCATGCACGTCCAGCAACAGCCGCCGCCGCTGCCGGCCGACGTGCCGGCGGACGTCCGCGCGCTGGTCGAGCGGGCGATGGCCAAGGACCCGGCCGCCCGCTTCCCCGACGGCGCCGCCCTGCGCGACGCCGTCGACGCGGTGCTCGCCGGCCGGCCGGCCCTGGGCGCGTCGTCGGCCACGCTCGTCCTCCCCGTCGCGGCCCCGCAGCAGACGACCGTCCTCCCGGCCGACGCGACGGCGCCCTCCGACGTCCCCGGGGAGGCGCCGCGGCGCCGCCGGCTGCTCGCCGGTGCGCTCGCGCTGCTCGTCCTCGCCGTCGTCGGGGTGGCGGTCGTCCTCGGCACCCGCGGGGACCCCTCCCCGTCCGCGGCGCCGTCGTCCTCCCCGTCCGCGTCGCAGCCCGTGACCTCGTCCTCGGCCCCGTCGCCGTCCGCCCCGACCACGACCCAGCCCGCGCCGCCCCCCACGGTCGACGTCGTGGCCGCCGCCCTGGTCGGGCGCCCCTTCCCCGACGTCCAGGCGGAGCTGGTCGCCCTGGGGCTCCAGGTGCAGCCGGGCACGGTCGTCACCGGCGACGTCCCGGAGGGGCAGGTGGTCGCCGTCGACCCCACCGGCCCGGTCGTCGTGGGGTCGGCGGTCACCGTCACCTACGCCACGCCGCCCCCGGTGCAGGACGAGGAGGAGGACGAGGGCGGGGACGACGAGGGCAACGGGAACGGGAACGGCAAGGGCAACGGCAGGGGCCGCGGGAACGGCAACGGCGGCGGCGACTGACCGCCCGGGCCTCAGAGCACGGACAGGCCGTACATCTCCCCGAGCGGGTCGGCGATCAGCTCGATGCGGGCGCCGTCGGGGTCGCGGAAGTAGACCGAGACGCCGCTGTGCACCTCGTGCGGCACCCCGGCGTCGGTGAGCCGCCGCACCAGCTCGTGCCAGCGCTCGGGCTCGACGCTGATGGCCATGTGGTGCAGCCCGCCGAGCACCTCGGCGTAGGGGCCGACGTCCAGGCCGGGGAAGTCGAAGAACGCCAGCAGGTTGCCGTTGCCGATGTCGAAGAAGAAGTGCGAGGAGCCGGGGTAGTCGCGGTTCTCGACCAGCTCGGTCAGCGGGAAGCCGAGGACCTCCTGGTAGAAGCGCACGGTCCGCTCGACGTCGCTGCTGATCAGCGCGGTGTGGTGCAGGCCGCGGGCGGTCGAGGGCGGGCGCTCGCCGGCCGGCTTCAGGTGCGCGGCGCGGATGCGGTCGCGCTCGGCCTCCAGGGCGCTCAGGTCGCGGGTCTCGGTCATCGGGGTCTCACCTCGGGTCGTCGGGGGTCGGGTGGTCGGCGGCCGGCGCCAGCCCGAACTGTGCCCTGCGGTCGGCGGGCACGAGGTCGAGGTAGTCCGGGTGCCGCCGGATGTGACCCCGGATGAACGGGCAGAACGGCAGGACCCGCGCACCCGCCTCGCGGGCGGCGTCGAGGGCGCCGCGCGCGAGCACGGAGCCGAGCCCGCGGCCCTCGAAGGCCGGATCGACGACGGTGTGGGTGAACGACAGCGCCGACGCCGTCCGCCGGTACTCGGCGTAGCCGGCGACCGCGCCGTCCACGAGGACCTCGAAGCGGCTGGCCGCCGTGTCGTCGACGACCACCGGTGCACTGTCGGTCACGGGTCTGTCGGTCACGGGTCTCCTCCGTTCGTCCCGGGGATGATCGCGCATCCCGGCCGGGCGCGGTCCCGGTCCGCCTGCGCCACCGCCGGGACGCGCCGGGGGTTGAGCCGAAACGGCGTCGTCGTGCGGTTTCGGCACATCCACACGCACGCGTGAGCGCGGAACGGTCGACATGTGGGCGGTTGGAGGAGCCGGTCACCGTCCGTGTCGGTGGCCTTCGCAACGATCCGACTACGCCGTGTCACGCGAGCGCCGCACCGGGGTCCGCGTCGCGCGCCGCGCCCCTACGTTTCTGCCACCCGCTCCGCCCTCACCCGGCGGGCGCGGCCGCCGTCGCGCTTCCCCCGCGGCGGCCCCATGGACGGGATGAACGGTGGAACCAGTGGCACTCCGCAGCAGTGAGATCAGGGTCGACGGCCAGGCACGCCTGGGCTGGTGGCTCGTCGTCGACGACGGGCAGGGACGCGACCGCCTCGTCGACGGTCCCTTCCCCGACCGGTCGGAGGCGGCCTGGGCCGCCTCGATGCACGCCGGCGACGCCCGGCCGGTCTACGGCGTCCTGCGGCCCGACGGCGGCCTGCACCGCCGCCCCTCCCCGCAGGAGCTGGCCTGGCTGGGCCACCTCGGCGACCAGCTCGACCGGCTGCCCGCGGACTGGGACGCCGAGCTGACCGACGAGGACCCGCTGGCCACCCTGGTCGTCGAGGTCACCGCCGCGCTGACCGAGGCCGGCCTGCCGCTGTGGGACGCCGCCGGTGACGGCGCCGCGCTCGGCGGGGCCTGCGTCAGCGCCGAGCCCGCCCTCGACGGCGTCGTCGTCGGCTGGCGGCAGCACGACCGGATGAGCGTCGAGCAGGTGCACGGCCTGGTCGCCGACATCTCGGTGCAGGCCGTCATGAACCGCGCGCTCGCCGACGTGCTCTGGCTGCGCGGCCTCGACGTCACGCCGCTCGGCGAGGAGGCCGGCGGACACGTCGTCCGCTACGCCGAGTAAGCGCCGCACGCGCCACACAGCACGCCCTCCCGGGACGCCGTCGACACCGACGGCGTCCCGGCGTCGTTCCCGGGTCCCGCCTCCCGCCGGACCCCCGTGGCAGGCTCCGGGCGACCCGGGACGGCGAGGACGGAGGCGGACGCGCCCCGGGCCGGGTCCACCGAGGGACCGCACGAGGAGCGGCACCGCGACGGGTCCCTGCGCGCCCGCGGGCACGTCGTCGGCGGGCGGCCCGTCGGCTGCGGGGAGTGGTTCCGCCTCGACGGGACGGAGCTGCGCTCCGGGTGGTCCGACCACGGCCGCCCGACCGGCGAGTGGACCACCCACGACAGCAGCGGCGCGCCCCGCGAGACGGCCACCCGGGGCTGATAGCGCCCGACACGCCGCCGCCCGGGATCACCGACCGGGCGCGGACGCCGTCCACGCGGGGGGACGCACCGCGAGTCGACAAGACGTCGTCGGTTGCCCACGGTCACCACCCCCGCGGACGGGCGCACACAACGATCACGTGACGCCGCCGCGGGAGCCGTGTCCAGCAGGGGTCCCGCGGGGCGCCCGGGCCCGATGCTCTCGGTGTCCCCGGCACTTCCCCGGCCGGGACGTCGTCCTGGAGGAACACCGTGAGCGCGCCCACCCTGCCGGCACCCCGCCGGACCTCCCCGTCCCCGCTACCGCCCGGGGACGGGCTCGGCATCGCCGACCTGCTCGACCTGCTCGGCCTCGAGTCCGACGCCGGCCTGCCCGCCGACGCCCCCGCCCCCGACGCCCCCGCCCCCGACGCTCCCGCCCTCCCCGGCCCCGCCGTCCGCGTGCCGGTGGACCCGGTGGCGGTCGTGCGCGGCTGGGTGCGGCGGGCGGCCGACTGGGGCGCCGGTCCGCAGCGGTCCTGGTGCGCCTGGTGATGACCGCCGTCCTGCTCTGGCCGGTGGTCGCCGTCCTGGGGTTCCTCGCGACGGCCGGGCTGGTCGTCGCGCTCGGCCGCAGCTCGACGGCCCGCTACGAGTTTGAGCGCAACGCCGCGAGCCGGCGGGAGCCGCCGGCCGGCCCGCCCGCGCCGGTCGCGGCGGGCGGTGACGACACCGTCCCCGTCCTGCTCAAGGCGCCGGTGCCGGCCCTGCCGACCGGCGGCGGCGAGGCCGCCGCGGCCGGCGCCGTCGCGACGGCCACCCCGGCCCGCACCGCCGTGGGGCTGGCGACCCACCCCGCCGGGCGGCGCAGCGCCTCGGCCGGCGCGCCGACGGCGTGGTGGCTGGCCGACGGGACCGGGGACCGGCCCGTCGCGCTCGCCGGGCCGTTCGACGACCGGGTGGAGGCGGACTGGGCGGCCGTGGCCTGCGAGCTCGACGGCGCGGTCCGCACCGTGCACGGCGTGCTCCGCGAGGACGGCACCGTCGCCCGGCGCCCCTCGCCGCAGGACCGGGCGTGGCTGACCGAGCTCGGCACCCAGCTCGACCGGCTGCCCGAGGACTGGGACGAGCTGCTCACCGACGAGGACGCGCTGACCACGCTGGTCGTGGAGGTCGCCGCCGCACTGGTCGAGGCCGGCCTGTCGCTGCACGACTGCTCGGCCACCGACCCGGGGACCGCCGCCGCCGGCGGGGTGTGCCTGACGCCGGAGACCACCCACGGCGGGGTCCTGGTGAGCTGGCGCCAGCACGACCGGATGAGCGTGCAGCAGGTCCGCGGTGCCGCGCTGGACACGGCCGTGCAGCGGACCATGAACGCGCTGCTCGCCGACGTGCTCGCGCAGTTCGGCTTCGTCGTCGACCCGTTCGGGCCGGAGGGCTGCTCCCTGGTCACCGCGATCCGCACCCACCCCCTCGGGGACTGACCGGCGGGTGGCGGGTCGGGGCCGTGCGGGACCGTGCCGGGCCGGCGCCCGCCCCCGGCCCGCCCCCGGCCCGTCGTCGCGGCGGGCGTGCCCGCCCCGCGCAGCGACGGCGCGCCGCGGGCGGTGCCGGCGTCCCGGCCCGGCGCGCGGCGCCGTTGACCGCGGGGTCGCCGCCGGGGAGCCTCGCTGTCACGATGCCCGCCGCCGCCCGCTCGCGCCGCCCGGCCGCCGGCGTCCTGCTGGTGGCGGGGGTGCTGGCGGGCGGCTGCACCTCCGTCGTCCCCGGTACGGCCTCCCCGACGGGGACGGCGACCACCGACGCCACCGACGTCGAGGTGCGGGTGCACCTGGCCGAGGACGGCGACCCGGCCGACCGGGTGGCCCGCAACGCGGTGGCCGACGTCCTCGCCTGGTGGGAGCGGACCTACCCGGAGGTGTTCGGCGGGCGGTTCGGGCCGATCGAGGGCGGCTTCTGGTCGGTCGACCCCGCCGAGACCGACCCCGCCGCCCTGCCCGACGGCGTCTGCTTCCCCGACGACGTCGACGACCTCGCCGACAACGCGTTCTACTGCGGCGACGACGACGTCGTCGTCTACGACCGGGCCTGGCTGGCCGACCTGGTCGGGGACTACGGGCCGTTCATCGTCGCCGAGATCATGGCGCACGAGATCAGCCACGCCGTCCAGGCGCAGGCCGGTCTCGACGACCCCTCGATCGTCGCGGAGACGCAGGCCGAGTGCTTCGCCGGCGCGTGGACCAAGTGGGTGGTCACCGGGCACTCCGAGCACTTCGCCGTGCGGCCCAAGGAGCTCGACCCGTACCTGCTCGGCTACCTGTACTTCGGTGACGCCGTCGGCACCCCGCCCGACGCCGAGGACGCGCACGGGTCGCTGTTCGACCAGCTGTCGGCCTTCCAGGAGGGCTACGCCGACGGTCCGGGGGCGTGCGCCGCCTTCGACGGGTCCCGCGTGTTCACCCAGGAGGAGGTCCTCCCGCGCCCGGGCGGGCGCGACCGGTCCTACCGCGCGGTGGTCGACGGCGCCGACGACGTGCTGGCCGGTTTCTGGCAGCAGGCCCTGACCCGCGGCTTCCCGGGCACCGGCCCGCTCGGCGGCCCGTTCGCCGCGCCCGAGGTCCGGGCCGCCGACGGCGCGGGCGCGGTGTGCACCGGCGAGGGCGCCGAGCTGGACCTGCAGTTCTGTCCCGGGGACGGCTCGGTCCGCTACGACGCCGCCGGCCTGCTCGAGCCGGCCTTCCACGAGGTCGGCGACTTCGCCGTGACGACGCTGCTCGGCCTGCCCTACGCGCTGGCCGTCCGCGAGCAGCGCGGGCTGTCCGTGGACGACCCGGAGGCGGTGACCAGCGCGGTGTGCGCCACCGGCTGGCTGGCCCGCGAGGCCCACCTCGGCGCGCTCGACGGCGCGCCGCTGGACCTCTCGCCCGGCGACGTCGACGAGGCGGCGGTGGTGCTGCTGCGGTACGCCACCGAGCCGACCGTCGTCCCGGAGTCGGGCCTGTCCGGCTTCGAGCTGGTCGACGCCTTCCGGCAGGGCTTCGTCGAGGGCGGCGACGCCTGCGGGCTCTAGGCGCCTGCTCTAGTCGGTGTCGAGGAAGTCCTCGACCACCGGCGCGAGCTCGTCGGCCTCGGTGACCAACGCCAGATGCCCGCCGCGGTACACGTGCAGCCGGGCGTCGGGGATCAGCCGCGCCATGATCCGGGCGTTGACCAGCGGGACGATCGGGTCGTCGTCGCCGGCCACCACCAGCGTCGGCTGCCGCACCAGGGAGAGGAACGGCAGGCTGCTCCAGCCCGAGCTCGCGGCCAGCTGGTAGTAGTAGCCGCGCCGCGGGCCGGTGCGCTCGTGCGCGTGCAGCGCCCGGGCGGCCCGCTCGGGGGGGGGGGGGGGGGGGGGGGCGGGGGGCGGGGCGGCGGGGGGGGGGGGGGGGGGGGGGGGGGGGGGCGGGTGGGGGGGGGGGGGGGGGGGGGGGGGGGGGGGGGGGGGGGGGGGGGGGGGGGGGGGGGGGGGGGGGGGGGGCGGGGGGGGGGGGGGGGGGGGGGCGGGCGCGCGCCGGGCCCCGGCCCCCCCCCCCCGCCCCCCCCCCCCCCCCCCGCCGTAGATGGTCGGCGCGATCCGCCGGGCGTACTCGGCGTCGCGGTGCCGCCGCGGCGTGAGCATGTGCGAGAGCACCCGCGGCGAGGCGGGCACCATCAGCGCGCCGGTGCCGGTGGCCGCGAGCACCAGCCGGCGGCAGCGGCGGCGGTGCTGGACGGCGAAGTGCTGCGCCAGGCCGCCGCCCCAGGACAGCCCCAGGACGTCGACCGGCCCGTCGTGGCCCAGCCGGCGCAGCACCCCGGCCACCACCGGTGTCAGCGTGCCCAGCACGTAGGGGACGACCGGCCGCGGGGACCCGCCCACGCCCGGGACGTCGAACCGGATCACGGTGCGCCGCGGGTCGAGCGCGTCCACGAAGGGCTGCAGCACCTCGAGGCTCGCGCCGATGCCGTTCATGAGCAGCAGCGGCGGCGTCGTGCCGTCGCCGCGCCGCTCGGCCACCCGGAGGGTGCGGCCGAGGACGGTCAGCGTGCCGACGGACTCACTTCTCGAGGACATAGGTCCCAGGAGCGTCCCCCAGGACCGGCAGCTCCGCACTGCCGAGCGACTCCGGCGCGGGCACCTCGTCGCCCGACCGCTCGCCCAGCCAGGCCATGAAGTCCGGCCACCAGGAGCCCTTCTCCTTCGTCGCCCGGGACAGCCACTCCTCCGGGTCGGCGGGGGTGTCCGGTGCCACCTGGAACGTCGACTTCGGGTTCCCGGGCGGGTTGACCAGCGAGGCGATGTGGCCGTTGGTGGACAGCACGAACCGGCTCTCCCCGCCGAGCAGCTGGGTGGTGCGGTAGCAGGCCTGCCACGGGCACAGGTGGTCGGCGATCCCGGCGGTGACGTAGGCGTCGACGTCGACGGCGGACAGGTCCACCGGCGTGCCGAGCATCGTCGCCCTCCCCGGCTCGGTGAGGGCGTTGCCGACCGCGACCTCGATGAAGTCCCGGTGCAGCGCCGCGCTCATCCGGGTGGTGTCGGCGTTCCAGAAGAGGATGTCGAAGGCGGCCGGCGGCTTGCCCTGCAGGTAGTTGTTGACCCAGTAGTTCCACACCAGGTCGTTGGGGCGGAGCCAGGCGAAGACCTCGGCGAGCATGGCGCCGTCGAGGTAGCCCTTCCTCCGCGACTTCTCCGTCGCCTCCCGCACCGCCTCGGGGTCCATGAGCGCCGACACCGTGCCGGCCCGCGCCCAGTCGAGGACGGTGACGGCGAAGCTGGCGGCGGCGACCCGGTCCAGCCGGCCGGTGGCGGCCAGGTGCGCCAGCACCATCGCGGTGATGATCCCGCCGGAGCAGAACGCCTGGAGGGCCACGCGCTCGCTGCCGGTGACCCGTTGCGCGGCGTCCATCGCGTCCAGGACGGCCTGGCCGTAGGTGTCCAGCCCCCAGTCGGCGTGCCGCTCGTCGGGGTTGCGCCAACTGATCATGAAGACCTGCTGGCCGGTGGCCACGTAGTGCTCCACGATGCTGCGGCCGGGCGCGAGGTCGGTGATGTAGTACTTGTTGATCGTCGGCGGCACCATCAGCAGCGGCACGGCGCGGACGGTCTCCGTCGTCGGGCGGTACTGGATCAGCTCGAACACGTCGGTCCGCAGGACGACGGCGCCCGGGGTGACCGCGAGGTCCTCGCCCACGGTGAAGGCGTCGGGCTCGACCATCGAGGGGACCCGCGGCGGGGACACCAGGTCCGAGACCATCCGGCGCAGCCCGCTCACCGCGTTGCGGCCGCCGGTGTCGATGACCGCCTTGAGCGCCAGCGGGTTGAGGAACGGGACGTTGGACGGCGCCAGCGCGTCGACGACGTTGGTCAGCGTGAACCGGATCCGCTCGTCGTCCTGCCAGTCCAGGTCGGCGTCCTCGACCAGGCGCGCGGCGGCCTGCGCGGCGGCGATGTGCGCCTGCATGGTCCGCCGGAGGAACGGGTTGCCGGTCCAGGCGGGGTCGGCGAAGCGGCGGTCCTTCGGCGAGGGGGCGACCTCCGAGCGGCCCACCGCGATCCGCCCGAGCTCGCGCACCAGGTCCCCGCCGGTGCGGACGACGGTCTCGGGCCGGCGCGCCAGCGACGCGCCGAACCGGGCGACGGTGCGGGCCGGCGGCACCATCCGCCGCAACGGGCCGCGGGCGCCGTCGACCAGCACCATGTCCAGGCCGGTGACCGCCTCGGACGCCTCCGGGGAGGAGGGCTGGCCGCCGCCGGAGGCCGCGGCGGGCCGCGGGCGGGGCGGGGCGGACGGGCGCGGGGCGGACGGGCGCGGTGCGGTGGTGGTCATCCGGTGCTCCTCGGGTCTCGAGGCCTCCTGTGACCCCAGTCACTCAACCACAGGCGGCGCCGGGCGGCAGACCTCACCGCGGCCGGCCGACCACCAGCAGCACCACCGCCCCGACGAGCAGGCCCAGGCCGACGCCGCCGACGACGTCGAGCGGCAGGTGCGCCGCGGTCCACACCCGCGCCAGGCACACCAGCGCCGCCAGCACCACCCCGGCGATCCGCCCACGGCGGCCCAGCCACGGCCAGGCCACGGTCACCACGGCGGTCACGACGGCGGCGTGCCCGGACAGGAACCCGCGGCCCTGCGCGGCCGCCCCCCGGATGACGACCTCGTCGAGCAGCCCGCCGGGCCGGCCGCGCACGACGACGTCCTTGATCCCCTTCGCGGCCAGGTAGGTCCCGACGCCGGCGAGCAGCAGCCCCAGCGCGAGCCGCCACCGCCGCAGCGCGGCCGCGACCACGGCGGCCGCCGGCACGACGAGGAAGTTGCCCAGCTGCATGACCGGCCAGACCAGCACGAACGGCACGACGTCGACCCCGTTGACCGCCCGGAACACCGCCGCCTCCGCCGCGGGCACCGACGTCCGCTCGACCGGCAGCGCGGCGAGTCCGAGCAGCAGCGCACCGGCGGCGGCGAGGACCACCTCGCGTCCGCCGCGGGCGACCGGCGGGCGCGGGCAGGTGGCCGCCCGCCCGGTCACGCCGTCTCCGGCACCAGCTCCGTGCGCGGTGCGGAGTTCGGCTCCCGCCGCCACGAGCGGTTGCGCCGCCAGAACAGGTAGGTGCCGATGCCCAGGGGGATGGGCAGCACGTAGGTGAGCGCGCGGAAGACCAGCACCGCCGCGGCCACGAGTGCCCGGTCGCCGCCGGCCGCGGCCAGGCCGGTGATGAGTGCCAGCTCGATGACGCCCAGCCCGCCCGGGGTGAACGGGATGGCCGTGAGCAGCCGCGCGAAGGCGAACACCGTCAGCGCCTCCACGACGCTGACCTGCTCGGAGGTCACGCCCACCGCGCGCAACGCGATCATCAGGACGAGGAACAGCGACAGGTGGCTGACCAGGGTCGCGAGGGTCAGCCAGTGCCAGCGGGCGTGCAGCAGCAGAGCGGTGCGGTCGCGGAACTTCGTCGTCGCGTCGTCCCATCCCCGCACCGGAGGCCGGCCGAACGGCCGCAGGAGGGCCGAGGCCACCCGGCCCGCGCCCGTGCCGATCCGGGCCGCGCTCTCCCGGCTGCGCAGCAGCAGGCCGAGCAGGACCACGGCGGCGACCAGCCCGGCCACGCCGGCCAGCCCGGCGAGGAGCCGGCCGGTGGTGGGCGTGGAGGAGAAGGCCAGCAGCGACAGGGCGAGCACGGGCAGCGCCAGCTTGGCGAAGTTGTTCCAGAGCCCTGACAGCAGCAGGCTGACGGACGTCCGGGAGCGGGAGAAGCCCCACGAGGAGTTCATCCCGTAGGTCAGCCCGAGGGAGATCGCCGCCCCGGCGATCACGGTGTTCGACACGGCGGTCGTGGTCAGCGTCGAGACCGTCGCCTCACGCAGCCGCAACCCCGGCATGGTCACGACCATCACGAACTGGTAGGTGGCCAGGTTCCACAGCGTGGCGACCGCCAGCAGCGCCAGTTCGGTCCAGGACATGCCCTCCACCGCGGACCAGACGGCGGACAGGCTGGTGAACTGCGGCAGGAACCAGAAGAAGACCGCGGCGACCAGGGCGACGGAGAGCAGCGGTGGCAGCACGCGCCGCCACACGGGCTTCCGCTTCGGAGGCCGGCCGGGCGGGGCCTGCGGAGCAACGGCGGTCATGGCGGGTCCCCCTCGCCCTCGGGGCCGGCGGCGTCGGCGGGGGGGTCGAGCTGCAGCCGGCCGCCGCTCTCCTCGTGGACCTGGTCGGACAGCACCTCGCGGCTCACCACGCCCAGGCTCTGGGTGGCGAGCGCCAGGGGCTCCCCGCGGTTGTCGCCGGAGAGCGTGAACACGACGGTCAGGCAGCCGCCGGGGAAGACGTAGTAGCGGCGGCCCAGGTAGTCCGGGGTCACCCGGACGACCCGCTCGTAGCGTTCGAGCCCGTCCCGCTCGCTGGGGATCTCGGTGGCGCCCGTGGTGTCGCAGCCGTCGGTCAGCCGCACCTCGATGGCGTGGTAGCCGTCGCGGTCGGAGTTCAGCCAGAACCGCGCGGAGCCCGAGTGGGCGTCGAGGCCGGCGAAGGTCCAGCCCACCGGGATGCTCTCCACGCACGGCACCCAGGTCGCCGTCGGCACCGCCTGGGCCATGAGCACGACGCCGTGGGCGGCCCGGTCGTCGTCGCCGGTGCGGCAGGCGGGCAGCTCGCCGCTGACGGTGGGGGTGCCCGGCGCGCAACCCGCCGTCAGCAGGGCGGCCGCCAGCGCCGCCGCCGCGGCCGGGCGCCGGGTGGCGCTCACAGCGGGGACCCGAGCAGGTCGACGCCGATGGCGACGGTGAGGACGAGGGCGAGCGCGGTGACCAGGCACAGCCCGGCCCGGCGCCAGGTCCACCGCTGGATGCGCACCGGCGGGAGCCGGTAGGGCAGCAGCTCGAGGAAGTCCCGGTGCAGGTCGCGGCCCTGCGCCCGCAGCATCCGGCGCAGCTGCGAGGGCATGGTGAGCCCGCGGGTGGCGGCGAAGGCCTCGGCCAGCTCCTCGTCGGAGAACTGCAGGCGCGCCCGCTCGTAGACGGTCCGGGCGTCGGTGCGCAGCGCGAGGACCAGCAGCATGTTCGCCAGGTCCACGGCCTGCCGCCACGGGCTGGGGCGCACCTCGGCGAACGCCGAGTCGATGAGGAACAGCGTGCCGTCGCGCACCATCACGTTGGCCGGCTTGATGTCGCGGTGGGCCATGCCGATCTCCCACATCCGCCGCACCACGGCCAGCCCCTGGTCGATCAGCGCGTCGTCCACGACGACCTCGGGGTCGCCGATCTCCCGCGCGCCCTGGAGGAACTCGGCGACCAGCAGGTACTCCCGCTCCGGGGTGATCTCCACGATCCCCAGCGGGTGGGGCACGGGCAGGCCGGCGTCGGACAGCAGCCGCAGGACGTAGTCCTCGTACTGCACCAGCCGCCGCACGCTGTGGTACGGCTTCTCGTCCTCGAGCCGGCCGTAGAGCAGCGTGCGGCCGAGCTTGAACCAGCGGTCGGACCGCACGTGCGTGGCGGCGTACAGCTTGCCGAAGACGCAGCTCTCCTCCTGCTCGGCGGCGTCGGCGGCCTTGACGGTGATCCTCAGCGGCGTGGAGCCGCCCGACCCGGCCAGGCCGAAGGGCTCCACCGAGGTGGCCAGCAGCCCGAGCTGGTCCTGCAGCGCCCGGACGATCGCCTCGCCGCGCGCCCCGGAGACGTCCAGGTGCGCGGGGCTGCCCCGCCGGTAGACGACGGGGTATACCTCGTTGGGCGTCAGCAGCCGGAAGGCGGCCAGCGGGGCGGCGACGCCCAGGACGACGCCGGCGAGGACGTCGGTGGGGTGGTCCTGCGCGAGGTAGAGCCGCGAGGCCGCGGTCACCAGCAGCAGGCCCCACACCACCCACTTGCCGACGTCGCGGAGCCGCCCCGCGGGCACCAGCGAGTAGAGGGTGCTGACGAGGAAGGTGGCGAGCACGGTCATCGGCACCGACGGCATCGAGAAGCCCGACCAGGGGCCGAGGATCTCCACCTCGTAGGGGCGCGGGCGCTGCAGCGTGGCGGCCAGGGTCGCGGCGGTGTTCACCACGAGCAGGCCGACCCCGATCCAGACGAACAGGTGCCGCCAGCGGCGGAAGACCGCCAGCACGACGAGGTTGGCCAGCCACAGCAGGTGGATCGCCCGGCTGGTGCCGAGGACGCCGGCCACCTCGGCGACGTCGGTCAGGCCGGGGGAGCGGACGGACGCGATCGCCTGCAGCACCCGGGTGTCGACCAGGTCGACGAACGCCGTGCTCCCGGTGAGGAGGACGACGCCCCAGGTGACGACGACGACGCCGCTGAGCGCCAGCCACCACTTGCCCGACGCGTTGAGGTGCCGCGGCAGCGGCGGCGGCTCGCCGGAGGGGCGGCGTCGCCGGGGCTCGCGGTGGATGGGCGGCGGGTCCGGCCGCCGGACCTGCCCTCCGGCGGGCGCCTGCGCCGCGGGTGCCGTCACCGGTCCCCGCGGTGTCGGAGCCGGGACCGGTGCCTGGGGCACCGGGGGCCGGGCCGTGGCCGCCATGCCGCCCGATGCTGCCCCGGTTGCGCTCGCGGGACCATCGACCTTGGTCCCGAGCAGGGCTAGCGTGGCCGTCCCCGCGCCAGTCCGCCCGTGGGGCGCCGCCTCCTGCCCCGGGAGGGTCCGCGATGCGTCGTCGACCGCTCGCCGCCCTGCTCCTCGCCGCCCTGCTCCTCGCCACCGCCGTGCTGGGCGCCTGCGGCTCCCCGGCCGCGGACGCGGACCCGCCCGCCGACGGCGTCGTCCGGGTGGCGTCCTACGACTTCCCCGAGAACCAGACGCTCGCCGAGGTGTACGCCGAGGCGGTCCGCCGGGCCGGGTTCGAGGTGGCGGTGCAGCACGGCATCGGCACCCGCGAGGTGGTCTTCCCGGCGCTCGAGCAGGGCGTCGTCGACCTCGTCGTCGACTACCTGGGCACCGCGTCGGAGTTCCTGGAGGCCGGCGCGGGGACCGCGTCCCACGACCCCGCCGTCCTGCGGGACCGGTTGGCGGCCGCCGTCGCGCCGCGCGGGCTGACCGTCCTGGCCCCGGCCGAGGCCGAGGACCAGAACGGGTTCGTCGTGCTCACCGACACCGCCGCCCGGCACGGCGTGACGACGCTCAGCGAACTCGCCGCGATCGCGCCGCGGCTGGTGTTCGGCGGCCCGCCCGAGTGCAGCGAGCGGCGGTTCTGCCTGCCCGGGCTGCGCGAGGTCTACGGCATCGAGTTCGGCGAGGTGCGCAGCATGCCCTCGCGCGCGGCCACGGCGGAGGCGCTGCTCACCGGGCAGGTCGACGTCGGCATGCTGGAGACGACCGACGCCCGGCTGACCGACGCCTCGCTGCACCTGCTGCGCGACGACCGGGCGCTGCAGCCACGGGAGAACGTGGTGCCGCTCGTGCGGACCGAGGTGGCCGCCGAGGGCGGCGAGCCGCTGCGCGCCGCGCTGGACGCGGTCAGCGCCCAGCTGACGACGATCGACCTGATCCGGCTCAACCGGTTCGTCGCCGTCGACGGGCTCACCCCCGCCGAGGCCGCCGCCCGCTGGTGGGACGGCCGCTAGACGGAGGACCTCACGTGATGGCGCTGGTGCCGGTGATCGCGCGGCCGACGATGAGGCTGTTGACCTCGCGGGTGCCCTCGTAGGAGTAGATCGCCTCGGCGTCGGCCACGAACCGGCCGACGTGGTTCTCCAGCAGGATCCCGTTGCCGCCCATGAGCTCCCGCGCCCAGCCGACGGTCTCCCGCATGCGCATCGTGCTGTAGCCCTTGGCCATCGAGGCGTGCTCGTCGCGCAGCATCCCGCAGTCCTGCAGCTGGGACGCCCGCGCGCACAGGGCCGCCGACGCGGTGATGTTGCCCAGCATCCGGAACAGCAGGTCCTGCACCAGCTGGAACGAGGTGATCGGCCGGCCGAACTGCTCGCGGCCCAGCGCGTAGCGCAGCGCGTGCTCGTAGGCGCCGCGCGAGCACCCGACCGCCGACCACGCCACGCTCACCCGCGTCGCCCGCAGGACGTTCGCGGTGTCGCGGAAGGAGTTGGCGTTCTGCAGCCGGTTCTCCTCCGGCACGCGGACGCCGTCGAGGGTGATGTGCGCGTTCTGCACCGCGCGCAGCGCGATCTTGTCCTCGAGGTCGACGGCGCTGAAGCCGGGCGCCGGCGTCTCGACGACGAAGCCGAGCACCCGGTCGGTGTCGACGTCGCGCGCCCAGACGACCACCAGGTCGGCGAAGCTGCCGTTGCCGATCCACTTCTTCTCCCCGTCGAGCACCCACTCGTCGCCGTCGCGGCGGGCGGTGGTCTGGATGCCGCGGGCGACGTCGGAGCCGTGCTCGGGCTCGGTGAGGCCGAAGGCGCCGATCCGCTCCATCCGCGCCATCGCCGGCAGCCAGCGCTCCTTCTGCTCCTCGGAGGCGCACAGGTGCAGGGTGCCCATGGCCAGGCCGCCGTGGACGCCCATGAAGGTGGCCACCGAGGGGTCCCCGCGGCCGAGCTCCATCGACACCATGCCGTCGAACAGCGACGAGCGGCCGGGGGAGCCGTACCCGGAGTACTGCGCCCCCGCGATGCCCAGCTCGGCCAGGCCCGGGATGAGCTCCCGGGGGAACTGCGCCCGGGTCCAGTACTGGTTGATCACCGGCTCGACCTGCTCGTCCATGAACGCGCGGACGCGCAGGAGGGTGGCCCGGTCCTCCTCGTCGAGGAGGGCCTCGAGCTCGTAGAAGTCCGACGTGACGGTGGGCCGGTCGGCCATGGCGCTGCCTCCTCCGGGTACCGGGACCCCGCTGTCCCGTGGGTCCGGCCTACCCCCGCCCCCGGACGGCAACCGGGGCGGGCGGCATGGCGGCGGGCCGATCGGGGCAGGACCGGCGGATCCGACCGCACACGTCCCGAGGAGGGCCCGTGCCCCGTTCCATCGCCGACCAGACCGAGGACGAGCTGGGAGGTCCCGGCAGCGTCCTGGTCCGTCAGCGGAAGGACCACGTCGAGCTCGACCGGCTGCTGCACGAGCTCGACGGCACCACCGGGCGCGCGCAGGAGGAGGTGCTGACCCGCATCGACCGGCTGGTGTTCAGCCACGCCTTCGCCGAGGAGACCGTGCTCTGGCCGGTGATCCGCCGGGTGCTGCCCGACGGTGACGAGCTCACCCGGCGGGTCGAGATCGAGCACCAGGAGGTCAACGAGCTGGTCGCGGCGCTCGAGGAGGGCGGCCCCGACTCCCCGGAGCGGCCGGCCCGGCTCGCCCGGCTGGTCGAGGTGCTGCGCGAGGACGTCCGCGACGAGGAGGACGTGGTGTTCCCCCGGCTGCAGGAACGGCTCGACCCCGCCGAGCTGCGCCGGCTGGGCCGCCGGTGGGACCTGATGCGCCGGATCTCGCCCACCCGCGCGCACCCGACGGTGTCCCGCCGCCCGCCGGGCAACGCGCTGTCGGGCCTGCCGCTGTCGCTGCTGGACCGCAGCCGCGACGTCGTCGACACCCTGGTCCGGCGGGCGCCCGCCCCGCTGGCCCCGGCCGGTCAGGCGGTCAGCCGGGGGCTGGCCGCGGTGGCCGCCGCGATCGAGCGCACCCCGCCGGCCCGCCGCGGCGACGGCCCGCCCACCGCACGCTGAGCACACGACGAGGGCCCCCTCCCGGTCCCGGGAGGGGGCCCTGTGGTCGGCCTCCCTGCAGGGGCCCGCCGCGAGCGGAGCGAGTGGCGGGGGCAGGGAGGTCCTTCCTCAGTGGGTGTTGCGGGGCTTGGGCTCGGCGCGGGCGTCGAGCTGGATCTCCTTGTCCGCCCCGGGGACGCCCTCCTTGAGCTCGGTCGTCCGCTCCTTCTCGGCATCGAACTCGATGCCGAACAGCAGGGCCAGGTTGATCAGCCAGAACCAGATCAGGAAGACGATGACGCCGGCCAGCGCGCCGTAGGTCTTGTTGTAGCTGCCGAAGTTGGCCACGTAGAAGGCGAAGGCGGCCGAGGCCAGGACCGCGACGAGGATGGCCACGCCGGCACCGGGGCTGATGAACCGGAAGCCGCGCAGCTTGACGTTCGGCGTGGAGTAGTAGAGGACGGCGATCATCAGCGCCAGGACCACCAGGATCACGGGCCACTTGACGACGTTCCACACGGTGAGCGCGGTGTCGCCCAGGCCGATGGCCGAGCCGACGGCCTCGACGACCGGGCCGCTGAGGACCAGCATCGCCACGATGACGGCGGCGAACAGGATGCCGATCAGGGTGATCAGCAGCTGCAGCGGCTTGAGCTTCCAGATCTTGCGGCCCTCGGGCGTCTCGTAGACGACGTTCGACGCGCGGGTGAAGGCGCCCACGTAGCCCGACGCCGACCAGATCGCGAGGGCGAGACCGATGACGAGACCGAAGCCGGCGGTGCTCTGGTTGCCGGCGACCTGCTCGATGACCGGGCCCATCGTGTCCGCGGCGCTGGCGGGGACGACGGTGGTCAGCGCGTCGGTGAGCTGCTGGGGGGTCGTCAGCAGGCCCACGATCGACGTGAGCGCGATCAGCGCCGGGAAGAGCGCGAGGACGCCGTAGTAGGTCAGCGACGCCGCCCAGTCGGTGAGGTTGTCCTCGCTGAACTCCTTGACGGTCCGCTTGACCGTGCCGAAGAAGGTCGGCGTGGTGTCCGTCCCGCGCGGCGCGTTGTCGAAGCGGGTGGAGTTGACCTTGTCATCGTGCGGCGCGGGGTCACCGGCGGTGTTGCCGGAGAAGCGTGCCGGCTTCGCCGTGTCGGTGCTCGCGGCGCGGGAGCCGTGCGGGCGGGCCATGGTCGTCCTCCGGATCTGGGCGGGTGGATCGGACCGTGGGTTCCCCGGACGGGACGCTTCCATGCGCGCGGTGATCATCCCGGCGCGTCGCGGGGTGTCAGCGGATGCCGGAGACGGGGGACCACTCGCCGGCGGCGGCGGTCGCCCGCTCGACGTCGTGGAGGTCGTCGGGGTCCGGCGGCCCGCTGCGCCGGGCCTGCACCATCCCGGCCAGGCTGACCAGGGCCACCGCGGCCGCCGCGCCGGCGCCCAGCAGGGCCACCGTGGTGAACCCGGAGGCCCGGGGCAGGCCGGTGGCCGGGTCGAGGGTGGCGCCGAGCAGCGCCACGGTGAGCGTGCTGCCCACCGCCTGCCCGAGCGAGCGGGCGATCGAGTTGACGGCGTTCGCGACGCCGGTCTCGCCGCGCCGCACCGCCTGCACCACGAGGGTCGGCAGCGCCGCGTAGGCGACGGTCACCCAGGCCTGCGACAGCAGCCCCGCGACGACGACCAGCGCCGGCTCGGACCGGCCCAGGGCGAACACGACGAACCCGGCGACGCCGGCGACCGCCCCGGTGAGCAGGGTGGGCAGCGCCCCGATCCGGTCGACGACCTTGCCGGCCAGCGGCGCCAGCAGGATGCCGACCACGCCGCCGGGCAGCAGGTAGACGACGGCGGCCTCGAGCACCGGCGCGCCGAACCCGTAGCCGGCCACCTCGGGCGGCGTCTGCACGTACTGCATGACGACGAGGAAGGAGACGAACAGCCCGATGCCGGTGGTGAGGCCGGCGAGGTTGGGCACCAGCATCCGCGGGTCGGTGAGCAGCGCCGGGCGCACCAGCGGCTGGGCGCGGCGACGCTGCAGCAATACCCAGCCGGCGAGGACGGCCAGCGCGCCGGCCGCGCAGCCGAGCGTCGGCGGGGAGGTCCACCCCCAGGTGTTGCCCTGCGACACCGGCAGGAGCAGGAGCACCAGCCCGACGCCGAGGACGACGGCGCCGAGCCAGTCGACCCGCCCGCTCGCCGTCGCGGTGCGGCGGGGGAGCAGGACGGCACCGAGCACCAGGGACAGCAGCGTGACGCCCAGGCCGATCCAGAACGGCCGGTGGTAGTCCCCGCCGTCGCCGGTGAGCAGGCCCGCGGCGACCAGGCCGACGACGCCGCCGACGCCGAGGGTGCTGCTGACGACCGACATCGCCACGCTCAGCCGCTCCGGCGGGAGCTCGCGGCGCAGCACGCTGATCGACAGCGGGAACAGCCCGTAGGAGGAGCCCTGCAGGACCCGCGCCACCAGCAGCAGCGGCAGCGAGCGGGTGACGACCGCCAGCAGGGTGCCGAGCGCGACCGCGACCAGGATGCCGAGGATGACCGGCCGCTCGCCGCGGGTGTCGCCGAGCCGGCCGAGCACCGGGGTGAGGACCGCGGCGGCCAGCAGGTTGGCGGTGAGCACCCAGCCGGCCGCGGCCGGCGAGACGCCGAGCTGCTCGCCGATCGGGCCGAGCACCGGGACCACGAGGCTCTGCAGCAGCGAGAGGGTCGTGACGCCGAGTGAGAGGGTCAGGACGAGCAGCGCCGGCCGCGTCCGGGTGGGCGGGGTCCCGGTGCCGGAGGGGGAGACCTCGGCACCTGCGGACACGCCTCGATGACACCACGCGCCGGACCGAGGGGCGCACCGGGCCGGGACGGCCCCGACGGGTGAAGTCGGTCACAGCCTGTCAGGTGAACAGTGCGTAGCGACGATTGAGAGGGCGGTTCGCTGGGGACACAGTCCCCAGAGACGAGCCGCCGGGCCCGCCGCCCGGCCGGCGTCACGAGACGAGCAAGGGGACGTTCGAGATGCTTCTGTGGCCTGCAGTCACCCTGGTCGGGTTCCTGGTCCTGACCGCCCTGGTGATCGCGATGGGCACCTCGACCACGGCACGGTACGAGCGCGAGCAGCGGGCGGCCGCCCGCCGCGAGACCGCCCAGGCCGGTGCCACCGTCGAGGCGGTGGGGATGGCCCGGGCGGCCTAGTCGGAGGACCCCCTCGCCCCCCGCGACCCGCGAGCTCGCGGCGGGACCCCACGAGGGGGGGCCGCCCCGGACGACCCGCGCCCCGCCGCTCCTCCCGGAGCCGCGGGGCGCGAGTGCGTCCAGAGGTGGGCAGTGCGTCTAGAGGTGGGCATCGGGGGTGTCGAGCACCGTCCGGTCCAGGGACTCCAGCAGGTCCAGCCAGGTGTGCACCCTCGGCAGCTCCCAGTGCTGGAAGTACCGCGCCGCGGCGCGCTTGCCCTCGTGGAAGTCGCCGGTCTCGTCGCGCGTGGCCAGCGCCTGCTCCAGCCACAGCCAGCCGACGACGGTGTGCCCGGCCGCGTCGAGGTAGGCGCTGGCGTTGGCCAGGGCCAGCGCCGGGTCGCCGGTGCCCCACAGGGTGCCGGTCACCGCGACGAGCCGGGCGACGGCGGCGTCGACGTCCGCGGCCAGGTCGGCGAACGGCGTCCCGGCCGCCCGCGCCGTCGTCGCCGCGATCGTCTCGGCCAGCAGCCGCAGCCCGGCGCCGCCGTGCATCGTCACCTTGCGGCCGAGCAGGTCCAGCGCCTGGATGCCGTTGGTGCCCTCGTGGATCGGGTTGAGCCGGTTGTCCCGGTAGAACTGCTCGACCGGGTAGTCGCGGGTGTAGCCGTAGCCGCCGTGCACCTGGATGGCCAGGTCGTCGGCGACCGGCCCCCACTGCGAGGGCCACGCCTTGGCGATCGGCGTCAGGGTGTCGAGCAGCAGGTGGGCGCGGCTGCGGTCGTCCTCGGTCTCGCCGGTCTTCTCCTCGTCGACCAGGCGGGCGCAGTACAGCCCCAGCGCCAGGCCGCCCTGCGCGTAGCTCTTGGCGGCCAGCAGCATCCGGCGGACGTCGGGGTGGTCGACCAGCCGGACCATCGGCGACGACGGGTCCTTGCTGCTCGCGGAGCGGCCCTGGGTGCGGGTGCGGGCGTACTCCAGCGCGTGCAGGTAACCGGTGTAGCCGAGGACGGTCGCGCCCATCCCGACGCCGATCCGCGCCTCGTTCATCATGTGGAACATGTAGGAGAGCCCCTTGTGGGGCTCTCCTACGAGGTACCCGACGGCGCCGGCCCGGCCGCCCGGGGTGTGCACGCCCTCGCCGAAGTTGAGCAGCGTGTTCGTCGTCCCGCGGTAGCCCATCTTGTGGTTGAGCCCGGCCAGGACGACGTCGTTGCGCTCGCCGAGCGACCCGTCCTCCTCCACCAGCACCTTGGGCACGATGAACAGCGAGATGCCCTTCACGCCGGCCGGGCCGCCGGGGATCTTGGCCAGCACCAGGTGGACGATGTTCTCGGTCAGCTCGTGGTCGCCGGCCGAGATCCACATCTTGTTGCCGGTGAGCCGGTAGGTGCCGTCGTCCTGGGGCTCGGCGCGGGTGGTGATGTCGGCCAGCGAGGACCCGGCCTGCGGCTCGGACAGCGCCATCGTGCCGAACCAGCGGCCCTCGAGCATCGGCCGGACGAAGCGGTCCTTCTGCTCCTGCGAGCCGTGCGCGAGCAGCAGCCGGGCGTTGCCCATGGTCAGGAACGGGTAGCTCGAGGTCCCGACGTTGGCCGCCTTGAACCAGGCGAACGCCGCCTGCCCGACGGTCTGCGGCAGCTGCATGCCGCCGTACTCCTCGTCGAAGGTCCCGGCCATGATCCCGGACTCGCGGAACACCGCGAGCGCCTTCGCGACCTCGGGGATCATCTCCACCCTGCCGTCGACGAACCGCGGCTCGTTCTCGTCGGCCTTCCGGTTGTGCGGCGCGAAGTGCTCGGTGGCGATCTGCTCGGCGAGCTCCATCACCGCGTCGAACGTCTCGCGCGAGTGCTCGGCGAACCGGGGCCGCTTGGTGAGCGTCTCGACCTCCAGCCACTCGTGCAGGAGGAACTCCAGGTCGCGGCGGGACAGGATGAGCGAGGACACGACGGCCTCCACGGACGACGGCGGCGGGAGAGCCGGGCGCGCGGCCCGACCGGCCCACGATAGGCCGGACGCCGGGCCGGGTAGCGAGCGCCGCATGGACCTGAACCAGCTGATCGGCCGGGCCACCGGCCTGGCGAGCGGGGCCGGCGCCACGCTGCTGAGGCGGTTGCAGCACGTGCGCGTGCCCGGGGCCGGCCAGGCCTCCGCCACCGACGACCCGGAGGTCGCCGCCCGGCGGTGGCGGGCGGTCACCGTGCTGCGGGAGCCGGGGGAGGTGTCGGCCGCGCTGCCCGCGCCGCTGGCCGCGCTCGGCGACCGCGTCGAGGTGCGCACGACGCCCGCGCCGGGCGACCGCGGCACCGAGCTGGCGGCACGCTTCCGCGGCACGCCCACCGAGGACGAGGTGGGCGAGCTGCGCGCCGCGCTGCGCGAGTCGAAGGCGCTGCTGGAGGTCGGCGAGGTGCTGCGGATGGAGCCCCAGCCGCACGGGAGGCGCGCGGCCACCCCACAGGGCGCCGCGCTCGAGGGCGCCGCGCAGGCCGCGCCGAAGGAGGGCGTGCTGTGAGGGCCGCGACCTGGACCGGCGTCAACGAGGTCTCGGTGGAGACCGTCCCCGACCCGACGATCCTCAACGACCGCGACGTCGTCCTGCGGGTCACCCGGACGACGACGTGCGGCTCGGACCTGCACCTGCTCGGCGGCTACATCCCCGCGATGCGCGTGGGCGACGTGCTCGGCCACGAGTTCATGGGCGAGGTCGTCGAGGTCGGCCCGGGCGTGCGCGACCGCCGCGTCGGCGACCGCGTCGTCGTCAACTCCTTCATCGCCTGCGGCAACTGCTGGTACTGCCGGCAGGAGCTGTACTCCCTGTGCGACAACGGCAACCCGAACCCCGGCATCACCGAGGGGTTGTGGGGCCAGAGCCCGGGCGGCTGCTTCGGCTACTCGCACGCGATGGGCGGCTTCGCCGGATCGCACGCCGAGTACGTCCGGGTGCCCTACGCCGACGTCGGCACCTTCCTCGTGCCCGAGGGGGTCGGCGACGACCGCGCGCTGTTCGCCTCCGACGCCGTCTCCACCGGGTGGATGGGCGCGGACCTGGCCGGGACGAAGCCCGGCGACACGGTGGCGGTCTGGGGCGCCGGCGGGGTGGGGCAGATGGCCGCCCGCGCGGCGATGCTGCTCGGCGCCGAACAGGTGGTCGTGATCGACCGGCTGCCCGAGCGGCTGGAGCAGGTGCGGCGGCACGTGGGCGCCGAGGTGGTCGACTACTCCACCACCGACGTCATGGCGGAGCTGCGTGAGCGCACCGGCGGCCGCGGTCCCGACGTCTGCATCGAGGCCGTCGGCATGGAGGCGCACAGCACCGGCGTGCAGGGCGCCTACGACCAGCTCAAGCAGCAGCTGCGGCTGCAGACCGACCGGCCGTCGGCCGTCCGCGAGGCGATCATGGCCTGCCGCAAGGGCGGGAGCGTCTTCGTGCTCGGCGTCTTCGCGGGGCCGGTGGACAAGTTCCCGCTGGGTGCGGCGATGAACAAGGGCCTGACGCTGCGCGGGGCGCAGGTCCACGGCCAGCGCTACATGCCGCGGATCCTCGAGCACATGGCCCGCGGCGAGCTCACCACCGAGCACCTGGCCACCCACGTGATGCCGCTGGAGGACGCCCCGCGCGGCTACCGCATGTTCAAGGACAAGGAGGACGGCTGCGTCCGGGCGGTCTTCCTGCCGAACGGCTGAGGCGCTCCTGCCGGGGCGACCACCGGGTGCGTGCACGGGACACGTGCCGGCACGCCGGCCGGCCGGGCACGCGTCCGGTGGTCGACGGCC
>NZ_JBJGZT010000028.1:0-72812 GCF_054050655.1 Geodermatophilus sp. SYSU D00663 | reverse complement strand
CCCCCCCGACCCGCCACCCCCCCGCCCCCCGCCCCCCACGCGGCGCCCCGGCCTCCCCCCCGCCCGCGCCCGGAAGGCGGGTCACGGCACAGCCAGGGCCGCGCGGATGCGGGCGAGCACTCCATCGAGGTCGCGCATGTCCGCGGCACTCACCCGGATCACCCGCCAGCCGGCAGCACGGAGACGATCCAGCCGCTCGTCGTCCTTCGGGATCTGGTCGTCCTCGAAGTGGTGGGCGCCCTCGTATTCGATGGCCAGGCGCGCCTCGGGGAACGCGAGGTCGACGCGGGCGACGAACCGTCCGTGGTGCAGGACCTCGAACTGCGGCACGGGCGCGAAGCCGACCAGCGCCAGGCAGACCCGCAGCCGTGATTCCTGCGGGGACTCCGCCCTCGCATCGACCAGAGGCACGACCCGACGGACCCGGCTGACACCCCACCGGCCGGCACCGGCCTCGGCCAGGGCGACGAGTCCGGCGACCGTCACGTGCTCCGCGGCCACCATCGCGTCGAGCGCCGCTACCGCCGTCGTCAACGGCTCGAGCGTCATGACGTCCCATGCGGTCCGTAGGGCCGTCGTCATCGGGACGTCGTCCCTCGTGGTCACGTCCCGACGTCGCAGGACGGTGCGGTGGACGCGTACACCCTTCGGGCCCGCCCATCTCGTCTCCTCGGGGCACACGACGGTCACCGGGTCGGCGACCCCGGCGAACGGCGCCCCGTACCAGGCGGCCGCCGAGTGGCCGCCGACGAGCGCGTCGGCCGGGAGCAGCAGCGCCACCCCGCGACAGCGCAGTCGGTGGTCCAGAGGCAGCGCCGGGTCCGCGTACACGTTCTGCGCGAGCCGGTGGTAGCTCCGCGTCCGGAGCTGGTTGCGGGTGAGGTAGCCCTCGGTGATCGCCTGACTCCCGAGGAAGACGCCGGGAGTCATGCGGCGGTAGGTGGTCACCCGGACACCGTGGGCACGGAGCCGGGCCGGTCGATCCTTCATCCACAGCCCCACCGTCGTCCCCAGTGCCTTCCGCCCGCGGAAGGCGAGAGCTGCTACGGGGCGGTCCCGCCTTCCGCGCGCGAAAGGCAAGGCCTCCGTCAGCCGTGCGTGGTGGCGGCCGAGGCGGTGGTCGGTTCGGACGGCACGGCGGGCGGCGCGGCGGGTGCCGGGCGGCGGCGGATGGAGATCGACAGCGCCGCGGCCACCAGGCACAGCGCGCCGGCCCCGAACCAGGCGAGGTCGTACGAGCCGGTCACGTCGCGGACCACGCCGCCGCCGAACGCGGCCACCGCCGACCCCACCTGGTGCGAGGCGAACACCCAGCCGAACACCACCGGCGCCCGCGGGCCGAAGTGCTCGCGGCACAGCGCCAGCGTCGGCGGCACGGTGGCCACCCAGTCCAGGCCGTAGAAGACGATGAACGCGACCATGCTGACGTGCAGGTCCGGCCCGAACAGGGGCGGCAGCAGGAACAGCGAGAACCCGCGCAGCGCGTAGTAGGCCAGCAGCAGCACCCGCGGGTCGGTGCGGTCGGTGAGCCAGCCGGACAGCACGGTCCCGGCGATGTCGAAGACCCCGACGACGGCGAGCAGCGACGCCGCCGTCGTCACCGGCATGCCGTGGTCGTGCGCGGCCGGGATGAAGTGCGGCTGCACCAGTCCGTTGGTCGAGGCGCCGCAGATGAAGAAGCCCGCGGCCAGCAGCCAGAACGGCCGGGTGCGCGCGGCGTCGAGCAGCCCGCGGACGGCGGTGCGCGCGGCACCGGTGCGCACCGGCTCGGCGTCGTCGGCGGCGGTCCCGCCGTAGGGCACCGCGCCGACGTCGCGCGGGCGGTCGCGCAGCAGCCAGGCCACCAGCGGGACGACGGCGAGCGCGGCGGCCGTGGTGCCCAGCGACGCCGCCCGCCAGCCACCACTGGTCTGCGCGACCGCCGCGACGACCGGCAGGAACACCAGCTGCCCGGTCGCGCCGCCGGCGGTGAGGATGCCGCTGACCAGCCCGCGCCGGGCGACGAACCAGCGGCCGGTCACCGTGGCCACCAGCGAGAGCGCCATCGACCCGGTGCCCAGCCCGACCGCGAAGCCCCACAGCAGCACCAGCTGCCAGCTCGCCGTCATGAACACGGTCAGCCCGCTGCCGAGCGCGGTGAGCAGGAGCGCGCCGACGACGACGCGGCGGATGCCGAACCGCTCCATGAGCGCGGCGGCGAACGGCGCGGTCAGCCCGTACAGCGCCATGTTCACCGCGACGGCGGCCGAGATGGTCGACACCGACCAGCCGAACTCCTCGCGCAGCGGGTCGATGAGCACCCCGGGCACGGCGCGGAAGGCCGCGGCCCCGACCAGCGCCAGGAAGGTCACCGCGGCCACCCACCAGGCGGGGTGGATGCGCGCGGTCCGGCGGGGCACGGTCGTCCTCACGGGCGGAGAGCATGACCGACGGTCGGCTTCCCGGACCAGTGGCCCGACGGTCAACACGTGCAAGGATCCGGCCATGACACCCAGCCGGGACACGGCCGTCCACGAGGTGGTCGTCGTCGCCGTCGACCGCGTCGTCGGCTTCGAGCTCGGGCTGCCCTACCGCCTGCTCGGCCTGGCCGAGGACGCGCACGGCCGGCCCCTCTACCGGGTGCGGGTGGCCACCCTCGACGGGCGGCCGGTGCGCACGGCCGACGGCTTCTCCGTGCTGCCCGACCACGACGGGTCGGTCCTCGCGGAGGCGGACACGGTCGTCGTCCCGGGGATCATGGGCGGCCCCGCCGTCGTCGAGGGCCGGATCCCCGACGAGCTGCGCGACGCCCTGCGCGGGGCGGCCGCACGGGCGCGGATGGTGTCGATCTGCACGGGGTCCTCGGTGCTCGCCGCGGCCGGCCTGCTCGACGGCCGGCCGGCCGCCACGCACTGGCGCGACGTCGAGCAGTTCCGCCGCAACTTCCCCGCCGTCCGGCTCGACCCCGACGTCCTCTTCGTCGACGACGGAGACGTGCTCACCTCCGCCGGCGTCGCCGCGGGCATCGACCTGCTGCTGCACCTGGTGCGGCGCGACCACGGCAGCGAGGTGGCCAACCGGGTGGCGCGGCGCAACGTCGTCGCGCCGTGGCGGGAGGGCGGGCAGTCGCAGTTCGTCGAGCGGCCGCTGCCCGAGGCCGGCGAGGCCGGCACCGCGCCCACCCGCGCCTGGGCGCTCGAGCACCTCGGCGAGCCGCTGACCCTCGCGGACCTGGCCGCCCACGCGCGGATGAGCGTGCGCACCTTCACCCGGCGGTTCCGCGACGAGACCGGGGTGTCGCCGCAGCGGTGGCTCGCCGGGCAGCGGATCGCGCTGGCCCGCCGGCTGCTGGAGTCCACCGACGCCCCCGTCGACCGGGTCGCCGCCGACGCCGGGTTCGGCACGCCGGCGTCGCTGCGCGCCCACCTGCGCGCGGCGATCGGGGTCTCGCCCGGCGCCTACCGCCGCACCTACCGCGGGGCCGGCCGCACGGCGGTGTGACACGCGACTCCCCCGCCCACGGCAGGATCGGCCGCCGCGTCTGGTTGAGTGGGGCATACCGGCGCCGCCCTCGCTCATCCGGAGCTGCAGGACTCGACGTCGGGCTGGTGCAGCGCCACGGAGGCGCGCCCGGCTGTCCGACGTCGCCCACGGCGCGACCCGCCCCGCAGACGGGGCCGGCGTGCGCCCGCGTGCGGTGGTCGAGGACGGCGACCCGAGTACCACCGAGGAACCCATGACCTCCCAGCAAGCCCCCACGCCCGCCGGCACGTCCCGGCCCCGCCGCCGTCGCGGCGGCCGCGGCCGCGGCGCCGGCAGCACCCCCAGCCCCGCCGCGACCACGCAGCCGCAGCCCCAGCCGCAGGAGATCCCGGCCGGCGACGTCGCCACCGTGCTCCCCACCGACGCCACCTTCGCCGAGCTCGGCGTGCCCGCCCCGCTGGTCGAGGTGCTCACCGCCAGCGGCATCACCGCGCCGTTCCCGATCCAGGTCGCGACGCTGCCCGACTCGCTCGCCGGCCGCGACGTGCTCGGCCGCGGCCGGACCGGCTCGGGCAAGACCATCGCCTTCGCCCTCCCGCTGGTCGCCCGGCTCGCCGCCTCGACCACCCGCCGCCAGGCCCGCAAGCCGCGCGCGCTGGTGCTCGTGCCGACCCGCGAGCTCGCCAACCAGGTGCTGGCCACGGTCGAGCCGCTGGCCACCGCCCTCGGCCTGCGCTCCACCGTCGTCTTCGGCGGCGTGGGCCAGAACCCGCAGGTGCAGGCGCTGGCCGCGGGCATCGACGTGCTCATCGCCTGCCCCGGCCGGCTCGAGGACCTCATCGGGCAGGGGCACGCCGACCTGTCCGCCGTCGAGGTGACCGTGCTCGACGAGGCCGACCACATGGCCGACCTCGGCTTCCTGCCCGGCGTCAAGCGGCTGCTCGACCGCACCCCCAAGGTCGGCCAGCGGATGCTGTTCTCGGCCACGCTGGACAACGGCGTCGACGTGCTGGTCAAGCGCTACCTCTCGCAGCCGGTGACCCACTCGGTGGACCCCGCCGTCGCGCCGGTCGCGGCGATGACCCACCACGTGTTCCAGGTCAGCGCCGCCGACAAGGCCGAGGTCGTGCGCCAGCTCGCCTCGGGCCTGGGCCGCAGCGTCCTGTTCACCCGGACCAAGCACCAGGCCAAGAAGCTCGCCAGGCAGCTGACCGCCGCGGGCATCCCGGCCGTCGACCTTCACGGCAACCTCAGCCAGAACGCCCGCGAGCGCAACCTCGAGGCGTTCAGCACCGGCAGCACCCGGGTGCTGTGCGCGACCGACATCGCCGCGCGCGGCATCCACGTCGACGACGTCGCGCTGGTCGTGCACGTCGACCCGCCGGCCGAGCACAAGGCGTACCTGCACCGGTCCGGGCGCACCGCGCGCGCCGGCGCCGGCGGCACCGTCGTCACGGTCTCGACGCCCGACCAGGCCGCCGAGGTGCGCACCCTGGCCCGCCAGGCCGGCATCACGCCGGTCGTGACGCAGGTGCGCCCGGGCGCGGAGCAGATCACCGCGCTCACCGGCCCGGCCGCGCCGCACGTCGAGCCCGCCCCCGCCCCCGCTCCTCAGCCGCAGGGCCAGGGCGGCGGCCGGCGCCGGCGCTCCGCCGGAGGCTCCGCGGCTCCCGCGACGACCGCGAAGGCGGCCGGGAGCCGTGCCCAGGCCCGCACCACCCAGGCCCGCAGCCCGCAGGGTCCGGCGCGCACGCGCGCGGAGCTCGCCGCCCGCGCCGGCACGCACTCGGCGGCGTCGTTCAGCGGCCGCTCCCGGCGCGGGGGCCGCTGACCCCGGGGTGTCACGTCGGGGACGGTCGGGAAGAGTCGTCCCGACCGTCCCCGACGACCCTGCGAGGTGCCCGATGGCCCTGCCCATCACCCTGTCCGAGATCGGCCCGCGGATCTCGGCCGGCGCGTTCATCCTCAACAGCGGGCTGGGCAAGCGCGGCGCCGACGAGCAGACCGCCGCCGGCCTGCACGGCTTCGCCTCCGGCACGTACCCGTTCCTCAAGGACGTCGAGCCGCGGCAGTTCGTCCAGGCGCTGTCGACGGCGGAGATCGCGGTCGGCGCCGCGCTGCTGACGCCGTTCGTGCCCACGGCGCTGGCCGGCGCCCTGCTCACCGGGTTCGCCGGCGGCCTGCTCGGCCTCTACCTGCGCACACCCGGCATGCGCAAGGAGGGCAGCCTGGCCCCGACCGAGCAGGGCCTCACCGTCGCCAAGGACGTGTGGCTGCTCGGCATCGGCGTCGGCCTGCTCACCCGGGGCACGGTGGACCGCGGGTCGCGCCGGGTGCAGCGGGCCGCGAAGACCCTGGCCAGGGCCAACGCGCGGGTGTCGAAGGCCGAGCGCCGGGCCGAGCGGAGGGCCGCCCGGGCCGCCTAGCCCCTCACTCCCCCGGCAGGAACACCGTCCCGACCAGCCGGCGACGGCGTCCCTCGCGCGGGGCGTTCTCCAGGCGCGCGCGGAGCACGCCGCGCACGTCGTCGAGCAGGCCGGCGAACTCCTCGTCGTCCAGCCACAGCCCGGTCATCCGGTAGCCCACGCCGTCCCGGGCGGGATCGAGCCCGCCCGGGGCGGCGGCACCGGCGTCGACCCAGCGGTCGAAGTCCGCGAGCAGCGCCGCGACGAAGGTGCCGAAGGCGCGGCGGTGCTGCTCGGGCGTCATGCCCGCCGCCTCCTCCGGCCCGACGGAGGCCGCGGCGGTCACCAGCCGGTAGGTGCGCTCGGTGCTGCCCCGCACGCGGCGCTCCCCCACGACCTCCAGCACGCCGGCCTCGGCGAGCACGCCGACGTGCCGGTACAGCGTGGCCACCGGGACGTCGGGCAGCTCGGCGTGCAGCTCGCCGGTGGTGAGGCTCCGCTCGCCCAGCAGGGCCTGCACCACGCGCAGGCGCACCGGGTGGAGCAGCAGGTCCGCAGACGCCACGCGCTCGACCTCTCTCATGATTGACAACGGTCTCACTGTTGGGAATGATCCTCCCATGGCGACCGTGACGACGACACCCCAGACCCTGCGGATCACCCTCACCCCGACCGAGAAGGTGCTCGGCCTGCTGCGCGACCTCGAGGTCCCGCTGTCCGCGGTGCGCTCGGCCGAGGTCGTCCCCGACGGGCTGGCCGCCGCCGGCGGCCTGCGCGCTCCCGGACTCGGCCTGCCCGGCGTGCGCAAGATCGGCACCTGGCGCCGGCGGGGCGGGAGGACGTTCGTGAGCGTCCGGCGCGGGGCGGCCGTGCGCCTGGAGCTGACCGGTCAGCGCTTCGACACCGTCCTGGTGACCGTCGACGACGCCGCGGCCGTCGTCGCGGCGCTGTCGGGCACTCCCCGATGAGTCCCCGCGAGCTGCCGGTGACCGTGCCCGGCGAGCCCCCGCTGGCCGGCACGCTCACCCTCCCCGACGCGCCCGGCCCCGTCCCCGCCGTGCTGCTCGCGCCGGGCTCCGGCCCGCTGGACCGCGACTCCGACCACCGGCGCGCCCGGTTCGGTGTCACCCGCGAGCTGGCGCACGCGCTCGCCGGGGGCGGTCTCGCGTCCCTGCGGTACGACAAGCGCGGCGTCGGTGGCACGCCCGGCGACTGGCGGCGGGCCGGGCTGCACGACGCCGCCGACGACCTCGCCCGGGCGCGCGACGCCCTGGCCGCCCGGCCCGAGGTGGACCCCGGGCGGATCGTGCTGGCCGGCCACAGCGAGGGCGCGCTGCTCGCCGCGGCGGTCGCCGCCCGCGGCGTCCCGGTGGCCGGGGTGGTCCTGCTCGCCGGCTCGGCGACGCCCGGCGACGAGCTGCTCCGCTGGCAGGCCCGGCAGATCGGGCCGACCCTGCCCGCGCCGGTCCGGGGCTTGCTCCGGCTCCTGCGCACCGACCTGGAGCAGAAGGTGGCCGCCAACCACGAGCGCCTCCGGGCGACGACCACCGACGTCGCCCGGATCGGCGGGGCGCGGCTCAACGCGCGCTGGCACCGCGAGTTCCTCGACCACGACCCGCGCACCGACCTCGCCCGGCTGACCGTGCCGGTGCTCGCGGTGACCGGGGCGAAGGACCTGCAGGTGCCCCCGGCGGACCTGGAGACGATCGCGGCGACGGTCCCCGGCCCGGTGGAGACCCTGCTCGTCCCCGACCTCACGCACACGCTGCGCCGCCAGCCGGGGCCGGCGTCCCTGCGCGCCTACCGCGGCGAGCTGCGCCGACCCGTGGACGCCGAGGTGCTGGCCACCGTGGCGGCCTGGTGCCGGCGGGTGGGTGCCGTGGCGTCCCCGTCCTGAGCGGAGGCGGGAAGGGGTTACGGGGAGTGGGGGCAGCGTTGCAGTATCGCGGGCCTGCGGTGGGCCGTCGCCGGAGCGGGCCCACCGTCGGCTCCGAGGAGGTCCGTGTGTCCCAGCCCACCCGACGTGTCGTACCGCTGGTCGTCGCCCTGGGCGTCGGCCTGCTCAGTGCCTGCTCGGACGACGGCGGCGGCGGTGATCCCGCCGCCGCCGCCACGACCAGCGAGCACGCCGAGGCCGAGCACACGGAGAGCGCACCCTCCTCGAGCGCCCCGCAGGAGAGCGCCGCCGCGAGCAGCACCGCGCCGGGGAGCACCGCGTCCGGGAGCACCACCGCGCCGGCCGAGGCGCGGACCGTCACCGCCACCGAGGGCGAGATGTACATCGACCTCTCGGAGAGCTCCCTCACCCCCGGCGAGTACACCATCGAGGTGGTCAACGAGGGCAACGCCACCCACGACCTGGTCGTCGAGCGGGACGGGCAGGACGTCGCCGCGAGCGACACCATCGGACCGGGCGAGTCGACCACGCTGACGGTCACCCTCGAGGCGGGCGAGTACGTCTTCTACTGCTCGATCGGCAACCACCGGGCCATGGGCATGGCGACCGACGTGACGGTCTCGGCATGAGCGGGCACACCGCGACGCGCTCCTCGCGCGGCGGCGTCGCGATCGGGGTGCTGCGGCTCGTGGGCGCCGCGCTGCTGGCGGCGATCGCCGTCATCCACGCCTACCTGTGGCAGCAGGGCTACAGCGGCATCGACGTCATCGGCCCGGCGTTCCTGGTCCAGACCGTGCTCGGGTTCGGCGGCGCGCTGCTCCTGCTCGCCGCGCCGGCGCGCCTGGTGACCTGGGCGGCCGTGCTGGGGGCCGCGTTCGCGGCCGGGTCGCTGGCCGCGCTGGTCGTGTCCACGACGGTGGGGCTCTTCGGCTTCGTCGAGACCACCGAGGCGACCCTGTGGTGGGAGTCGTTCTGGGTGGAGGCCGCCGCCGTCGTCGTGCTCGTCGTGCTGGCCGGCCTCACCCGCCGGCGCACCGGCCGCTGAGGCCGGCGGTGGACGGGCGGGACCGCCCGTCCACCGCCGGGTCGCTCAGCCCTGGGACGAGAACGCGGCGTCGAACGCCGCGGCCGGCGGGTCGAACGCGAGCCGGCGGACGAACGCCAGCGCCTCGGGGGCGCCGACCAGGCGGTCCATGCCGGCGTCCTCCCACTCCACCGAGATCGGCCCGTCGTAGCCGATCGTGTTGAGCATCCGGAAGGAGGCCTCCCACGGGACGTCGCCGTGGCCGGTGGAGACGAAGTCCCAGCCGCGCCGCGGGTCGGCCCACGGCAGGTGCGAGCCCATCCGGCCGTTGCGGCCGTTGCCCACCTGGCGCTTCGCGTCCTTGCAGTCGACGTGGTAGATCCGGTCCTTGAAGTCCCAGATGAACGAGACCGGGTCCAGGTCCTGCCAGACGAAGTGGCTGGGGTCCCAGTTGAGGCCGAACGCCTCGCGGTGGCCGATCGCCTCGAGGGTGCGGACCGTCGTCCAGTAGTCGTAGGCGATCTCCGACGGGTGCACCTCGTGGGCGAACCGGACGCCGACCTCGTCGAAGACGTCGAGGATCGGGTTCCAGCGGGCGGCGAAGTCGGCGTAGCCGTCCTCGATCATCGAGGCCGGGGCCGGCGGGAACATCGCCACGGCCTTCCAGATCTTCGACCCGGTGAACCCGACGACGGTCTTCACGCCGAGCTTGGCCGCCGCGCGGGCGGTCAGCTTCATCTCCTCGGCGGCGCGCTGGCGCACGCCCTCGGGGTCGCCGTCGCCCCAGACCCGCTTGTTGACGATGTCGCGGTGGCGCTCGTCGATCGGGTCGTCGCAGACGGCCTGGCCGTTGAGGTGGTTGGAGATGGCCCAGACCTTGAGGCCGTACTTGTCGAGCAGCGCGAGCCGCTCCTCCACGTAGGAGTCGTCGTTCGCGGCGCGCTCGACGTCGAGGTGGTCGCCCCAGCAGGCGATCTCCAGGCCGTCGTAGCCCCACTCGGACGCGAGCCGGGCCACCTCCTCGAACGGCAGGTCGGCCCACTGGCCGGTGAACAGGGTGACGGGACGGGGCATGTCGGGGGTGTCCTCTCGGGTCAGGCGGGGACGGGGGTCCACACGGAGTCGGCCGCGGCGCTGCGCTCGACGGCCTCGAGCACCCGCTGCACCTGCAGGCCGTCGGCGAAGGACGGCGTGGGGTCCTCCTGCTTGGCGATGGCGGTGAGCAGGTCGACGACCTGGTGGGTGAAGCCGTGCTCGTAGCCCAGCCCGTGCCCGGCCGGCCACCAGGCCGACACGTAGGGGTGCCCGGGCTCGGTCACGAGGATGCGGCGGAAGCCGGCCACCTCGGCGGGCTCGCCGCCGTCGAAGAACTCCAGGACGTTCATGTCCTCGAAGTCGAAGGCCAGGCTGCCGGCGGAGCCGTTGACCTCGATGCGGATGGCGTTCTTGCGGCCCAGGGCGAACCGGGTGGCCTCGAAGGTGGCCACCGCGCCGCCGGAGAACCGGCCGAGGAACACCGCGGTGTCGTCGACGGTGACCTGGCCGGTGCCCTCGCCCGCGACGCCGGACAGCGACCCGGCCGCGGCGGGCAGCGGGCGCTCCTTGACGAACGTCTCGAGCAGGGCGCTGACGCCGGTGACCGTCTCGCCGGTGATGTACTGCGTGAGGTCGACGATGTGCGCGCCGATGTCGCCGAGCGCCCCCGAGCCGGCCTTGTCCTTCTCCAGCCGCCACGACATCGGCGCCGACGGGTCGGCGATCCAGTCCTGCAGGTACTGGGCGCGCACGTGGCGCACCTGGCCGATCCGGCCCTCGGCGACCAGCTGCCGGGCCAGCCCGATCGCCGGCACCCGGCGGTAGGTGAAGCCGACCATCGAGCGGACGCCGCGCGCGGCGGCCCGCTCGGCGGCCTCGGTCATGGCCTCGGCCTCGGCGACGGAGTTGGCCAGCGGCTTCTCGCACAGGACGTGCTTGCCGGCCTCCAGCGCCGCGATGGCGATCTCGGCGTGGGTGTCGCCGGGGGTGCAGACGTCGACCAGGCCGACGTCGTCGCGCTCGAGGACCCGCCGCCAGTCGGTCTCCACCGAGGCCCAGCCCAGGCGGGCGGCGGCGTCGGTGGCCCGCTCCCGGTCCCGGCCGGCGAGGACGGTGAGCTCGGGGCGCAGCGGGAGGTCGAAGAAGTGGGGGGCGGTGCGCCAGGCCTGCGAGTGCGCCGCGCCCATGAAGGAGTGTCCGATGAGGCCCACCCCGAGGGTCGGCCGGTCAGGTGAGGTCATGAGGGCTCCCGGAACGGGGCGGAGCCGCCGGCGTGCACCGGCGGCCCCGCCCGGGTGGATCAGGACTCGAAGGCGTTGTCGATGTACTGGTCGACGTTGTCCGCGGTGACGACCGGCGCGTTCAGCACGATCTGCCGCGGGACCTCCACCTCGGTCAGGTCCGACAGCGCCTTGTCCTGCGCCACGAGCCGGGCCAGCTTGATGCCGTCGGCGGCCTGCGTGTGCGGGTAGATGACCGTCGCCTGGAGGACCGAGTTGCCCTCCTGGATCGCCCGCATGGCGTTGGCCGAGCCGGCGCCGCCGACCATGAAGAACTCGTCGCGGCCGGCGTTCTGGATCGCGGCCAGGACACCGACGCCCTGGTCGTCGTCGTGGTTCCAGATCGCGTCGATCTGCGGCGCCGCCTGCAGCAGGTTCGCCGCCGCCTCCTCGCCGCCCTCGACGGTGAAGTCCGCGGCCACGCGGTTGTCGACGTTGAGGCCACAGTCGGCCAGCGCGTCGGCGAAGCCCTGGCTGCGGTCCTGGGTCAGCGGCAGCGAGTCGATGCCGGCGATCTCCGCGACGACGGCGTCGGGGTTGTCGCCCAGCTGCTCGCAGATGTACGTGCCGGCCGAGACGCCCATGCCGTAGTTGTCACCCAGGATCGTGGCCCGGGCGGCGAACGGGCTGTCGAACTCGCGGTCGACGTTGATGACCGGGATGCCGGCCTCCATCGCCTGCAGCGCGACCGGGGTCAGCGCGGCGCCGTCGAAGGGCAGCAGCACGATGGCGTCGACGCCGTCGTTGATGAACGTCTCCACCTGGCTGATCTGGGTGCTGACGTCGTTGGTGCCCTCCGCGACCACCAGCTCGACGTCCTCGTAGTTCTCGGCCTCGGCGCGGGCGGCCTCGGTGATGCCGGCCATCCAGCCGTGGTCGGCGGCCGGCGCCGAGAAGCCGATGGTGACGGTGTCGCCGGCCTCGTCGTTGTCGCTGGCGGCCTGGTTGCCCCCGCCGCCGCCCGACTCCTCCGGGGTGTTGCTCGTGCAGCCGGCCACGAGCACGCCCGCGCTGAGCAGGGCGACCGTGGCGTACGGCAGGCGGCGGAACGGACGCTGCCTCGTTGCGGACATGCTCTCTCCTCGGGTGTCGCCCCCTCTCCGGAGGCGGTGAGCTGCCACCGGACGGGGGTCCGGTGGGTGGTGCGGTCCGGCGCGCGGGTCGCGCGCCGGGAGTCAGAGGGTCTTGCCGCTCGCGGCCGGGCGCGTGCCGCCCGGTCCGCCCTCGACGGTCGAGCCGCCGGAGACCGCCCCGGCCGGGCCGCCCGCGGGGGGCAGGCCGCCGGACGGCGGTCCCGCGGTGGGCCGGCGGAAGCTGAACCCGCCGGTGGCCAGCCGCTGCTGCAGCAGGACGGCGAGGACGATGATCACGCCGCGGGCCACGGCCTGGGCCGAGCTCGACAGGTTGTTGAGCGTGAAGACGTTGCCGAGCGTCGTGAAGATGAGGACGCCGAGGACGGTGCCGACGATCGTCCCGCGCCCGCCGATGAGCAGCGTGCCGCCGATGACGACCGCGGCGATGGCGTCGAGCTCGTAGAGCGTGCCGTGGGTCGAGCTGCCCGTCGTCGTCCGCGCCATGATCATCACCGCGGCGATGCCGCAGGTGATGCCGGAGAGCACGTAGAGCTTGACGGTGTGCCGCTGCACCCGGATGCCGGCGAGGCGGGCGGCCTCGGCGTTGCCGCCGACGGCGAAGGTGCGCCGGCCGAACGTGGTCCGGTTGAGCAGCACCCACCCGGCGATCGCGACCAGCGCGAAGATGATGACCAGCGTCGGGACGCCGAGCACGTCACCGGAGAAGAAGGACAGGAAGTCGCTGTCCTGCACGATCTGGGTGCGCCGGTTGGCGATGATCTCGGCCAGGCCGCGCGCGGCGGCGAGCATGGCGAGGGTGGCGATGAAGGCCGCGAGCCTGCCGTAGGCGATGACCACGCCGTTGATCAGCCCGGCCACCGCGCCGACGACCAGCGCGGTGAAGACCATGACGATCCAGTGGAAGTCCTCGGCCATCTGCTGGGTGGCCAGCGTGGTGGCCCACACCGACGCCAGCGCCACCAGCGCGCCGACCGACAGGTCGATGCCGCCACCGATGATCACGAACGTCATGCCGACGCTCACCACGCCGATGACCGAGGCCAGCCGCAGGATGGTCAGGATGTTGTCGACGTCGGCGAAGCGGTCCCCCGCCGTGATGACGCCGACGACGCACAGGACCACCAGCGCGACGACCAGGCCCAGGTTGCGGCCGACCGGCCCGCTCATGAACCCGCCTCCCGACCGGTTGCGGCCGGCGTCCTTGCCGGAGCCCGCGGTCACCGCGGTGCTGCCCTCACTCATGCCCTGCCCACTCATGCGACGTCCCCTTCGTGCACCGGGACGCCGTGCGTCGACGTCCCCTCCATGACCAGGTCGAGCACGCGGTGCTCGTCGAGGGCCGAGGCGGGCTCCTCCGCCAGCACCCGGCCCTCCGCGATGACGAGGACCCGGTCGGCCAGACCGAGCACCTCCGGGATCTCGCTGGAGACGACGACCACCGCGACGCCGCGGTCGGCGAGGTCGCGCACCAGCGCGTAGATCTCCGAGCGCGCCCCGACGTCGACGCCGCGGGTGGGCTCGTCGAGCAGCAGCACCCGGCAGTCGCGCAGCAGCCAGCGGGCGAGCACGACCTTCTGCTGGTTGCCGCCGGACAGCGTGCGCACCTCGCGGGTCTCGTCGGCCGGGCGCACGTCGAGCGACTTCACCTGCTCGCGGGCGGCCTTGCGCTCGGCGGCGCCGGAGAGGAAGCCGCCGCGGGCGAAGCGGGCCAGGCTGGAGATGCTGATGTTGCGGGCGACGGACTCGCCGAGCAGCAGGGCCTGGCTCTTGCGCTCCTCGGGCGCCAGCCCCACGCCGGCGGCCACCGCGGCGCCGACGTCGCCGTGCCGCAGCCGGCGACCGTCCACGCGGACCGCGCCGCCGGTGGCGTGTCGCGCGCCGTAGACGGTCTCGAGGATTTCCGACCGGCCGGAGCCGACCAGCCCGGCCAGGCCCACGATCTCGCCGGGTCGCACCGAGAAGGAGACGTGGGAGAACGAGCCGTGCAGCGACAGGTCCTCGACCTCGAGCACCGGCTCGGCGGTGGGCGCGGGGCGGTGGTGGCGCTCGGGGAAGACGTACTCGATGTCCCGGCCGGTCATCAGCGTGATGACCTCGCGGGTCGGCGTCTCGCGGGCCGGCAGCCCGGTGGCGACGGTCCGGCCGTCCTTGAGGACGGTGATCCGGTCGCCGATCTCGCGGATCTCCTCCAGCCGGTGGGAGATGTAGACGACGGCGACGTCGTGCGCGGTGAGGTCGCGGATCACCGTGAACAGCCGCTCGACCTCCTCGTTGTCGAGGACCGCCGAGGGCTCGTCCATGATGATCAGCCGCGCGTCCTGGGACAGCGCCCGCGCGATGCTCACCATCTGCTGGGAGGCGGCGGGCAGCGACCCGACCTCGGCGGCCGGCCGGATCTCGGGGTGGCCGAGCCGGGTGAGCAGCTCCCCCGCCCGCCGGTTGAGCTCGCGCGGCCGCACGAAGCCCATCTGGGCCTGCTCCCGGCCGAGGAAGACGTTGTCGGCGACGGTGAGCCCGGCGACGAGGTCGAGCTCCTGGTAGATCGTCGCGATGCCCAGGCCCAGCGCGGCCTGCGGCGTGGACAGCCGGACCTGCTCGCCGCGCCAGAGGATGGTGCCCTCGTCCGGCTGGTGGGCGCCGGCGAGGACCTTGATCAGGGTCGACTTGCCGGCACCGTTCTGACCGAGGAGGCAGTGCACCTCCCCCGCGCGGACGTCGAGGTCCACGCCCCCGAGCGCACGGACGCCCGGGAAGGTCTTCACGATGCCGTGCATCTCCAGCAGCGGCGCTCCTGCCGGTGGCATGGCCTCACCTCGGACTTCTGCTCAACGCTGACCATTAGTCTGTGCAGCGGTGACCATATGAACGGAGTCACAAGGGGTCAAGACCCCGTGAGCGGCGTCACCGAACCGAGACCTGCGACGGGCCAGGTCAGGGCAGGGACGGCCGTCTCCGGCGTCCCACGACGGCAGCCGGTGGCTCAGCGGGCCAGGGCCTGGTGGACCGAGTCCCCGTCGAGGTAGCCCTGGATGGCCATGAGCGCGGCGCCCACCCGGCCGGACAGGTCGGGGGCGTCGCTGACGGTGATCTCCAGCGCGCGGGCGGCCAGCGGCATGGAGCGGCCGTAGACCGCCTCGCGGATGCCGGCCAGCAGCGGCGCCCCGGCCTGCGCGACCCCGCCGGTCATCACGATCCGATGGGGGTTGAAGAAGTTGACCAGCGCGGCCAGCACCGTGCCGATGGTGCGCCCGGCCCGCCGGACCAGCTCCAGCGCCGGGCCGTCGCCCTGGGCGGCGAGCTCGATGACCTGCCGGGTGCTGGTCACCGGCAGCCCCGCCTCGACGGCGTCGCGCAGCAGCGCGCCACCGCCGGCGAGCGCCTCCAGGCAGTTCTCGTTGCCGCAGCGGCACAGCACGGTGCGGCCGTCCGGCGTCGGCACGTGGATGTGCCCGATGTCGCCGGCGCTGCCCTGCGCGCCCCGGTACACCTCGCCGTCGACGATGACCCCGCAGCCGATGCCGGTGCCGACCTTGACCACCAGCACGTCCTCGGCCGAGCCCCCGACGCCGATCTCCCCGAGCGCCATGACGTTGACGTCGTTGTCGACGAGGACCGGGCAGCCGTAGCGGGCGAACGCGCCGGGGATGTCGTGGTCGTGCCAGCCCGGCATGATCGGCGGGTGCGACGGCCGGCCCGTCGAGAACTCCACCGGCCCCGGCACGCCCACCCCGACGGCGCACACGTCGGCCGGGGTCAGCCCCGCCTCGGCGAGCACCTTCTGGGCCAGCCGGTCCACCTCGGCGAGCACGACGTCGGGGCCGTCGGCGATGTCGATCGGGTGCCCGACGGTGGCGAGGATCTGCGCGGACAGGTCGGTGACCGCGACGTCGACGCTGGTGACCCCCAGGTCGACGGCGAGCACGCAGCCGGCGCCGCTGTTGAACCGCAGGAGCGTCGGGGGGCGGCCGCCGGTGCTGCCGCCGCGGCCGCCCTCCTGCAGCAGGCCGGCGGCGATCAGCTGGTCGACGCGGGCACTGACGGTGTTGCGCGCGGCCCCGGTGAGCGCGACCAGCTCGGCCCGGCTCCGCGCGCGGCCGGTGCGCACGTGGTGCAGCAGTGCGCCGGCCGAGGCGGACGTGGAGGCCATGACGTCATGGTGACACGCCGGAGGCGCGTCCCCCCTCCTCCGCGATCCCGGCAGCTCGGAGAACCTCCCGGAGGACGGCGGCGACGGCGTCCGGGTGGGTCTGGACGGTCATGTGCCCCGCCCCGGACACCTCGACGACCCGTCCCGACGGCGCGGCGGCGGCCACCGCGGCGGCCCAGTCGGCCGGGCAGAGCCGGTCCCGCGTGCCGCGGACGACGGTCACCGGGACGCCGACGCGGCGCAGCCGGACGTCGATGCGGTCGGGCGCGGCCACCCGCCACAGCGCCCGCATCGCCCGGGGGCCGGTGGTCAGCCACTGCGCCAGGATCAGCGGCGCCTGCCACCAGGGCTCGCGCAGCGCGGTCCGCAGCCACCGCGCGGCCAGCCGCGCGGGCCGGCGCAGCCGCGGGTCGGTCGACGGGCCGAGCAGGACGACACCGGCCACCCGCGGGTCGACGGCGGCCGCGGCCACCACCTGGCACCCCTGCGAGTGGCCGGCCAGCACGACCGGACCGGGGCCGAGCCGGTCCCGCAGCCGGGCGGCCAGCACGTCGAGCGGAGGCACAGGTGCAGACCGGCCCATCCCGGGTAGGACCACGACGTCGGCGGGCGACCGCCGGCGCAGCCGTGACCACGACCGCCCGTCCAGGCCCAGCCCCGGGACGACCACGAGCCGGGGGATGACGACGGGCACCGACCTGGTTGTACCGGGCAGGACCGGACACCGCGAGTGCACCGGCGGAGGGCCGCCGTGACGGGGATCACCCCCGGAACCGGCCCGCCGGGAGACAGCGGAGCCCCTGACGGGAGAGGATCACAGTCATCATGACGACATCACCTGCGCCCACCGCCAGCTCCTCGACCGGCCGGCCGCGGGTGGTGATCATCGGCTCCGGCTTCGGCGGGCTGTTCGCCGCGAAGGCCCTGCGCAACGCCGACGTCGACGTCACCGTGGTCGCCAAGACCGGCCACCACCTCTTCCAGCCGCTGCTCTACCAGGTGGCCACCGGCATCCTCTCCGAGGGCGAGATCGCCCCGGCCACCCGCGAGGTGCTGCGCCACCAGAAGAACGCCAAGGTGGTCCTCGGCGAGGTCGTGGACATCGACGTGGACGCCCGCACGGTCACCTCCACCATCCTGGGCCGCACCACGATCCACCCCTACGACGAGCTGATCGTCGCCGCGGGTGCCGGCCAGTCGTACTTCGGCAACGACCGGTTCGCCGAGTTCGCCCCGGGCATGAAGAGCATCGACGACGCCCTCGAGCTGCGCGGCCGCATCTTCGGCGCCTTCGAGCTGGCCGAGCTCGCCACCGACCCCGCCGAGGTGGACCGGCTGATGACCTTCGTGGTCGTCGGCGCCGGCCCGACCGGGGTGGAGATGGCCGGGCAGATCGCCGAGCTCGCGCACCGCACGCTGCGCCGCGACTTCCGCAACATCGACCCGCAGCGGGCCCGCATCATCCTGCTCGACGGTGCGCCGCAGGTGCTGCCGCCGTTCGGGCCGAAGCTGGGCGAGAAGGCCCGCCGGCACCTCAACGAGATCGGCGTCGAGGTCCAGCTCGGCGCGCTGGTCACGGACATGGACGCCGACGGCCTCACCGTCAAGGACTCCGACGGCCAGCTGCGCCGCATCTCGGCGGCCACCAAGGTGTGGGCGGCCGGCGTGCAGGCCTCGCCGCTGGGCCGGCTGCTGGGCGAGAAGACCGGCGCCGAGGTCGACCGCGCCGGGCGCATCGCCGTCCAGTCGGACCTGACGCTGCCCGGCCACCCGGAGATCCACGTCGTCGGCGACATGGCCAACCACCCCGACCGGCTGCCCGGCGTCGCCCAGGTGGCCATCCAGGGCGGGCGCTACGCCGCCGACCAGATCAAGCGCCGGCTCGCCGGCCGGGAGCCGCGCGGCGCGTTCCGGTACCGGGACAAGGGCAACATGGCGACCATCTCGCGGTTCTCCGCGGTCGCCGACATCAAGAAGATGAAGTTCGAGGGCTTCATCGCCTGGGTGATCTGGCTGGTGGTGCACCTCTTCTACATCATCGGCTTCAAGAGCCGGGTCACCACGGTGCTGCACTGGATGGTCAGCTTCCTCGGCCGCGGCCGGTCGCAGCGGGTGGCCACCCAGCAGCAGGTCTACGGCCGGCTGGCGCTGGAGAAGCTCGGCCCCGGCTTCGAGGCGTCGAAGACCGGCGGGCCGAAGGACCACCCGCACACGCCGGACGAGGTCAACGCCGAGCAGCAGCACGACTTCGTCGGCCGCCGCACCGCCTAGCCACCCCGCACGTCCCGACGGCCCGGACCCCCGGTGAGGGGGCCGGGCCGTCGCGCGTCCGGGCTCAGCGCAGCCAGGCGTCCAGCGCCGCGGTCACGAGGTCCGGGGTCACGACGTGGCCGCCGTCGAACTCGTCGTAGGTGACGTCGTAACCGGCGGCGGCGAGGTCCCGGGACACCCGGCGGCCGCAGCGCGCCACCGGCAGCACGCGGTCGCGGGTGCCGTGGGCGATCCAGATCCGCGGCCGGCCGGTGCGGCCCGGCGGGGCGACGAAGCCCGGTGAGAACGCCAGCAGCGCCTCGAACAGGTCGCCGTTGGCCAGCCCGAGCGACAGCGCGTACGAGCCGCCGTCGGAGAAGCCGCCGAGCGCGGCCCGGGAGACCGCGAGGCCGGCGGCGACCCGCTCCAGCGCCGCGTCGAGGACCGCCACGTCCCGGCCGAGCCCGCCGGCGAGCAGGTCCCAGGTCGAGGCGACCGAGGAGGTCGCGAGGACGGCGACCCCGCGGGCGGTGGCGACGTCGCCCACCGCGGCCAGCGACTGGTCCGCCGTCCCGCCCGCCCCGTGGCAGAACACGAGCAGCGGGCGCGGGCCGGGCGGGCCGCCGGGGACGGCGACCAGCGCCTCCGGGCCGCCCAGCTCCAGCGCGGTCGTGCCGGCCGGCAGCGGTGGCCCGGCGGGCTGCGCACCGGGGCGGGCGTCGAGGCGGCCGGCACCGGCCGCGGGCAGTGCCACCGGACTACACCGCGTGTGCCATCGGCGGCACGTGCTCGTCCGGCCGCTCGAGGTGCAGCGGCTGCAGCGGCGTCGTCTCCTCCAGGTACAGCAGGGCGTCGTAGCGGTCGCCCGTCACCGTGGGCACGTAGTTGCCCCAGCGCTCCCGCTCGGGCCGGTAGACGACGCCGATCGCCCGGTGCCCGAGCCGCCGGTCCAGCCAGTCCGGGCGCTCCCCGGGCGGGACGACGACGAGCGCGTCGTGCCCGACCTCGCGGTGCAGCAGGTCCTCGAGGCTCCCCTCGCGCGCGGGCGGCACGGTCATCCGCTCCATCTGCGCGCCCCACTCCCGCCCGGCGACGACGCCGCCGCGGTGGCCGGCGAGCCCCACCAGGACGACGTCGCCGGCGCCGTGCCGCTCGCGCAGCAGCCGGCCGACGTTGGTCATGCCGGCGTCGGCCATGTCGGTGGCCCGGGCGTCGCCGACGTGCGTGTTGTGCTCCCAGACCACGGCCTTCGCGCCGGTGTGGCCCATCAGCCGGTCGAGGGTGTCGGCCATGTGCACGTCCCGGACGTTCCACGACTCCGCGGAGCCACCGACCATCGCCCGGTAGTAGCGCTCCGCGCCGACGACCACCGCGGCGTTCTGCTCGGCGGAGAACCGGTCGTCGGGGTCGTCGTCCGCGCCGCGCTGCTCGCACAGCCGCCGCAGCAGCGCGACGACGGTCTCCTCGCACGCCGCCGGGGCGAACCGCTGGGCGAAGGCGTACTCGACGCCGTCCTCGCCGAAGGGCTCGAAGCAGCGCAGCGCCTGCCGGGCGGCCTCGACGTGGCCGGGTTCGTGCTCCTGCACCCAGGCCAGCAGCTCGTGCATCGAGTCCCAGAGGCTGTAGACGTCGAGGCCGGCGAAGCGCACCCGCGCGGCCTCGGGGCGGCCCGCGTTGACCCCGCGCAGCCACCGGCAGAAGTCGACGACGTCGTCGTTGGCCCACATCCAGGTCGGCCAGCGGTCGATCGCGTCCAGCGCCGTCCGCGGGTCCTCGGCGCCCCCGGGCCGCAGCCGCACGCTGCGGTCGACGCGGGCGCAGTCGGGCCAGTCGCCCTCGACCGCGACCAGCCCGAACCCGCGCTCCCCGACCAGCCGGCGGGTCAGCGCGGCGCGCCAGGCGTAGTACTCGTGGGTGCCGTGACTGGCCTCGCCGACCGCCACCACGCGCGCCTCCCCGATGCGCTCGAGCAGCGGGTCGAGGTCGGCGTCGTCGCGCAGCGGGCGGGCCAGATCCCCGAAGCCGTCCATCAGGACCTCCCGGCCGCCCCCTCGCGGACGACCCACTCCGCGACCGCCCGGCGGTCGCCCGTGCGCAGCCAGGTGCTCCGCTGCCGCGCCGCCGACGTACCCCGGCCGAGCAGGTCCTGCACCCGGGCGGTCACCTCGTCCCACTCCCCCGCCGTGGTCAGGTCCTCCTCCAGCTCGGCCAGCAGCCCGGTCACCGCCGTGCGGGCGTCGACCAGCTCCTCGCGCAGCGGGTCGAACAGCGGGCCGGTGAGCCCGGAGCGAGCCGCCCGCCACCGCGCCGCGCGCAGCACCTCCGGGCGCAGCTCCGGCACCGGCTCGCCGCGCTGCGCCCGCCCGGCGAGCACGCGCACCAGCGAGCGGACCAGCGCGGCGTGCAGGACGGTGTCGTCGAGGGTGGTGCAGACGTCTGCCAGCCGGAACTCGATCGTGGGCAGCCGCGCCGAGGGGCGGACGTCCCAGTACAGGTGCGACCCGTCGGCCACCACGCCGGAGGCGACCAGCGCGGACAGCACCCGGCGGTAGCCGTCGGCGTCGCCGAGCGGCTCGGGCGCACCGGCGTGCGCGAAGCGGGTCCACCACAGCGTCCGCCAGGACTCGTAGCCGGTGTCGACGCCGTCGTGGAACGGCGAGCTGCCGGTCATCGCGAGCAGCACCGGCAGGTAGGGGCGGGTGCGGTCGAGGACGGCGACGGCGGTGTCGAGGTCGGGGACGCCGACGTGCACGTGACAGCCGCAGATGTCCTGCTGGCGCGCGAGCCCGGCCCAGCGGTCGACCATCGCCTCGTACCGCTCGCCCGGGGTGACCGGCATGGTGTGCCAGGAGTCCCACGGGTGGGTGGAGGCGGGCAGGAGCAGCAGGCCGTCGCGCTCGGCCGCGGCGGCCGCCTCGGTGCGGGCGGCCACCAGCTCCGCGCGCACCTGCTCGAGCGTGGTGCACACGCCGGTGGCGATCTCCAGCTGCGTGGTGGCGATCTCCGGGTGCACCCGCTCCCCCGCCTCGCCGGCCAGCGCCGCCGCGGACGCCCGGGGGCCGGGCGTCAGCTCCAGGGTGTCCGGGGAGACGAGGTGGAACTCCTCCTCGACGCCGAGGGTGCGCCCGACCGCACCGCCCTCGGTCTGCAGGCCGTCGGTGCGCACGCCCCTCCTCGGTGCCGGTCCGGACGCCGGGCAGGCCGACGCTACGGCCGCCGGGGCCCCGCCGCACCTGCTGACCAGCACGCTCGTGCTCTGCACACCCACGTGTGCAGAGCACGAAGGGGGACGCCGCAGGTGCCGCCGTGGCCGCCGTGGCCGCCGTGGCCGCCGTGGCCGCTCGTGCTCTGCCCGCAGGAGTGGGCAGAGCACGAGTGCGCGCGGGACACCTCCCGCCGTTCACCGTGGGCGCAACGGAGGGGGTGGCAGGGCGGCCCGGGGAGGCGTCCACTGGTCGGTGCAACGCTGTAATCACGACCGGAGGTGGACCGTGGCCCGACCCGACACCGACGCGGCCCTGGACGCCTACTCCCAGGTGGTCACCGCGGTCGCCACCGACCTCACCCCGCACGTCGCCGCCCTGCAGGTGACCTCACCCGACGGCCGCGGCGGCGGCGCCGGTTCCGCGGTCGTCGTCCCCGGTGACGGGCTGATGCTCACCAACGCGCACGTCGTCGGCCGGGCGCGCAGCGGGCGCGCGGTGTTCGGCGACGGCACCGAGACGCCCGTCGAGGTGGTGGGCACCGACCCGCTGTCCGACCTCGCCGTCGTCCGGGCGACCGCCGGCGCGCCCGAGCCCGCCGAGCTCGGCGACGCCGCGCAGCTGCGGGTGGGCCAGCTCGTCGTCGCCGTCGGCAACCCGCTCGGGCTGGCCGGGTCGGTGACCGCGGGCGTGGTCAGCGGCCTGGGCCGCTCGCTGCCCACCCGCGACGGGCGCACCGCCCGGGTGGTCGAGGACGTCATCCAGACCGACGCCGCGCTCAACCCCGGCAACTCCGGCGGCGCGCTCGCCGACTCGGCCAGCCGGGTGGTCGGCATCAACACCGCCGTCGCCGGGTGGGGCCTGGGCCTGGCGGTGCCGGTCAACGCCACCACCCGCCGCATCGTCGACGCGCTGGTCCGCGACGGGCGGGTGCGCCGCGCCTACCTGGGCCTGGTCAGCAGCCCCGCGCCGCTGCCGGCCCCGCTGGCCGAGCGCACCGGCCGGCGCCGCGGCCTGCGGGTGGTCGACGTCGTCCCGGGGTCGCCGGCCGACCGGGCCGGGCTGCGCGCCGGCGACCTGGTGCTGGAGGCCGGGCGGGCGCCGGTGGCCGAGGCGCAGAGCCTGCAGCGGCTGCTGTTCGCCGAGGCGATCGGCCGGCCGCTGCCGGTCACGGTGTACCGGCTCGGGGCGATGGTCGACGTCATCGCGGTGCCCACCGAGCTCACCGGCTGACCCTCCCCGGCGCCCTCCCTCCGAGGGGGACGGCCGTCGTCGCGCTCAGGACCGGCGTGACGGGTGACGATGTCGTCCGCGACGGAGGGAGGACCCGTGCACGGAGACCGCAGGGGTGGGCTGGGCCTGCTCGCGCTGCTGTACGGCTGCGCCGCCGTCCTGTGCGCCGCCGGTGCGCTGTGGCCGATGCACCCCCGGACACCGGTCGTCCTGCTGACCGCGCTCGCGGTCGTCGGCGGGCTCGGCTCCGCGGCGCTGTGGCACGTGCGCGAGCACGCGCCGACGGGCCGCTCCCCCATGGCCGTCGTGCACGCCGCCCTCGCGCTGCTGTCCCTGCTCACCGCGGTGCTCGCCTGGCGCTCGGTCACCGCGGTCGGCGTCGTCGGCCTCGGCCCGGTCGTGGTGGCGCTCGGGGTGCTCGCCGGGCACGTGCTGCCGCCCGCGCAGGCGCGGCTGCACGTCGCGGGCGGGGTCGCCGTCGTCACCGCGGGCGCGCTCGCCGCGGCGCCGGAGGGGTTCCTCTCGGCCTGGCTGGCCGCCGTCGCCACGGTCGCGGTGCTCACCGAGGCGCAGATCCGGCAGTCCGGGGCGCTGCGCCGCGCGGCCGGCACCGACCCGCTGACGGGGGTGGCCAACCGCCGCGCCTGGGAGGCCGAGTCCGCCCGGCTGCTCGCCCACGCGCAGCGCACCGGGGAGCCGCTGACCGTCGTCGTCCTCGACCTCGACGGGTTCAAGGCCGTCAACGACACCGGGGGCCACTCCGCCGGCGACGCGCTGCTGCGCTCGCTCGCCTCGGCCTGGAGCCGGGAGCTGCGCCGCTCCGACCTGCTCGGCCGCCTCGGCGGGGACGAGTTCGTGCTCTGCCTGCCCGGCACCGGGACCGACCGCGCCGCCGAGCTGCTGGACCGGCTGCGCGCCGTCTCGGTCGGGGCGTGGTCGGCGGGGGCGGCCGGCGCCCGGCCCGGCGAGGACCTCGCCGCGACGCTGGCCCGCGCCGACGCCGCGCTGTACCGGGAGAAGCGCGCCCGCCACTCGGCCGCCGGCTGACCTCCCGCGTCGGCCCGGCACCCCTCGGTGCCGACGCGCCACGGACCCCGCCGCCGCCCGACCGCGGCACCGCCAGGGCGGCGCCGCCGGTGCCACCCTGGGCCCGCCCGGCGACCGGTCGCGCGCGCCGTCCCGGGCGCGAGGGGGCGGCCATGGCCTCGGTGGTGGTGTGCGGCGGCGGCGTGGTGGGGCTGTGCGCCGCGATGATGCTCGCGGCCGACGGGCACGACGTCACCGTCCTCGAGTCCGACCCCGACGGCGCCCCGACCACGCCCGCCGAGGCGTGGGAGTCCTGGCGGCGCACCGGGGTCGCGCAGTTCCGGCAGCCGCACAACCTCTTCGCCCGGTTCCGCGCGGTCGCCGACGACGAGCTCCCCGGGCTCACCGACCGGCTGCTGGCCGCCGGCTGCGTGTGGGTCGACTACACGGCGCTGCTGCCCCCGGGGATCGCCGACCGTGAGCCCCGGGAGGCCGACGAGCGGCTGCGCTTCGTCACCGGGCGCCGTCCGGTGGTGGAGTCCACCGTGGCGGCCGCCGCCGAGGACACCCCGCGGGTCACCGTCCGCCGCGGCGTGCAGGTGGCCGGCCTCCTGCCCGGCCCGTCCGCGACCGGCGGCGTGCCGCACACCGGCGGGGTGCGGACGGCGGCCGGCGAGGAGCTGCGGGCGGACCTCGTCGTCGACGCCACCGGCCGGCGCACCCGCTCGGCGCAGTGGCTGGCCGACCTCGGCGCCCGGCCGCCGGAGCAGCGCGCGCAGGCCTCGGGGTTCGTCTACTACACGCGCTACTTCACCGGCCCCGACCGGCCGGTGCGCCGCGGTCCCGGGCTCATGCCGCTGGGCAGCGTCTCGCTGCTCACCCTCGACGGCGACAACGACACCTGGTCGGTCACCGTGTTCGGGCAGACCGGCGACCGGCCGCTGCGCGAGCTGCGCGACCCCGCCGTGTTCGACCGGGTGGTCGCGGCCTGCCCGCTGCAGGCGCACTGGCTGGACGGGCGGCCGCTGGGCGGGGTCACGGCGATGGCCGGGGGCCTGGACCGCAGCCGCCGCTTCACCGTCGACGGCCGGCCGGTGGTGACCGGCTTCGCCGCCGTCGGGGACGCGTGGGCGTGCACCAACCCGTCGGCCGGCCGCGGCCTGTCGGTCGGCATCGCGCACGCCGCGCTGCTGCGCGCCGCGGTCGCCCGCGACCTGGACCGGCCCGCCGACCTGGCCGCGGCCTTCGACGCGGCGACCGAGCGGCGGGTCGGGCCGTTCGTCACCGACCAGCTGGCCGAGGACCGCTCCCGGCTGGCGCAGATGGACGCCGCCCGGCGCGGGGCGCCCGAGCCGCCGCTGTACCCGGAGCTCGCGGCCTTCCTCGGGGTCGCGATGCGCGACGCCGACGTGTTCCGGGCGATGCTCGAGTACCGGCTGTGCATGGCGCCGCTGGCCGACCTGCTGGCCGTGCCGCTGGTCCGCGAGCGGGTGGCCGCGGCGGTGCCCGACCCGCCGCGGCCGTTCCCCGGCCCCGACCGCGCCCGGCTGCTGGAGCTGCTGGCCGCCTAGGGACGGCGCCAGTCGTCGCCGGTCAGGTGCGAGCCCGCCATCGGGCCCATCTGCAGCATGCCGCCGTCGACGGCGTACGAGGAGCCGGTCACGTAGGACGCCTGGGGCGAGGCGAGGAAGGCGACGACGGCGGCCACCTCGTGCGCGTCCCCGGGCCGGCCGACCGGGACGCCGGGGCGCTCGTGGCCGGGCGCGGTCGGGTCCTCGTCCTCCTGGCCGGTCATCGGTGTGGCGATCTCCCCCGGCGCGACGGCGTTGACGGTGATGCCGTGCTCGGCCAGCTCGATCGCCGCGACCCGGGTGAGCAGGCCGAGCCCGCCCTTGGCCGCGCAGTAGGCGGCCGCGCCGACCCGCGGCTGGTGCTCGTGCACGCTCGTCACGTTCACGATCCGCCCGCCCCGCCCGGCGGCCACCATGCGGCGGGCCGCGCGCTGCAGGCAGAGGAACGCCGCGTCGAGGTCGGTGGCCAGCACCTCGCGCCAGGTCTCGTAGTCGGTGTCCAGGACCAGCGTGGAGTGGCCGGTGCCGGCGTCGTTGACCAGGACGTCGACGCCGCCGAGGGCGTCGGCCAGGTCGTCGACGACGGCGGCGGCGCCCGGCAGCTGCGTGAGGTCGACGTGGCGCACCTCGGCCCGGCGCCCGCGGGCCCGCACCTCGTCGGCGGTGCCCTGCGCGTGCGCCTCGTCGCGGTACCAGGTGATGCCGACGTCGCAGCCCTGCTCGGCGAGCGCGACCGCGACCGCCCGCCCGATGCCCGACTCCGACCCGGTGACGACCGCGACGCGGCCCGCTGACTCCGTCATGCCCCCATGCTGGGGGCGGCGTCAGGGGCCCGCGCGGCGGCGGTGCAGCGGGCGGCCGCCTCCCGCCGGTGCGCGGCGAACTCCGGCGGGCCCAGGACGGTGAACGGCGCACCCGTGACGACCAGCGCGCACGCTGCCCGGTCGAGGTCGTCGCCGTCGACGCGCACCCGGCAGCCGCCCGGGCGCTCCCCGGTCACGGGCCGACGTCGCCGCCCCGGCCGACGAGGTGCGCCGCCGGATCGGCCGGTGGGCGAAGGCGCCGTGGTTCGCGCCGGGCGCGGTGCGGTCGGCGCGGCGGGTGTTCCTGCACGTGATCGCCGAGACCGCGCAGCACGCGGGGCACGCCGACGTCCTGCGCGAGTCCCTCGACGGGCAGAAGACGACGGGCTGACGGGTCAGGCCTCCAGCGGCGCCTGTTCCAGCTCCGTGACGCGGTCGGCGGCGCGGTCGCGGTCGGCGGCCGCCCGCCGCGCCGCCCGGTCGGCCGCCGCCGCCCGCCGGCCGGTCCGGGCCGCCTCGGCCCCGGCCGCCTCCGCGTCGGCACGCACCCGCTCGAGCTCGGCCTCCAGCTCCCCGACGCGGGCGGTGAGCTCCTCCTGCCGGCGGGCGGCCCGCCCGGCCCGCTCGTGCGCGGCCCGGGCGGCCTCCTCCGCCTCCGCGGCCTCGCGCTCCGCGGTCCCCGCCTCCTCGCGGGCCGCGGCCAGCTCGCGCTCGCGCCGCTCCTGCGCGGCCCGCCGCCGCTCCTCCGCCGCGCGCCGGGCGGCGTCCGCCCGGGCGTTCCGCTCCGGTGCCGGCGCGGTGCGCCCGGTCCGCGGCGGGGGCACCACCCGCAGGTCCGGGCGGGTGCCGAAGCCGGGCCCGAGGCCGCGGGAGGACAGCGGCGCGGTGAGCCGGCCGCCCAGCAGCGCCTCCCCCGCGTCCGGGTCGGCCAGCGCGGCCCGCAGCGTCTCCTCCACCTGGTCGGCGACGGCGTCGCTGAGCGGGGTGCCGCGGCGCGTGGCCACCGCCCGGGCCCGGCGGGTGAGCGCGGCCAGCAGCCGGGAGCGCTGGGTGCCCAGCTGCCGCAGCTCGTCGCCGGCCAGGGTCTGCTGCGCCTCGCGCAGCAGGTCGCCGAGCTCCACGAGACCGGCGATCTCGTCGGGCTGCTCGCGCACCAGGACGTTGCAGGCCCACGCCGCGGCCGTGGGCCGGGTGAGGGTGCCGATCTCCCGCGCGAGCGCCCGGTCCCCGGCGGCCCGGGCGCGGCGGGCGGCCTCGGTGCGGGCGGCCACGAACTGCCCGGGCGGCACCGCGTAGAGCTCCTCGGCGACCTCGTCGAGGTCCACGGCGCCTCCTCCCGGCTCGCACGGTCGCCGCCGACCCTGCCACGGGAAGAGCGGACCGGCCGGGGGACGTTGCCGCCCGCGTCGCGCGGGTGGTCGACTCCCGGCGACAGCCGCGACGAGAGGGGGACCGTGATGACGACGTGCGGGCACCTGGACCAGATCCGCGACGTCTCGCCGGACTCGGACGAGGGCTGCGGCGACTGCCTGGCCATCGGCAGCCGGTGGGTGCACCTGCGGATGTGCCTGTCCTGCGGGCACGTGGCCTGCTGCGACTCCTCCCCGAACCGGCACGCCACCGCGCACGCGGGCGCCACCGGCCACCCCATCGTCCGCTCGGTCGAGCCGGGCGAGGACTGGCGCTGGTGCTATGTCGACCAGGCGCTGGTGTGATGGAACTGCCCCTCGTCGGCCTGCTCGCCGGCTCCTTCGCCGTCAGTGCGCTGGCCCGGCGGCTGGGGATCTCCCCGCCGCTGCTCCTGGTGCTGGTCGGGCTCGCGGTGTCCTTCCTGCCGGGCGTGCCCGACTACGCCCTGGACCCGCACCTGATCCTCACGCTGGTCCTGCCGCCGCTGCTGTACTCCGCGGCGCTGGACAGCTCCTACCTGCGGCTGCGGGCCAACCTCCGCGCGATCGGCATGCTCGCCGTCGGGGCGGTGCTGCTCACCACGGTCGCCGTCGGGCTGGCCGCGTGGTGGCTGGTGCCGGGCCTGCCGCTGGTCTCGGCGCTGGTGCTCGGCGCCGTCGTCGCCCCGCCGGACGCGGTCGCGGCCACCTCGGTCGGCCGCCGGCTGGGCCTGCCGCGGAAGGTCATGACCATCCTGGGCGGCGAGAGCCTGGTCAACGACGCCACCGCGCTCACCGTGTACCGGGTCGCCGTCGCGGTCGCCGCGGGCGCCGGCTACGGCATCGCCGAGGGCGTGGGCGTGTTCGTCCTCGCCGCCGCCGGCGGCGCCGCGATCGGCTGGGCGCTGGGCTGGCTGGTGCACCGCATCCGCCGGCTGCTGCGCGACGGCGTGCTGGAGAGCGCGCTCGGCCTGCTCGTCCCGTTCATCGGCTTCACCGTCGCCGAGGAGGTGCACGCCTCGGGCGTCCTCGCGGTGGTCCTCGCGGGCCTCTACCTCGGGCACCGCTCCCCCGCGGCGCACCCGGTCGCCCGGTTGCAGGACCGCGCGGTGTGGCAGGCGGCCGACACCGTCCTCGAGGCGACGGTCTTCGCGCTGATCGGCCTGCAGCTGCGGGCGGTGGTCACCGGCGTCGGTCCGTCGGTGGGCGCGCTGACGGCGGTCGGCCTGTTCCTCGTGCTCGTCGCGCTGGCCGCCCGGGTCGTGTTCGTCTTCCCCACCACCTACCTGCGGCCGCTGGCCCGCCGCCGCCCGGACTGGACCCCGCCGCCGTGGACGTACCCCGCCGTCATCTCCTGGGCCGGGATGCGCGGCGTGGTCTCGCTCGCCGCGGCGGCCGGGATCCCGCTGACCACGCTGTCGGGCGCGCCCTTCCCCGGGCGCGACGAGATCGTCTACCTGACCTTCGTGGTCACCGTGGGCACCCTGCTGCTGCACGGGCTGACGCTGCCGGCCGTGATCCGGCGGCTGGGCGTGCAGGCCTCGGACGAGGCCGCCGACGCCCTCGCCGAGGCGCAGGCCCAGAACGACGCCGGCCGGGCCGCCGTGGCCCGGCTCGACAGCCTCGACGACGGCGACCCGCTGCACGCCGCCACCGTCGCCGAGCTGCGGCAGCGGATGGAGGCGCGCACCAACGCGGCGTGGGAGCGGCTCGGCGGCCCCGTCGCCGGCGGCGGCGAGACGCCGAGCGCGGTCTACCGGCGGATGCGCCGGGCCATGCTCGAGGCCGAGCGCGAGGTGTTCGTCCGGTACCGCGACGCGCGGCGCATCGACGACGAGGTGTTCCGGCGCGTGCAGCACGAGATGGACCTGGAGGAGGTCACCCTGCTGCGCGAGTAGGACCGCTCACCGGCCGAGCGCGGCCAGCCGCTCCTCGCGGGCGGCCCGCAGCAGGCCGGGCAGCCGCGGGTCGGCGAGGACGGCGGCGTCCCGGACGGCGACCTTGCGGAACGACGTCCCCGTGCCCTCGAGCAGCCCGCCGTCGAGGCCGGCGCCGGCCAGCGCCGCGCCGCGGTTGAAGCCGAGGTTGAGGTGCCGGTCGTAGACGTCGAGGTAGGCGTAGTGCTCGGAGTTCTTCCGCGGGCCCACGCCGTAGCCGACGGTGCGCTGGCGCGGCCACACCACCCGCACGACGCCGGGGTCGGCCTCGCGGACGAGGGCGTCCGCGGCGCGGACGAGGTCGGCGGTGGCGGGCGGCAGGCCGGCGAGCAGGAGGTCCCACGGGTCGTCGTCCATCCCGGCCATCCTGCCCCGGTCCGGGCCTAGGCTGGCCGCAGCCGTCCCCCGGAGGTCCCCGTGCTGCGTCTGCTCGGTCTGCTGCTGGTCGTCTGGCTGGTCGTGACGATCGTCGGGTGGGTCGTCGAGGGGCTGTTCTGGCTGGTCCTCGTCGGCCTGGGGCTCCTGCTCGTCACCGCCGCCCTCGGCATGCGGGAGCGCACCCGCCGCTGAGCCTCAGGCCGGCGCCCGGGCGCGGCTGCTCAGCACGAACCGGTTGCCGTCCGGGTCCGCGAACACCGCCTGCCGGCCCCACGCCTCGGTCGTCAGCGGCCCCTCGAACGGGACGCCCGCACCGGTCATCCGCGCGTACTCGGCGTCGACGTCGTCGACCTCGAACACCAGGCCCTGCAGCGAGCCCGGCGGCATCCGGTCGAACCAGGTGACCAGCGTCAGCGAGGTGCCCGAGCCCGGCGTGCCCACCTGCACCCAGCGCATGCCGGGTGCGAACTCCGCGTCGCGCAGCACCGCCAGGCCGACCTGGCCGGTCCAGAAGCGCAGCGCGGCGTCCTGGTCGGTGACGGGCACGGAGACGACGGTGACGTCCACGGGGACCTCCTCGGGCGCGGGGCGCCCAGTGCACCGCCCCCGCACCCCGGAGGTCCAGGGGTGCGGGGGCGGTGCCGGGCGGGCCGGTCGGTGCGCGCGGCCACCGCGGTGCCGAGCGAGCTGATCGCGCCGACCGCTCCGATGGTGCCGGTGGCGGTCACGCCGATCGCGTCGAGCTCGAACGACAGCTCGACGACCAGGACGTGGAACACCAGCCCGCCGAGCAGGGTGACCCCGACCGGCGCGGCCAGCCGGGCCCAGGGCAGCGCGGGCAGCCTCTCCGAGCGGGCGGCCGGGGTGGGCTGCCGGACGAACCGCGCCGCCGCGACGGCCAGCGGCAGGCTGACGGCGGAGAGCCGGAACGGCGTCCGCCACGAGTGCGACCCGGGCGCGCCGCCGAGGGCGAGGAACAGCAGGCGGCCACGGTGGTGAACACGACCTGCAGGCCGGAGCAGCGCTCCCGCCGCGGGCCCGAGGAGTAGTCGGCGAGCAGCGCGCCGACCAGCAGCCGCTCGCGCCCGACCCGGTCGACGATCCGGCCGGCGACCCTCGCGGTCAGGCCGATGACCAGCGCCGGCGCGGTGAGCACCACCGGGGTGAGCGTCTCGACGCCCGACGTGCCGGCGAAGGCGTCCTGGATGCGCGGCAGGACCGGGGCCTGCGCGCGGCCGGCCGGGCGGCCGGTGGCGGGGTCGACGGCCACCTCGTCGGTGAGGGGTCCGGCGTCGCGGACCGACACGGGCGTCTCCGGGGAGGACGGGCGCCGGTCCCGTGACCGGCGTCACGGGACGGCGGGTGTCGGTACCGCCCGCCCGGAGCGGAGATCACTTCTCCCGGGGTGCCGTATCAGCCAGGTCGATGCCCTCCCGCCCGCCCGGTGGGACGGCGAGCTCCGTCGCCCGGGAGACGACGTCGCGCAGGTACCGGTGCTCGGGGTCGTCGTCGTACACCGGGTGCCACCACATCGCCTCGACCAGCGGCCCGGCCTCGAACGGCGGCGGCAGCGCCCGGATGCCCGAGCCGAGCGGCAGCAGGTCGACCAGCCGGCGCTGCAGCAACGCGATCCGGTCGCTGCCGGCCACCAGCGCCGGGACGGTCAGGAAGCTCTCGTTGACCACCTGCACCCGCGGCTCGATGCCGAGCTGGCGCATCTGCCGCGCGGCGGGGGTGGACGCCGTCTGCCCGTGGTAGGTCGCGACCCACGGCAGCTCCTCGAGGTCCTCGACGGTGAGCCCCCGCTCGGCCACGGGGTTGTCGGCGGCGACCACGCACACCCACTCGTCGCGGTAGAGGTCACGGTGCGGCAGGTCGGCGGCGAACCCGTGCGGCAGCAGCATGAGGTCGGTGGTGAGCAGCGCCGAGGACGCGGTCTCCACGATCGCCGGCGAGTGCGGGGTCAGCCGCAGCCGGGTGTGCGGCGCCTCCTCGGCGAGCAGCGCGGCGATGGTGTCGCCGAGGACGACGACGACGTAGTCGCTCACCAGCACGGAGAACTCGCGGGTCGACGACGCGGGGTCGAACCCGGGCTGGGCGGTGAACACCCGCTCGACGCCGCTGAGCGCCACCCGCACCAGCTCGCGCAGCTGCACGGCCAGCGGGGTGAGCCGGTACTCGTTGCCGACCCGGGTGAGCAGCTCGTCGCCGAAGTGGCGGCGCAGCCGGGCCAGCGACGCCGACAGCGCCGGCTGGGACAGCCCCATCTGCGCCGCGGCCCGGGTGACGCTGCGCTGCTGGAGCAGGGCGTCGAGGGACACGAGCAGGTTGAGGTCCAGGCTCGCGAGGTTCACGACGCCGACGGTATCGGCGCCGTCTATGACCCCCATCAGACATCTCGTCTTCCCTCCCCCGCCCGGGGTGACGGACCGTGGTCCGCGTCACGACGAAGGAGACGCGACCGTGCCCGACCGCACCTGGCTGGACCCCGCCGAGCTCGACCGCACCGACCCCGAGACGGCGATCAAGGCCGCCGCCGAGCGGTGCTCCAACTGGGGCCGCTGGGGCGCCGACGACGTGCTCGGCACGCTCAACTTCCTCACCGAGGACAAGCGCCGCGAGGGCGCCGCGCTGGTCCGCCGCGGCGCTGCCTTCTCGCTGTCGCAGCGGTTCGACGCCGACGGCCCGCAGAAGGGCTGGCGCCGGCGCACCAACCCGGTGCACACGATGCTCGACACCGGCACCGACGCCGAGCGCGGCGTGCAGGGCTTCCCGCACGGCATCGGCGGCGCTGATGACGTGATCGCGATGCCGCTGCAGGCGTCCACCCAGTGGGACGGCCTCGGGCACATCTTCGACCACGGCAACGCCTGGAACGGCCGCCGCGCCGGCGACGTCGTCACCAGCCTCGGCGACGCCGTCACCGGCATCGAGACCGTCGCCGACCGGATCGCCGGCCGCGGCGTGCTGCTCGACGTCGGCCGCGCGATCGGCACCGACGGCGAGCTGCCGGACGGTTTCGCCATCACCCCCGACCACCTCGAGGCCACCATCGCCGCCCAGGGCGGGTCCGCCCGGGTCGGCCGCGGTGACCTGCTGCTGGTGCGCACCGGCCAGCTCACCCGGGCCCGCCGCTCGGTCGCCGCCGGGCAGGGGTGGGGCGACTACGCCGGCGGTCCCGCGCCGGGCCTGAGCTTCACCACCGCCGACTGGCTGCACGCCACCGAGATCGCCGGCGTCGCCACCGACACCTGGGGCTTCGAGGTGCGGCCCAACGAGTTCGACGTCGCCTTCCAGCCCCTGCACCAGGTGTGCATCCCGAACATCGGGCTGTTCCTCGGCGAGCTGTGGGACCTCGACGCCCTCGCGGCCGACTGCGCCGCCGACGGCGTGTGGGAGTTCTTCCTCACCGCCGCCCCCCTGCCCGTGACCGGCGCCGTCGGCGCCCCCGTCAACCCGATCGCCGTCAAGTAGGAGGCCCCCGATGCCCGCCGTCAGCAACGTCCTGGTGGTCGGTGCCGGCCTCGCCGGCGCCGCCACCGCCATCCGCCTGGCCGAGGCCGGCGTCGCCGTCGAGCTGGTCGAGATCAAGCCGGAGGTGACCGCCCTCGGCTCCGGGATCACGCTGCAGGGCAACGCGCTGCGCGAGCTACGCACCCTGGGCGTGTGGGAGCGGGTGTCCGCCGCCGGGTACGCCTTCGACGTCACCGGCATCCGGGCGCCCGACCCGGCCGGCACCGTCGTCGCGGAGGTCCCCGACGCGAAGACGGGCGGCCCGGACCTGCCCGCCGTCATGGGGATGTCGCGCCCGGAGCTGGCGCGCATCCTCACCGACCGCGCCGCCGAGGTCGGCGTCAAGGTCCGGTTCGGGACGACGCACACCGAGCTGCGCCAGGACGCGACCGGCGTCGACGTCGCCTTCGCCGACGGCTCGACCGGCCGGTACGACCTCGTCGTCGGCGCGGACGGCCTGCGCTCGTGGACCCGCCGGGCGCTCGGCATCGAGCTGGAGACCAAGCCGGTCGGCATGGGCATCTGGCGCGCGTTCGGCCCGCGGCCGGCGAGCGTGACCCGCACCGACCTGTACTACGGCGGGCCGTCGTTCATCGCCGGCTACTGCCCGACCGGCGAGGACTCGCTCTACGCCTACATCGTGGAGCCGGCGCAGGACCGCTCGACGCTCACGCCCGAGGAGCAGCTGGCCACCATGCGGCAGCTCGCCGCGGCCTACCACGGTCCGTGGGACGACGTCCGCGAGACGCTCACCGACCCGTCCCGGGTGAACTACACCTGGTTCGAGACCCACGTGCTGCCCGCCCCGTGGAACCGCGGCCGGGTGGTGCTGGTCGGCGACGCCGCGCACACCTGCCCGCCCACCATCGCCCAGGGCGGCGCGCAGGCGCTCGAGGACGCCTACGCGCTCACCGACCTGCTGCTCACCCGGTCCGCGCTGGACCAGGACCTGTGGGACGCCTTCACCGCCCGCCGCTTCGACCGCGCGAAGACCGTCGTCGACGCCTCCAACCAGCTCGCCCAGTGGCAGCTCGACCACGTGCAGGGCGACATCCCGGGCCTCATGCGCTCGATCGCCCAGCTCGTCGCCCAGCCCGCGTAACCCAGGGAGACCCCATGACCCAGCGCCTGATCACCCACCTGCGGCACGTCGACCTGGCCGTGCCCGACTTCGCCAAGCAGCTCGACTTCTTCTCCGGCACCTGGGGCCTCAAGGCCGAGCACTCCGACTCGGGCCTGGCCTTCCTCGCCGCCGAGGGCAGCCCGGAGCAGTACGTCGTCCGGCTGCGCGAGGCCACCGACAAGCGGATCGACCTGATCAGCTTCGGCGCCAAGGACCGGGCCGACGTCGACACCCTGGCCGGGAACCTGGCCCGCGACGGCGTCCAGCTGGTGCACGAGCCGACCGACCTGCAGACCCCCGGTGGCGGCTACGGCTTCCGGTTCTTCGACAACGAGGGCCGCACGATCGAGGTCAGCGCCGACGTCGCCGTGCGGCAGCACCGCGCGATCGAGGAGGGCGAGTCGATCCCGGTGCGGCTGTCCCACGTGGTCATCAACTCCGCCGACCCCGAGGGCACCCTTGCCTTCTACGAGAAGCACCTGGCGTTCTCGCTGTCGGACACCCTGATGCACCCGCGGATGGGCAACATGATGTGGTTCATGCGGACCAACGCCTGGCACCACTCGATGGCGATCGCCCGCGGTCCGCACGCCTCGCTGCACCACGCCTCGTTCGAGCTGCGCGGCCTCGACGAGTACATGCGCGGCACCGGCCGGCTGCTGCGCCAGGGCGTGGAGAAGATCTGGGGCCCGGGCCGCCACCTGGCCGGCAACAACACCTTCTCCTACTTCCTCGACCCGCACGGCAACACCGTGGAGTACACGACCGAGCTCGAGGTCCTCGACGAGGACACCTGGCACCCGCACGTCTACGACTTCAGCAACCCCGAGGTCAGCGACCAGTGGGGCACCGCGAACGCGATGAACGAGTTCGTCGCGAGGAAGTCGTTCAACGACCCCGACAAGGGTCTGTTCGTCGCTCCCCCGGTCTGATGCGGTTCGCCACCTGGTCCTCCGGGGGCGCGGTGCGGGCCGGCGTCGTCAGCGACCTCCCCGACGGCACGGCCGGCCTGCACGCCCTGCCGGAGGGGACGACGGTCCTCGACCTGGTCCGCGCCGGCCTGCCCGCCGCGCTGTCGGCCGGCGAGGAGGCGCTGCGCGGCCCGGCCGTGCCGCTGGGGTCGGTCCGCCTGCTGCCGCCGCTGGAGGCGCCGACCGTGCGCGACTTCGTCGCGTTCGAGGAGCACGTCGAGGGCGTGCGCAAGGCGATCGACGGCGTCGCCGGCGTGGTCGACGAGTGGTACCAGGCGCCGACGTTCTACTTCACCAACCCGTACGCGCTGGTCGGCGCGCACGACGACGTCGCGGTGCCGCCGGGCTCGCAGCGGTTCGACTTCGAGCTCGAGGTGGCGGTCGTCGTCGGCCGGGACGGCGCCTCGCTGACGCCGGAGCAGGCCCGCGAGCACGTCTTCGGGTACACGGTGCTCAACGACTGGTCCGCGCGCGACCTGCAGGCCCGCGAGATGAAGGTCAACCTCGGCCCGGCCAAGGGCAAGGACTCCGCCACCACGCTCGGCCCGTGGCTGGTCACCGCCGACGAGCTGGAGCCCTTCCGGGACGACGAGGGCTTCCTCGCGCTGGACATGCGGGTGTCGGTGAACGGCACCGAGGTCGGCCAGGACCTGCTGTCCAACATGGGCTGGCCGTTCGAGGAGCTCGTCTCCTACGCCTCCCGCGGCACCGAGGTCCGCGCCGGCGACGTGCTCGGCTCGGGGACCTGCGGCAACGGCGGCTGCCTGGCCGAGCTGTGGGGCCGCCGCGGCGAGGCCGCTCCCCCGCCGCTGCGGCCCGGCGACGTCGTGGAGATGACCGTCGAGGGCATCGGCACCATCCGCAACCGGGTGGTCGAGGGCGTCGACCTGCCGCCGGTGCGGGCCGCCCGGCCGCGGCCGCGCACCCGCAAGCGCCCGGCGTGAGCCTGACCGGCCGGGTCGTCGTCGTCACCGGCGCGGCCCAGGGGCAGGGCGCGGCCGAGGCCCGGCTGCTGGCCGCCGAGGGCGCGACCGTCGTCGCCACCGACGTGCAGGACGGCCCCGCCGAGGACCTCGGCGGGGCGGCCTACCGGCGGCTCGACGTCACCGACGCCGCCGGCTGGGCCGCGCTGGCCGAGGACCTCCGCGCCGAGCACGGCCGGGTGCACGGGCTGGTCGCCAACGCCGGGGTCACCTGGCGGGCGCGGCTGGCCGACCTCGCCCCCGCCGACCTCGCCCGGGTGTCCGAGGTCAACGTCACCGGGACGCTGCTCGGCATCCAGGCGCTCACCCCGCTGATGACCGGCGGCGGCTCGGTCGTCGTCGTCGGCTCGGTGGCCGCGCTGACCGGGCACTTCCCGGTCGCCTACACCGCGTCCAAGTGGGCGCTGCGCGGGCTGGCCAAGGCGGCCTGCCTAGAGCTCGGCCCGCGCGGCATCCGGGTCAACACGATCCACCCCGGCTACGTCGAGACGCCGATGACCGCCTCGGCGGCGCCGGCGTTCCGCGCCGCCAACGTCGCCGAGACCCCGCTCGGCCGCACCGGCACCGTCGACGAGGTGGCGCCGCTGGTCGCCTTCCTGCTCGGCGACGGCGCCTCGTTCATCACCGGCGCCGAGATCCCCGTCGACGGCGGGATGACCGCCCACGGCGGCGTGAAGTCGATCAGCGACGCCGTGTCCGCCGCGGCGCCGGCCGCATCCTGAGAGGAACCGCCCCGTGTTCGAGTACTTCCCCACCGGTCCCTACACCTGGAACCTCGGCGTCGTCGCCACGCTGAACTCCGGCGGGCTCATCGACGAGGTCGACCGCGCCTGCCGGCCGATCAAGGACGCCGCGAACGCCGGCGAGGACGCCGGGACGCCGGACTTCCTGCGCGCCTGGACCGCGCTGACCGACCAGCTCGTCGGCCAGGCGGAGGCGGCCGAGAAGGCCGGGCACGTGCGCACCGCCGGGCAGCTGTGGTTCCGCGCCAGCAACTACCTCGCGCAGGCCGAGCGGATGCTCGCCCACTCCGACCCGGACCGGGTGCCCACCTACCGGCGGATGCTGGAGATCGCGCAGAAGGCGTTCGACACGCACAGCCCGCGCGTCTCCCGCGTCGCGGTCCCCTACGAGGGGACGACGCTGCCGGCCTACTTCTCCCAGGCGCCGGCCGCCGACGACGGCCCGGTCCCGGTGGTGGTGCTGGTCAACGGGCTGGACTCCACCAAGGAGCACATGTACGCCTCGAACCACTGGGAGGAGCTGGCCGCGCGCGGCATCTCCTGCCTGATGCTCGACCAGCCCGGCACCGGCGAGGCGCTGCGCCTGCAGGGGCTCACCGCGCGGGTCGACACCGAGGCGTGGGCCGGCGCCGCCGTCGACTGGCTGGAGCAGCGGTCCGACGTCGACGCCTCCCGCATCGGCATCGTCGGCTGGTCGCTGGGCGGCTACTACGCCCCGCGGGCCGCCGCGTTCGAGCCGCGGTTCGCCCTGTGCGTGGCGTGGGGCGCCAACCACGACTGGGGTGCGGTGCAGCGGCGCCGCCGTCAGCGCGAGGGCGAGCGGCCGGTGCCGCACTACTGGGAGCACGTCCTGTGGGTGTGGGGCGTCGACGGCGACGAGGACCACCTCGACGCGTTCCTCGACTTCGCCGACCAGGTGACCCTCGAGGGCGTCGTCGAGCGGATCCGCGTGCCGTTCCTCGTCGCGCACGGGGCCAACGACCGGCAGATCCCGCTGGAGATGGCGCACCGGTCCCACGACCAGGCGGTCAACTCGCCCAAGCGGGAGCTGCGGGTGTTCACGCCCGAGGAGGGCGCGACCGAGCACATCGGCCTGGACCACCTGCCGTTCGTGAGCACCTTCATCGCCGACTGGGTGGCCGACACCTTCGCCGAGCTGGGCGCCCAGCGGGCCTGACCCCGCCGGTCGTCGACCTGCTGCCGTCTCCGGGGCGCCGAGACGGCAGCAGGTCGACACCGGGTGCGAGTGGTCAGCGACGGGGGTCTCGGGTGCCCGATGACCCCGGTGACCGGCCACTCGGCGACGACCGGGCGCTACGCCACCTGGAACGAGCGCTTCGCGAGGCCGATGAAGAAGCCGTCGATCGCGGTGGTGACGCCGGCCGTCGGGTCGGTCGCGGCGCCGAGGGTGACGAACAGCGGCGTGAAGTGCTCGACCGTCGGGTGGGCGTAGCGCAGGCCGGGCGCCCGGAGCCGGAAGCGGGCGAGCTCCTCGACGTCGCCCCGGGCGAGCGCGTCGGCGGCCCAGGCGTCGAAGTCCGCCGACCAGCCGGGGACGGCGCCGCCGAGCATCTCGCGGGTCAGGTACGGCAGGCCGTGGGTCATGAAGCCCGACCCGACCACCAGCACGCCCTGCTCGCGCAGCGGCCGCAGCCGCTCCCCCAGCGCCAGCAGCGTCGCCGTGTCGTGCGTCGGCAGGCTCAGCTGCAGCACCGGGACGTCGGCCTCCGGGTACATGACCTTCAGCGGCACCCACGCGCCGTGGTCGAGGCCCCGGCCGCGGTGCTCGTACACGTGCGCCGCCTCCGGCAGGACGGCGAGCAGCTGCCGCGCCAGCTCGCCGGACTCCGGGGTGTCGTAGCGCATCCGCGAGTACATCGGGTCGAAACCGCCGAAGTCGTAGACGAGCTCGGTGGGCACGGTGCTGGTGATGCCGAGGGAGTCGGACTCCCAGTGCGCGCTGACGATGAGCACCGCCCGCGGCCGGGGCAGTGCCCGGGCCCAGGCGGCCAGCTCGCGCATCCAGGCGGCGTCCTCGAACAGCGGCGGCGCGCCGTGGCTGAGGTAGAGCGCCGGCAGCGGGCCGTCGTCCGGCGTCCAGGGGCGGTGCTGCCCCAGCCCGGCGACGTGCCGCAGGTGCGCGGCGAAGGGGTGCCGGGGGTCGACGAGCGCGTCCGCGGCGGCGGTGGGGTGCACGGGTCAGCCCGCCAGCGGGAGGTCGAGGGTGTGCAGGTCCAGGGTGTGCAGGTCCAGGGTGTGCTGGGTGTGGTCGCGCTTGACGGCGAGGTAGCGGGCGTTGGCCGCCGACAGGTGGACGCCGGTGGGCACCCGCTCGGTGACCGCGACGCCGAGCAGCTCGAGCTGCGCGGCCTTGTCGGGGTTGTTCGACAGCAGCCTGACCCGGTCGGCGCCGAGCGCCTGCAGCATCTGCGCGGCGGCCGTGTAGTCGCGCTCGTCCTCGCCGCGGCCCAGCGCCCGGTTGGCCTCGTAGGTGTCCAGGCCGGCGTCCTGCAGCGCGTAGGCGTCGAGCTTGGCGTACAGGCCGATGCCGCGGCCCTCCTGGCGCAGGTACAGCAGGAAGCCGCCCTCGTCCGCGATCCGCTCGGCGGCCTCGCGAAGCTGCGGGCCGCAGTCGCAGCGCTGCGAGCCGAGGACGTCGCCGGTGAGGCACTCGCTGTGCGGGCGCACCAGCGGCGCCTGCCCGCCGGCCGCCGAGCGGGTCAGCGCGCCGCGCCAGTCGCCGAGACCCAGCAGCAGGTGCTCCCGGCCGTCGGCCAGCCCGTCGAAGGTCACCACCTCGGCCGTCGTGGCGTACCCGTCGGCGAAGCGCAGCGGCACGGTCACCCGGGTGCGCACCGTCGCCGAGGGGACCGGGGACACCAGGTCCGGGTCGAGGGAGAGGGTCACTGCGGCCTCCACGTCACTTGTACCTACAACCGATGACCCTAGTCCCCGTTGGTTGAAGCGACAAGCACCCGGGTGGGACGATGTCGTCGTGGGACCCCGGTGGCTGGACGACGACGAGATGCGGGCCTGGCTGCGCCTGGTCGCCGTCGTCGAGCTGCTGCCCGGCGTGCTGGACGGCCAGCTCCGCCGCGACGCCGGGCTGACCCACTTCGACTACCACGTGCTCGCGATGCTGTCCGAGGCGCCGGAGCGCACGCTGCGGATGACCGAGCTGGCCACCCGCACCAACGCCACGCTCCCCCGCCTGTCGCACGTCGTGCGGCGGCTGGAGGAGCGCGGCCTGGTCGAGCGGGCGCCGTGCCCCTCCGACGGGCGGGCCACCAACGCCCGGCTCACCGACGCCGGCTGGACCAAGGTCCGCGAGACCGCGCCCGGGCACCTGGCGACGGTGCGCGAGCACGTGATCGACGCGCTGACGCCGGAGCAGGTCGGCCAGCTCGCCGACGTCGCCGGGGCGCTCCTGGAACGGCTCGACCCGGACGGCCGCCTGGCCACGGGCCTGGCGGCGGCGGAGGCGCGCGGCCGGGACCGGTGAGTCCGCGGCCGCCGCGGAGTCAGCCGGCGACGCGGGTGGCCATGCCGGTGTAGTCGACGACCAGGCCGTCGTCGTCGACGGTGAGCTCGAAGGCGCCGTGCGCGTCGTCGGAGTACCGCCACCGCAGCGGGCCCAGCCGGCGGTAGGTCTGGTCGACCCGCGTCACCCCCAGCGCCGGCACGTCGACCCAGGCGACCGGCGTCGTCACCTCCTCGCCGACGCCGAGGTCCGCCAGCCGCCGGATCGGGAGGGTGTTGGTCAACGGAGTGGCGGCGACGTCGACGTCCACGCACCCGTCGAGCTCCGGGGCGCGCTCGCCGTCGACGGTCCACCGGCGGTGGTCGTCCGCCGACAGGGCCAGCCGGCGCTCTCCGGCGGCGGACACCGACGAGACCTCGACCGCGCGGGTGGCCCACGTCTCGTCGAGCCGCACGCGGAACGTGCAGGCGAGGACGGTCCCCGGGCCCGCCAGCACCTCGGTGCCGTGGAGCAGCCAGCCGCCGTCCCGCCGCTCGACGCGGGCCAGGCTGTGCCCGGCGTCCTCGTCCGTCCGCCGCCACGCCACCACCCGGGGGTCCATGCGCGGAGGCTAGGCGCGGCCACCGACGGACTCAGGCGGTGCGGGCGCCCTCCCACAGGTCGATGCCGGCGTCGACGGCGTGCCGGTCGATGCGGGCGAGCTCCTCGTCGCTGAAGTCCAGCCGCTCGAGCGCGCCGACGTTCTGCTCGAGCTGGGCGACGCTGCTGGCGCCGATGAGCACGCTGGTCACCCGCGGGTCGCGCAGCGCCCAGGCCAGCGCCATCTGCGCCAGCGACTGCCCGCGCTCGGCCGCCAGCTCGCCCAGCGCGCGGACGTGCGTGATCGCCTCGTCGGTGAGCAGGTCCGGCGACAGCGACTTGCCCTGGCTGGCCCGCGAGCCCTCGGGGATGCCGCCGAGGTACTTGTCGGTGAGCATCCCCTGCGCCAGCGGCGAGAACGCGATGCAGCCGGCGCCGACGTCGGCGAGGGTGTCGAGCAGGCCCTCGGTCTCGATCCAGCGGTTGAGCATCGAGTAGCTGGGCTGGTGGATCAGCAGCGGCGTGCCGAGGTCGGCGAGGATCGCGGCGGCCCTCGCGGTGTCCTCCGGCGAGTAGGAGGAGATGCCGGCGTAGAGCGCCCTCCCCGACCGGACGGCGGTGTCCAGCGCCCCCATCGTCTCCTCGAGCGGCGTCGTCGGGTCCGGCCGGTGCGAGTAGAAGACGTCGACGTAGTCCAGGCCCATCCGCCGCAGCGACTGGTCGAGGCTGGCGAGCACGTACTTCCGCGAGCCGCCGCCCTGGCCGTAGGGGCCGGGCCACATGTCCCAGCCGGCCTTGGTGGAGAGCACCAGCTCGTCGCGGTAGGGGCGGAAGTCGTCGCGCAGGTGCCGGCCGAAGTTGGTCTCCGCGCTGCCGTAGGGCGGGCCGTAGTTGTTGGCCAGGTCGAAGTGCGTGATGCCCAGGTCGAAGGCCCGGCGGAGGATGGCGCGCTGGCGGTCCAGCGGCACGTCGTCGCCGAAGTTGTGCCACAGCCCCAGGCTGATCGCCGGGAGGTCCAGGCCGCTGCGGCCGGTCCGGCGGTAGGTCATCGAGTCGTAGCGGCCCTCGGCTGCGGCATACGTCATGACGACGATCCTGCCCGGCACGCGGGGAGCCGAACCGGGCGCCCCCGGTGACGCAGCGCCGGGCCCTCCCCCGGGAGGGGGCGGGACCCCGCTGCACCGGGGCGACGGCGAGGACGATCACCGGCGCGGGGCCCGTCCGCCCGACCCGGAGGGAGGGGCCGCGATGCCCTTCTTCGACGGCACCCGGGGCCGCGTGCACCACGACGCCTGGCTCCCCGACGGCGACGCCCGCGCCGTCGTCGTCCTCCACCACGGCGACTTCGGCGAGCACCTGGGCCTCTACGCGCCCCTCGGCCGGCGGCTGGCCGCCGACGGGATCGCCGTGCACGCCCTGGACGCGATCGGCCACGGCCGCAGCGACGGCGCGCGCGATCTGATGCTCAGCCGGGACGACCAGGCCGACGACCTCCGCACGCTGGCCGCGATCGCCCGGGCCCGGCACCCCGGCCGGCCGCTGGTGCTGATGGGCCACTCGGGCGGGGGCGTGGCCGCGCTGCTGCTGGCCCAGCGGTCCCCCGACCTGGCGGAGGCGCTGGTCGTCTCCGACCCGCCCGCCCTCCCCGTGCCGGTGATCGAGGCGATGCTCGCCGGGGAGGTCGAGCCCCCGGACCCGGCGGAGGTGTTCAGCACCCACCCCGGCTATCTGGAGGCGCTGCGCACCGACCCGCTGGTGAACCGCGGGCCGGTGCCCCGGCAGACCCTGGAGGCGGTGGTCCGCTCGTGGTCCGCGGTGGCCGACGGGCTCGCCCGGGGCCGGCCCGACGTCCCGACGCTGGTCCTGCACGGCGGGGCCGACCCGGTCGTCCCGCTGGAGAACTCCCGCGCGCTGGTCGCGCGGCTGCCGCGGGCGACGCTGCGCACCTTCCCGGGCGACCTGCACGACGTCCTCAACGAGCACGACCGCGACGCCGTGCACGACGTCGTCGCCGCCTTCGTGCTGGCCCAGGTGCGTCCCGCCGTCCGGACCTGAGGCCGCCCGGGCCCCGGGCACCGGGCCGGGACCGGCCGGATCTAGCGTGCCCCGGTGCCCTCCTCCTCCCCCGGCCCCGGTCCGTCCTCCCCCCAGGCCCGCCCGGGCAGGGGCGTCGTCCTGGTCACCGGGGCGAGCTCCGGGCTCGGCGCGGAGATGGCGCGCCAGTTCACCGCCCGCGGCTGGGACCTCGCGCTGTGCGCCCGCCGGACCGACCGGCTGGACGCCCTCGCGGACGGGATCCGGACGGCGAGCGGCCGGCGGGTGGAGACGGCGGCGCTCGACGTCACCGACGCCGACGCCGTGCCCGCGGTGTTCCGCCGCTTCGACGAGGCCTTCGGCGGGCTCGACCGGGTGGTCGTCGACGCCGGCCTGGGCAAGGGCGCCCCGCTCGGCACCGGCCGCGCCGACGCCAACCGCGAGACGGCGATGACCAACTTCGTCGGCGCGCTGGCGCAGTGCGAGGCGGCGCTGGAGGTGTTCCGCCGGCAGCGCCGCGGCCACCTGGTGCTCGTCTCGTCGATGTCCGCGCTGCGCGGGATGCGGAGGGGCACGACCACCTACGCGGCCACCAAGGCCGGGGTGGCGGCACTCGCCGAGGGGCTGCGCTCCGAGCGCATCCCCGGCGTCGACGTGTCCGTGGTGTACCCGGGCTACATCCGGTCGGAGATGAACGAGCACGTGCAGCAGGCCACCCGGTTCAGGGTGGACACCGGGACCGGCGTGCGCGCGATGGTCGAGGCGATCGAGGCGCGCAGGGCGAAGGCGTACGTGCCGGCCTGGCCGTGGGTGCCGATCGGCGTCGCGATGCGGGTGCTGCCGCTCTCCGTCGTCCGGCGGCTCTCGTGACCGCCACCGACGCGCGCCCGGTCCGGGCCGAGGACGCCTTCGACGTCCCCGCCGTCGCCGCCTGGCTGGCCGCGCACGCCGACCCCGCGCGGGCCGGCGTCGACCTGTCCGCCGTCCCCGAGGTGCGCCAGTTCGCCGGCGGCGTCTCCAACCTGACCTACCTGCTGCGCTACCCCGACGGCGACCTGGTGCTGCGCCGCCCGCCGCGCGGGGAGCACACCGGCACCGCGCACGACGTCGCCCGCGAGTACCGCGTCCAGGACGCGCTGGGCCGGGTCCTCCCGCACGTGCCGCGCACCGTCGCGCTGTGCGAGGACACCGCCGTCATCGGGACGCCGTTCTCCGTCGTCCGGCGGGTCGAGGGGCCGATCCCCCGCCGCTCGCTGCCGCCGGGCGTGGACCTCGACCGGGAGCAGGTCGCGCGGCTGTGCCGCAACGTCGTCGACATGCTGGTCGACCTGCACGCGGTCGACGTGCGGGCCGCCGGGCTGGCCGGCCTCGACCGCGGCCCCGGCTACGTGCGCCGCCAGGAGGAGAACTGGACGAAGCGGTACGCGCGGGCCCGCACGCGGGACGTGCCCGCCTTCGCCCGGGTGACCGCGTGGCTGGCCGAGCACCAGCCCGCCGACCGGCCGCACACGCTGGTGCACAACGACTTCCGGTTCGACAACGTCGTCCTCGACCCCGCCGACCCCACCCGCCCGGTCGGCCTGCTCGACTGGGAGCTGGCCACCGTCGGCGACCCGCTGGTGGACCTGGCCAGCGCGCTCGGCTACTGGATCCAGGCCGACGACGGCCCGCTGATGCGCCGGTTCAGCCGCCAGCCCACGACGTTGCCCGGGATGATGACCCGCGAGCAGGTGGTCGCGTACTACAGCGCGCGGACCGGCCAGCGGGTCACCAACGCCGAGTGGGCCTGGTACGAGGTGTTCGGCCTGTTCCGCGTCGCGGTCATCGCCCAGCAGGTGTGGGCGCGCTACCGGGCGGGGCAGACGACGAACCCGGCGTTCCGCTCCTTCGGCCTCGCCGTCCGGCTGCTCGAGCGGCGCTGCCTGGCGGTGATCCGGCGGGCCGGCCGGCTCACCCCCGACCGCGCCGCGGCGCAGGTCGGCAGTCCGCTGCTCACCCGCCGCCGCATCCGGCCGCGCCGGTGGACGCCGCCGGCGTTCGCCGACCCCGGCCCGACCGCGCCGCTGCGTGTCGCCCGCCGGCTGCCGACCGGCGACTCCGGCCCCGAGGACGTGCTCTTCGACGACGCCGGCCTGGTGGTCACCGGGCTGCGCGACGGCAGCGTCGTGCGGATCGACCCGGTCACCGGCGAGCGGACGCCGGTCGGCCGGACCGGCGGCCGCCCGCTCGGGGTGGAGCCGCGCGCCGACGGCAGCGTGCTCGTCTGCGACCACGACCTCGGGCTGCTGCGGGTGGGCGTCTCGGGCGACGTGGAGGTGCTGGTGTCCGAGGTCGACGGCGAGCCGGTGACCTTCGCGAGCAACGTCGTCGCGGCGCCCGACGGGACGGTGTGGTTCACGACGTCGACCACCCGGTGGGACGTCGAGCACCACCTCGGTGACTTCTTCGAGCACTCGGCCACCGGGCGGTTGGTGCGGCGGGACCCCGACGGCACGGTGACCACGGTGCTGTCCGGGCTCGGCTTCGCCAACGGGCTGGTGCGGGCGCCCGACGGCTCGCACCTGCTGCTGGCCGAGACCTCCCGCTACCGGGTGCTGCGGTACTGGCTGACCGGGGAGCGCGCGGGCACGACCGAGCCGCTGGTGGAGAACCTGCCCGGCTTCCCCGACAACGCCTCGCTCGGCAGCGACGGGCTGCTGTGGGTGGCGATCGCCGCGCCGCGCAACGCGCTGCTGGACCGGCTGCTGCCGCTGCCGGGCGTGCTGCGGCTGCTGCTGTGGAACGTGCCGGAGCGGGTGCGGCCGGAGGCGACGCCGATCGCCTGGGTGATGGCGTTCGACCCGGTCGACGGCCGCCGGGTGCACGACCTGCGCGCCACCGACGCCGGCTACGGCTTCGTCACCGCGGTCGCCGAGCGCGGCGGCACGCTGGTGGCCTCCGGCCTGCACGAGGACGACGTCGTGGTGCTGGAGTCCCCCGGTCAGCGGACGGTGTAGGGGCCGGTCGGGACGGCGTGGTAGCCCTTCGCGCCGACCGTCCGCGCCAGCTCGCTGCGCGGCGGGCGCCCGGCGGCGAGGGCGTCGAGAGCGGCGCGGAAGTCCCACTCCGGCGTCCAACCGAGGTCGGCGCGGGCGGCGGCGTTGACGTAGACCCGGTCGATCGACGGGAACAGCCGCCAGCCCAGCCGCTCGTACAGCGCCGGGACGTCGGGGAAGAGCCGTCCGACGACGGCCGGGGCGTCGGTGCGCAGCTGCACCAGGTCGTCCCGGCCGAACGGCGTGGTGGCGCTGACGACGTAGCGGCCGAACCCGAGCGCCGGCGCGCGGTCGAGGGCGGCGCGGTGGGCGGAGACGACGTCGGCGAGGTCCACCCGCCGGTACAGCAGCTCGTTGACCTTCACGTTGTCGTCGGCGTAGGCGCTGCGGACGTCGTCGCTGTCGTCGCCCTCCGGGAAGAAGCGCGAGGTCCGCAGGACGACGACGGGCAGGCCGGTGTCGCGGGCGACGAGCTCGCAGAGGTCCTCGGCGGCGACCTTGGTGGCGCCGTAGACGTTGCGCACCCGCGGCGGCACGGCCTCGGTGACCCACGCGGCGGGCTCGCCGGGCGCGGGGGTCAGCGCGCGGCCGAAGGCGCTGGTCGTGCTGGTGGCCACCACCCGCCCGACACCGGCGGCCGCCGCCTCCTCGAGGACGGCCAGGGTCCCGGTGACGTTGGTGTCGACGAACGCCTGCCGGCCGTGCGTGCCGACGTGCGGCTTGTGCAGCGTGGCGGTGTGCAGCACCGCGTCGGCGCCGGCGAGGGCGTCCCGGACCGCAGCGCGGTCGGTAACCGAGGCGACGACGTCGGTCCACGGCGAGGGCAGCAGGTCCAGGCCGGCGACGTCGTCCCCGGCGTCGCGCAGCACGCGGACCAGCGCCTCGCCGAGGTGGCCGGAGCTCCCGGTGACGAGGACACGCACGCCCGCCACCCTGGCACGTCCCCGGCCGGTCCCCGCACGCGGACGGCCGCCCGGTCCTGGTGGACCGGGCGGCCGGACCGTTCAGCGCCGGCCCGATAGCCGCCTCTCGGCGAGTGGCCGCTCGCAGCGGCAGGAGGTGAGGCCCGGGGGCATGGACCGGACCGGCACCCTCTCCAACGCACCGTCCGCCGGGACATTCCCGGCCCCGCCTGGTGGGGCGGTGGGCTGGTCGTCGCGGTGAGGCCGGTGGGGGTGGTGACGGTGAGGGTGCCGTCGGCGGCCGACTCGTGCCGCCAGCCCGGTGCCGCAGGACGTGGCGGCAACGCATCCACAGGGGAGAGCGCAGGTCAGACGACCGCCCGTCGGTCCGCCCCGCGCCCCGGCTGCGCACCCGCACGGGATCCGGGCGACAGCAGCGCCGCCCGGGCGGCGAGGACGGCGGAGCGCTCGGCGAGAGCGGCGGCACGGGCGGCCAGCCGGCGGGCGCGGCGTCGGCGGGCCGCGGCGGCGACCCGGCGGTGGTGCCGCACCGACCGCCGGAGCTCGGCCGCGCGGGCGCCGTCGAGGGTCGCGGTGAGCCAGTCGGTCACGGCGCGCCCCACCCGGTGGGGACCAGCGCCGGGCCGGGCAGCGCCGCGGCCGAGGCGACGACGTGGTCGACCAGCCCGTAGGCGACGGCCTCCTGCGCGGTGAACCAGCGGTCCCGGTCGGAGTCCCGCTCGATCTGCTCCACGGTCTGCCCGGTGTGCAGCGCCTGCAGCTCGTCGAGGTCCCGCTTCAGCCGGCGCAGCGCCTCGGCCTGGACGGCGACGTCGGACTGCGTGCCGCCGAGCCCGCCTGAGGGCTGGTGCACGAGGATCCGGGTGTGCGGCAGCGTGAACCGCTTGCCCGGCGTGCCGGCGGTCAGCAGGAACTGCCCCATCGAGGCCGCCGTCCCGAACGCGTAGGTGGCGACGTCGCAGCCGATCGCCTGCATCGTGTCGAAGACGGCCATCCCGGCGGTCACCGAGCCGCCGGGTGAGTTGACGTAGAGGTGCACGTCGCGTCGCGGGTCGTCGGCCGCGAGCAGCAGCATCTGCGCGCACAGGCGGTTGGCGACGTCGTCGTCCACCTCGCTGCCGAGCACGACGATGCGCTCGCGGAGCAGGCGGTCGGCGACGGCGTCGTGCAAGGACGGGGAGCCGGTCGGGGTCTGCACGGTCGGTACCTCCTGGGCCGCCGGGGTCGGACGGCCGCAGTCAATCGGGAACGCAGCAGGAATGCGCCCCCGAATGGTCCCGTTTCACCATTCGCGCAATTCTTCCGCTGTCGGCGGAATGGCGCGGGCGGCTCGGTCGCCGGCCCGCAGCAGCTGCTCGAACGGCGTGGCCGGATGACCGGTCAGGCCGGGGACGGCGCTGCTCACGGCGGCCATCTCCCCGGCCGCGATCGCGGTGTACGTCGACACCCACGCCTCGACCTGCCAGTCCGGAGCGCCGTAGGAGGCGCGGGAGGCGAAGGCCTCCTCGACGGTCTCCGCGTGGTACCGGACCGGGCGGCCGGTGACGGCGGTGATCGTGGCCGCGACCTCGGTGAGGGTGAGCGCCTCCGGACCGGTGAGGTCGTAGGTGCGCCCGGCGTGGGCGGCGGGCTCGCGGAGGACGGCGACCGCGGCGTCGGCGACGTCGTCCTGGGCGACCGCGGCGACCCGCCCGTCGCCGGCCGGGCCGCGGATCACGCCGTCCTCCCCCACCAGGCCGGGCAGGAAGTCGGCGTAGAGCGCGTCGCGCAGGAACGTGGAGCGCAGCCCGCGGGCGCGGACGTGCTCCTCGGTGGCCCAGTGGTCGCGGGCGAGGGTGAAGGTCGCGTCCGGGGCGGCGCCCTGGAACGACAGGTAGACGAGGTGCCGCACGCCGGCGGCCGCGGCGGCGTCGACGAAGGCGCGGTGCTGGTCGACCCGGTCGGCGGACTCCGACGCCGACACCATGAAGACGGTCCCCACGCCCTCCAGCGCCCGGCGGACGGCGTCGCCGTCGGCGTACGGCGCGACGACGGTGGTCGCGCCCGGCAACCGCGGCGCGCGGGACGGGTCGCGGACCAGCAGGCGCTGCGGGACGCCGGCGGCGGACAGCCGGCGGGCGACCCGGCCCCCGACCTGTCCGGTCGAGCCGGTGACGGCGACGGGGCTCGGGCTCAACGCGACTCCTCGGGGTGGGTGCGGACGTCGCCCGATCCTCGCCCGGGCGGCGTCCTCAGGCCGCGGCGGCCAGTACCGGGCGCGCCTCGGCGGGGCGGACCGGGCGGCGGACCGGCAGCGGGACGACCGGCGCCGGCGTCCGGCGGGAGGCGAGCACCGCGCAGGTGACGAGGGCGCACGCGAGCCCGACCGCGGCCGACAACGCCATGGCCACCTGCCCTGCCGCGAGGCCGTGGCCGGTCCACGCGGCGCAGGACCCGGCGCCGAGCCACCACCGCACCGGCGAGAGCCCGGAGACGTCCTGCGTGCGGTCGCGCAGCAGGCCCAGCGGCTGCGGCACCGCGGCGGCGACTCCGACGACCGCGGCCACGGAGGCGAGGACGGCGGCGGCCGCGGCCGGCGCGGCGCCGAGGTCCACCGCGACCAGGCAGCCCCCGGCGAGGGCGGCGAGCCCGGCGGCGCCGGAGGCGGTGCGGGCCAGGACCCGCCGGGTGCGCAGCGCCGGCTGGGTGAGCAGCAGGGCGGCGAGCACCGCGGCGTTGCCCGCGCCGACGACGGCGTTGGTGACCACCTGGGCCGGGTCGTGCGCCAGCAGGCCGAACGTCAGCCAGGCCAGGTTCAGCGCGACGGCCAGCCAGCTGCCCGTGGGCGAGAGTCCCCGGGTCCGGCCGTGCCGGCAGGAGAGCCGGACCTGGGGCCAGACGACGGCGATGCTGAGGGTGGACGCGACGATGCCGAGGACGGCGGGCATGGTGGTGCGGGGATCCGTTCAGGAGGACGAGCGCGGGGCGCGGCCACCGGCCGGGAGACGGCGCTCCACCGGGCCGGGTCCCTCGTCACTGAGCGGATCCACGGGTGACCGCACGGGTCATCGGCGCTCGCCGTCCGCAACGGAACCCGATCGGCCGTGATCCTCCTGTGACCTCGCTCGCTGTGACCCCGCTCGCCCCGAGCGGTCCTTCGACCCTGCCCCCGGGCCGCCGGTCGCGGGACGGTCGCTCCATGCGCCAGAAGCTGCGTCCTGTCCGGGCCGGGGTGGCCGCGGTCCTCGGCATCGTCCTGCTCGCCTCGTGCTCCGGCGACGACGGCGGCTCGGGCGACGGCGGGGGCTCCGCAGCCGACTCCCCGGCGACCAGCTCCCCCGCGGAGGACACGGCCGGGGAGGACTTCTGCACCCGGGCAGCCGACCTCGACCAGCGGGTCGAGGCGGCCGTGGACGAGGCCGGCGGCGACACCTCGGTCCCCGACGTCTTCCGTCAGCTCGCCGAGGAGATGCGGGACATCACCGCGCCGGAGGCGATCGCCGACGACTGGGACACCATGCGGACCGGACTGGACCGGATGGCCGACGCGGTGGCCGACCTCGACCTCACCGACGCGGACTCGGTCGCGGCACTGGAGGAGGCAGGGAACGGGCTGGACACGGCGAGCGACGACGTCGAGGCCTACCTGCGCGACGAGTGCGGGATCGGCTGACCCGCGACGGTCAGGACAGCGGCTGCCGGCACTGCGGGCAGGCCCGGTCGGGCAGCGGCTCGCCCTCGGTCAGCAGGCACCCGCCCAGCACGACCTCACCGCGGTCGCTCGCGTCGAACGCCTCCGCGGAGGGCAGCCCGAAGAGGAGCGGGACCGCGCGCGGGGACCCGGCGCAGTCGGGGCAGGACGGGACGGTGCGACGGGTCACGGTCCTCACCGTAGGAACGGCACCGACACTCCCCCGGCGGCGTTCCCCCGTCCGGGTGCCCGGTGCCCGCGCGGCGGAACGTGCGTGCGCACGGCCCCGGGTGGGTAGAGCGCCGCACGGACGACCGGGAACCCCCTCCCGGCACCACCGAACCGCAGGAGGAGGCGACGTGTCGCTCCCTCGTCCCCAGGTCCCCGACGTCGACCGCCGCATCGTGGTCGCCTACCAGGAGCTCGGCACCGCCCGCGACGGGTTCCGCGACTCCCCGAGCGGCGAGGGCTTCACGCTGTGCCAGGCGGCCCAGCAGGCGCTCGACGACCTGCTCGACCTCCGGCTGACCCTCACCGCCGCACTGGCCCGGACGGTGCCGACCGCGGCCTGAGCGCCGGCACCACCGCGCCGGCTCACCACCCGAGGTGGACGTCGGCCACGATCCCGACGGCGAGGAGCGCGGCGGCGACGGCGTCGACGGCGGCGCAGAACGGCGGCCACCAGCGGGTGCCGGCCACGAACCCGGTGCGGTGCTGCCAGAGGTCCTTCAGGCCGTGGCCGGCCAGGCCGGCCACGAGCAGCCAGGCCGAGCCGGTCACCCCCGCCGCGGCGACGACGACGAAGACGCCGGCGACGACGGTCTCGACGGCGACGACCCTGCCCCGCCCGTCGGCCACGCTGAACCCGATGTAGACCGCAGCGATCAGGACGAGCCCCATCGAGTAGACGGTGGCGTCGTCGAGCCAGGGGAAGGCCAGCGGCGACGCGGCCTGCAGGCAGCCCCAGACCACGCCCCAGGCGATCGGTGCGCGCAGGCCGCGCACCCCGGCGGCCGTCGCCCTGCGGCGCTGCGCGTGCGGCGCGCTCCCGGAGGCGGTCACCCCCTCCTCCCCTCCCTGACGCGACGCCGGTCCGACCGCGGGTCAGCGTCCGGCGCGGGTGAGCCGCCTGGCGCGCCCGGCGGCCACCGGCGCGGTCAGCCCGATCGCGCCGCGCACGGCGCGGGGGAGACCTGGGATCCGGTCGTAGTCGATGCCGCCCCAGGGTGGTCGCGGGTCGTAGTCGACGGCTCGTTGCACCCGGCGGGCGGTGGCCTCGTCGGTCAGGCGGGCGGCGAGGTGCAGTGCCATGTCGATGCCGGCAGAGACGCCGGCGGACATGACCAGGTCGCCGTCCTCGACCCACCTCCGCTGGTGGTACGTGGCACCCAGGCGCTCCAGGATCCCGGAGTAGAACCAGTTGGTGGTGGCGGTGCCGCCGGCGGCGGTGTGCAGCCGGCCGTCGACGAGCCACCGCTGCCGGGCGGCGATGGCGCCCACCTTCTCCAGCGGCTCCCGGTAGGCCCAGTGCACGGCCGCCCGCGCGCCGCGCAGCAGATCGGCGGCGGCCAGCACGAGCGCCCCGTTGCCGGTGGACCCGACGACCTCCGCCCCGACGGCGGCCGAGCGGACGTAGGACAGCAGCGCCTCGTCCTCCGTCGCGGTGAGGGTGCTCGCCCCGCCACCGGGCACGATCACCGCCCACGGGTCCGGCACCTCGGCGAAGGTGGCGGCCGGCAGCAGCCCCAGCGGCGTGTCGGTGGCCAGCTGCTCGGCGCACTCGCCGACCACGACGGTGCGGTACCGCGCGCCCCGATGCCGGGGGTCTTCAGCACGGTGAGCGGGCCGATGAGGTCCAGCGGCGTCACGCCGGGGTGGACCGGGAACGCGAGGACCTCCTCCGTGCCGGACATGGCGGTCTCCTCCCGGTGCTCGGCGTTCAGTGCCGGACGTCGTGGGGGGTCGCCTGCGCGTCGGGCGCACCGCGTGGCCCGGGTACGGGTGCGCTGCTCCTCGCGGCGGCGTCGACCACGTGGGCGGCGTCGTCGGCGACGAAGCCCAGCAGCGCCGAGCCGCGGGTGTGCTGCCAGGACAGGCCGAGGAAGTACAGCCCGGGGACGTCGGTGATCCCGCGGGTGTGGACCACACGGCCGTCGCGCAGGACTCCCGGGACGTCGATCCAGGAGTGGTCGGGCCGGTAGCCGGTCGCCCACACGACGACGCCCACCTCCCCGCTGGTGCCGTCGGCGAACCGCACCGTGCGGCCGGCGGCGTCGGCCAGCCGCGGCCGGAACCGGACACCCGCCCGCAGCAGGCCCCGCCGGCTGCTGCCGATCAGGAACTCGCCGCGGGACTGCATCCGCCGGCCGAGCCGGGAACCGGCGGGCACCCGCATCAGCCGCAGCCGGGTCAGCCACCAGAACAGGTCGCGGCCGAGCAGCCGCTGCGGCAGCGCCGGGTACGCCGCGCCGACCGACAGCTGCACCGGCCGGGTCCGGGCCAGCTCCTCGGCGATCTGGAAGCCGGAGTTGCCGCCGCCGACGACCAGCACGGGCCCCTCGGGCAGAGCGTCGGGGCTGCGGTACCCGGAGCTGTGCAGCTGGGTCACCGACCCGTCCAGCCCGGCGGACAGCGGCGGGACGAACGGGGTCTGGAACGGTCCGGTGGCCACGATGACCTGCCGGGCGCTGTAGGTCCCCGCGGCGGTGCTGATCCGGAACCCGGCACCGGTGCGCTGCAGCCCGGTCACCCGCGCGTCCAGCCGCACCGGCAGGTCGAAGGCGGCGGCGTAGTCGCGCAGGTAGTCGGCGACCGCCTCCTTGCCCGGGTAGGTGCCGGCCGGTGCCGGGAACGGCAGGCCGGGCAGCGCGTCGTGCTCGGCCGGGGTGAACAGCCGCAGCGACTCCCAGCGCGTGCGCCAGGTGTGCCCGATCTCCGCCGCGGCCTCCAGGACCAGGAAGCGCAGTCCCCGCTCGCGCAGGTGCCAGGCGGCCGCCAGGCCGGCCTGACCGCCGCCCACGACGACGACGTCGAGCGGCTCGGTCGGCGCCGTCACGGCGTCGCTCCCCGGTCCACGGTGAAGCTGAACATCATCCCGGCGTGCATGTGCTCGGCGATGTGACAGTGCGCCATCCACAGGCCGGGGTTGGTGACGTCGAGCAGGAGGTCGACGGTCTGACCGGTCGGGATGAGCACGGTGTCCTTCCACACCAGGTTGGGCTCGGGGGTCCCGTCCCGGGCGAGGACGAGGAAGCGGCCGGCGCCGTGGACGTGGAACGGGTGGTGCATCGGGTGGTCGGAGTCCATCTCGTTGACCAGCCGGATCTTGACCCGCTGACCGGCGGTGAAGTGCCAGTCGACGGGGAGCCCGTCGCGGCCGGCGGTGCGGTCCAGCAACTTCCAGCGCATCGTCTCCGTGGTGGTGGCCCGGTTCGTCTCGGCCATCTCGTCCTCCCACTCGATCCCGTCGGCGGGGGCGGGACCTGGGTGGTGGGTGTGCGCGGCGTCGTGACCCGTCGCCGACGTCTCCGCGGCGTCGGCGCCGTGGCCCGCGTCGTGACCGTGGCCCGCGTCGTGACCGTGGCCCGCGTCGTGACCGTGGCTCCCGCCCGAGGCGGTCGCCATCAGCTTCATGCCGCACTTCGGGCAGCGCCCCGGCTGGTCGCTGACCACCTCGGGGTGCATCGGGCAGGCGTAGGTCGCCGGTCCCGCCGTCGCGGGCGCGGCCCGGTCGTCCATCTCGGCGACGATCGCGAGGACCTCGTCGGGCGCCGCGGCCAGCCACGCACCGAGCTGCTCCCGCTCGGCCACCAGCTCCGGCGCAGTCCGCAGCGCCTCGAACCGCTCGGCCAGCGGCGGCTCGGCGACCTCGCCGGTGACGGTGATCGTCGCCAACCGGTAGGTCCGGTTCGGGGTGCGGTGCTCCAGTGCGAACTCGCCCGCCCGGTCGAACAGCACGTCCACGACCGCCCGCTCCGACGGGGCCAGCACGACGTCGGCGACGAACTCCTCGTGCTCCACCCGGCCGCTGTCGCCGCCGACGAGCTTCATCCGGGCACCGGGCACGGCCACCCGGAAGACCCGGCTGTTGGCCGTGTCGGTCAGCCACAGCCGGACGACCTCGCCGGTCCGTGCGGTGAACGCCGGGTCGGTCTCCCCGCCGGTGAGCATCACGTTGCCGTAGCGGCCCATCGCCGCGTAGTTGGTCTCGGTGCGGCTGAACGGGGCGATCGCGCCGTCCTCGAGCAGCAGGTCGTCGAGGGTCAGCACCACGTCGCGGTGCGCCGGCGGCCAGTAGTCCGGCTCGGCCGGGTCGACCAGGATGCTGCCGTAGAGACCCAGCTCCTGGGTGACGTCCTCGCGGACGTGCGGGTGGTACCAGTACAGGCCCGGGTCGGGGAACTGGATGCGGTAGCTGAACTCCCCGCCCGGCGGGATCGGGGTCTGCGTCTCGTGCGGCACGCCGTCGTAGCGGTTCTCCAGGCGCAGCCCGTGCCAGTGCACGGTGGTGTCGAGGTCGGTGCCGTTGACGACGTGCACGACGACCTCCGAGCCCTGCCGGACCCTCAGCGTGGGACCGGGGATCGAGCCGTTGTAGGCCAGCATCCGCACCGTGCTGTTCCCGATCCGCTTGGCGACCGGAGCCGGGCGCAGCCGCAGCTCCTCGCCGTTCCGCAGCTCGATCACCTCGGGCGCGACGGCCTCGGGCAGGTCGGTGAGGTCGGTGGAGAGGAAGGTGTCCACGGGACGTCCTCCTGTCGGTGAGCGTGGAGCCTCAGCTCCGGGTGCCGCCGGCGACGTGAGGGGATCCGAGGGAGTCCGCGGCGCCGCGTGCACCGGCGCGGGCGGGCTCGACGACGTGCTCCGCAGTCATGGCGCCTCCTGTGCGGACCGGTAGTGCACCGCCGCCGGGTGTGGGCTGTCCAGACGCTCGGCGATGGTCCGGCCCGGCGGCGCCCAGGGAGTCGAGACCCGGCGCCCGGCCGGAGCAGGAGACCCTGGTCCCGGGCCCCCCGGTCGCAGCGTCGGGCACCATCCGGCCGTGGACCCCGAGCAGTTGCTGCGGACGGCGGCCGACCGCCTCGAGGCGCTCGCCGCCCGGACGCCCCCCGGCGACTGGCGGACCGGCGGACTGCTGGCGACCCGCCCCGAGGTGGTCGCACACCTCCCCGACGGGAGCACCGAGCACGTGGCCGAGGCGCGGGCCGGGACCGGCGCGTGGATCGCGGCTCTCTCCCCCGCGCTGGCCGCGCCGCTCGCGGGCTGGCTGCGCGCCGCGGCGACGCACGAGCCGGCCGACCCGGCGGCCGCGACGTTCGCCCGGGCGCTGCTCGCGCGGCTGCCCTGACCGGACTCCACCGGAGGGCCCGGAGGACGGGACCCGGGAGCGGTCTCGGTCACCACGTGGAGGGCCGTCCGGAACGATCCCGATCCGACGTGCCGGACGACGAGCGCCGCCGGCGTCAGCGGACGGTCCCGCCGGTCCGCGCCGGCACGGCCTCGCGGGGCGAGGGGATGCCGGCCGGGGCGGGCGGGATGTTGGGGTTGTGCCGGAAGACGTTGTCCGGGTCCCACACGGCCTTGAGCTCGGCGAGGCGGCGGTACTTGCGCTCCCCGTAGGAGGCTCGCACCCGCCGGTCGTCGGTGTCGGCCTCGAAGTTCAGGTACGTCCCGTCGTCGGGGGCGTAGGGGCGCAAGGCGTTCCAGAGGTCGCGGACCCAGGCGCGGTCGGCCGCATAGGACTCGTCGTCGGGGGCCATGGCGAGGAGAGCCAGCGCCCAGTGCGGACGTCGGGGGCTGCCCCACGCCGTCGCGTCGTCGGAGATCTCGCTGTACCGGCCGGTGAGCGGGAACATCGGCACGTAGGAGAGCGGCGAGCGCATGAGGGGGAGCCGCTCCAGGATGACCGCGAGCGCATCGTCGCTCAGCCGGTCGAGGTTCAGCCCCTTGTCGTAGGCGCGGATGCCCCACGGGTTGGCGTCATCGAGCATCTGCTGCAGCGCCACGTGCGGGATCGGGGTGACCATCTCGAACAGCGGGTCGCGCTCCCGCAGCGGCCGGATCGCCGCGGCGTGCTCCTCGGCGCTGCCCCAGCCCGCGACCAGCACCGCGACGCCACGCTCGCCGCGGTGCTCCTCGGGCACGAACGGCTCGGGCGGCGCGGACATCCCGACCACGGCACCGGTGATCCCGGCCGGGAGGTCGAACAGGTACTCACGGAGGAAGCGCAGCGGCTCGAGGGCGTCGTCCGGTCGCCAGAAGAACATGCCCACGTTCGCCAAGGGGTTGAGCTCGTGCGGGGCGAACACGAGCTCGGTCACGATCCCGAAGTTGGTGCCGGCGCCGCGCAGTGCCCAGAACAGCTCGGGTTCCGTGTCCTCGGAGGCGGTCACGGTGCGCCCGTCGGCGGTGACCAGGGTGGCGGCCACCAGGTTGTCGCACGCCAGCCCCTGCTGGGACGTCAACCAGCCCAGTCCGCCGCTCAGCGTGAGGCCGGAGACGCCCGTGTGGCTGACCGTGCCGCCGGCCACGGCCAGTCCGAGCGGCGCGGTCGCGGCGTCGACGGCGGCCAACGTCGCGCCGCCTCCCACGTGCACCCGGTGGGCCTCCGCATCCACCCGGACGCCGGCGATCCGGGACAGGTCGATCATGACGGCGTCCTCGGCCACGGCGTTCCCGGCTCCGCTGTGGCCGCCACCGCGCACGGTCAGGTCCACCCCCTCCTCGCGCACGACAGCGAGGGTCCGCGCGACCTCCTCGGCCGACGTAGGCCGCACGATCAGCGCCGGCTGGCGCGTGATGGCGCCGTTCCAGACGGCCCCGGCCCGTGCCGCGGCGAACCCGGGGTCGGCCGGTTGCAGCACCTCACCGGCGACGGACCGGGCCAGGCGGGTGAGGACAGCATGGTCGAGCGGCATGGCGACTCCCTGCGGACTCGAGATCGCCTCCGGTGGTCCGTGACCGCTGGGAAGCGATGGAGCACCGTCGCACGTGATCCGCGGCCGGACACCCGTGCGCGTTCCCCCGGATCCCCGGTCGACCGGCGGGTCCCGGCGTGTGGTGACCCGTGGCTGGCCCAGCGCGCCGCCTGGTCATGCCGGAGACCTGCCGTGCGGTGGGTGGTGCCCGTGCGGAGCCTCCGGCCCGCTCGCCTTCTCAGCCGAGCGGGACGGAGCACCCGGTCCACGTCGCTCCCACCGTTCCTCGGGCCCACGGAACGCCACCGGCCCGGCCCCGCGAGGGGACCGGGCCGGTGGACGGGTCGGTCATCGGTCAGCGACGTCCTGCCGCCGGTGCAGGACGTCGCTGACCGGTCAGGTCAGCTGCAGCCGCTGGTGGAGCCGCAGCCCTCGCAGACGTAGCAGCTGCCGGCGGGACGCATCTTCGTGCCGCAGGTCATGCACAGCGGCGCGTCGGTGACGTTGCCCGTGACCAGCTCGAGCAGCTCGGCCGAGGAGTGGGCCTCCTTCACCGGCTTCTCGGCGGCCGGCTCCGGCTTGGCGGGCGCCTCGGTCGGCACCGAGCCGCGCAGCGCCTCGACGTCGACCTCCTCCTCGACGACCTCCGCCGTCGAGGCGGAGCCGCCGTAGGTGCCCGACACCTGCGCCGCCCGCTCCTCGGCGGTGAAGATGCCGAGGGTCGCGCGCGTCTCGACCGGCAGGTGGTCCAGTGCCAGGCGACGGAAGATGTAGTCCATCACCGACTGGGCGATCCGGATGTCCGGGTCGTCGGTCATGCCGGCCGGCTCGAAGCGCATGTTGGTGAACTTCTGGATGTAGGTCTCCAGCGGCACACCGTGCTGCAGCGCGATCGAGATGCCGATCGAGAAGGCGTCCATGACACCGGCCAGGGTCGAGCCCTGCTTGCCGAGCTTGAGGAACACCTCGCCGAGGCTGCCGTCCTCGTACATCCCGGCGGTCATGTAGCCCTCGGCGCCGGCGACGCTGAACGACGTCGTCATGCTCTGCCGCTTCTTCGGCAGCCGGCGGCGGACCGGGTGCGACGTCGCGGCGACCGGGGCGGCCTCCACCTCGGCCTTGGCCCCACCGTCGGCAGTGGTCTTCTTGGCCTTGGCGTCGGACAGCGGCTGGCCGACCTTGCAGTTGTCGCGGTAGATCGCCAGTGCCTTGAGGCCGAGCTTCCAGCCCTGGAAGTAGATGTTCTCGACGTCCTCGACGGTCGCCGTCTCCGGCATGTTGACCGTCTTGCTGATCGCGCCGGAGATGAACGGCTGCACCGCGGCCATCATGCGGACGTGGCCCATCGGGGAGATGGCCCGCTCGCCCATGGCGCAGTCGAACACCTCGTAGTGCTCCGGGCGCAGGCTCGGGGCGTCGACGACGTGGCCGTGCTCGGCGATGTACTCGACGATCGCCTCGACCTGCTCGTCCTGGTAGCCGAGGCTCTTCAGCGCCCGCGGGACCGTCTGGTTGACGATCTGCATGGACCCGCCGCCGACCAGCTTCTTGTACTTGACCAGCGAGAAGTCCGGCTCGATGCCGGTCGTGTCGCAGTCCATCATGAAGCCGATGGTCCCGGTGGGGGCGAGGACCGAGGCCTGCGCGTTGCGCCAGCCGTTGTCCGCGCCGATCTCCAGGCACTCCTGCCACTGGGCGGTGGCGGCCCGCAGCACGTCGGCGTCGTCGGCGCCGACCGGGCGGATGGCGTCGTTGGCGGCGGCGTGCTTGCGCATCACCCGGGCGTGCGCGTCGGCGTTGCGGGCGAAGCCCTCGTACGCGCCGACGATGCCGGCCAGCTCGGCCGAGCGGCGGTAGGCGGTGCCGGTCATCAGCGAGGTGATGGCCGCGGCCAGGGTCTGGCCGCCGCGCGAGTCGTAGGCGTGGCCGGTGGCCATCAGCAGCGCGCCGAGGTTGGCGTAGCCGATGCCCAGCTGCCGGTAGGCGCGGGTGGTCTCACCGATCGGCTCGGTCGGGAAGTCGGCGAAGCAGATCGAGATGTCCATCGCCGTGATGACCAGCTCGACGGCCTTGACGAAGGTCTTGGCGTCGAACGTCCCGTCGTCCTTGAGGAACTTCATGAGGTTCAGGGACGCCAGGTTGCACGAGCTGTTGTCCAGGCTCATGTACTCCGAGCAGGGGTTGGACGCGTTGATCCGGCCCGTCTCGGGGTTGGTGTGCCAGTCGTTGATGGTGTCGTCGTACTGGATGCCGGGGTCGGCGCACTCCCAGGCGGCCTGGGTGACCTTGCGGAACAGCCCCCGGGCGTCGACCTCCTCGATGACCGAGCCGTCGAGGCGGGCGCGCAGGCCGAAGTCGGTGCCGTCCTCCACCGCGCGCATGAACTCGTCGGAGACCCGGACCGAGTTGTTGGCGTTCTGGTACTGGACGCTGGTGATGTCCTTGCCGCCGAGGTCCATGTCGTACCCGGCGTCCCGCAGCGCGCGGATCTTGTCCTCCTCGCGCGCCTTGGTCTCGATGAACTCCTCGATGTCGGGGTGGTCGATGTCGAGGACGACCATCTTGGCCGCGCGCCGGGTGGCGCCACCGGACTTGATGGTCCCGGCGGAGGCGTCGGCGCCGCGCATGAAGCTGACCGGGCCGGAGGCGGTGCCGCCGGAGGACAGCAGCTCCTTGGACGAGCGGATGCGGGAGAGGTTCAGGCCGGCGCCGGAGCCGCCCTTGAAGATCAGCCCCTCCTCCCGGTACCAGTTGAGGATCGAGTCCATCGTGTCGTCGACGGCGAGGATGAAGCAGGCGCTGACCTGCTGCGGCGCGCTCGTGCCGACGTTGAACCACACGGGGCTGTTGAAGCTGAACACCTGGTGCAGCAGCATCCAGGTCAGCTCGTGCTCGAAGACCTCCGCGTCGCCCTCGGTGGCGAAGTAGCCGTGCTCGCGACCGGCCGCGCCGTAGGTGAGCACCACCCGGTCGATGAGCTGACGCAGGCTGGTCTCCCGCTGCGGGGTGCCGACGGCGCCGCGGAAGTACTTCGTGGTGACGATGTTGGTGGCGTTGATGCTCCACTCGGCGGGGAACTCGACGCCGCGCTGCTCGAAGTTGATCGAGCCGTCACGCCAGTTGGTCATGACGACGTCGCGACGCTCCCACGTCACCTCGTCGTACGGGTGGACGCCGGCGGTCGTGTAGACCCGCTTGACCTTCAGGCCCTTCCCCCTGGTCGGCGCCTTGGCGGCCCGGCGCGTACGGCCTGCCGGGCGGTCCTCGATCTCGGTCACGAGCTCTCCCTCGGTGAGTGGTGCGGGCGGCTGGGGAAGAGAGCCACCCTGTTCCTATCTGGTCCTGCTGACGGTTCCGGTGGTGCTGAGAGGGCCGGCGACGCTGCCGGCGCACGTCTGGTCGCGCGGGCGGCGGTCAGCCGTCGCGGGCGGTGGAGGGGGTGCGGGCGGAGCCCCGGCGGCGCGGCGCCGGCGGCTCGATCTGCAGCCCGGGCAGCGGCGGGGTGCCGCCGCGGTGGTGGCGGGCCCGCAGCTCGGTGATCTCCTTCTCGAAGTCCTCGACCGAGGTGAAGGCGCGGTAGACGCTGGCGAAGCGCAGATAGGCGACCTCGTCGAGCTCGCGCAGCGGCTGCAGGATGGCCAGCCCCACCTCGTGGCTGGGGACCTCGGCCACGCCGCTGGCGCGGATGGCGTCCTCGACCTGCTGGGCCAGCTGCTGGAGCTGGTCCTCGTCGACCGGCCGGCCCTGGCAGGCACGCCGCACGCCGGCGACGACCTTGGTCCGGTTGAACGGCTCGCTCACCCCGCTGCGCTTGACGACGGCGAGCACCGCCTCCTCGACGGTGGTGAACCGGCGGCCGCAGGCCGGGCACGAGCGGCGGCGACGGGTGGTGGCCCCCTCGTCGGCCTCGCGCGAGTCGATCACGCGGCTGTCGGGGTTGTGGCAGAACGGGCAGCGCACTGCGGTTCACCTCCCTCCGCGGAAGACCCGCCCGGCCGGGGACCCGGCTCGGGCGGCTCGTGCCGGCGGGCTCGTCCGGTCCTGCCGGACCCGCCCGCCTGCGTCTGTCTGTGGACCCCTCTGGGGACATCCGGTGGACACCCCGTGGAGGTCCTGAGGACGGCCTGTGGAGGACTTCCATCGGTGCAACTACTAGATGTAGGGGGACAGTAGGCCGCGCTCCACTACATCTGCAAGACGAGAACCCGCGTGTCTCTTCCACCGAGATCCGGCCGTGACCCCGTGGTGACCAGGCGCGAGCAGGGCTCCCTCCCGTCACACGACACGCCGGGGTGCCGCGCGTGTCGGCGCGCGGGAGGGGTCGTGCGGGTGTATCCGGCCGCCGCCGGCGGGACGCGGGCGGGCACCCGGAGGGCGCGCAGGCGCCTCCCCGGGACGCCGGTGGAGGTGTGCGGAGGGGCCGCCGGGACACGCCCCCGGCGACGGGTCAGGCGGTGGGGCGGACGGCGGGACGACCGCCGCGGGGGTGGGGCACCAGGTCACCGAGCCGGATCGGGCGGGTCAGCATGTCCGGCTCGTCGGCGACCGCACCGCCGGCCGGGGCCGGGCAGGTGACGACCGGCATCTCGGCGGTCGCCGCGCGGTGCCGGCCCGAGCCGCCGGGCGCGCGGTGCCGGCCCACGGCGGACGGGACGACGGCGGGCTGCTCGGCGGTGACGTCGCCACCGTGCCGGCGGACGCCCCGGCGCGCGGGGCGCGCCCCCGGGACGACGGCGCGCGGGCCGACGGCCGGCATCACGACCGTCCCCGTGGCGTCAGCGGCACCGTCGGCGCGGCCGGACGCCAGCGTCAGGTGCCGCTCGGGCAGCCGGACGGCGGCCAGGTCCACCCAGGCCTCCTGCTCCCCGACGGCCACCCCGGCGTCGCGCAGCCGGACCCGGGCCTCGCAGCCGCCGGTCGCGTCGTGCCGCCAGCCGAGCATGGCGCCCGGCACCCAGGCGCCGTCCACGAGGACCTCGACGTCCTGCGGGGAGCGGAAGGTCACCGCTGCACTGCTGTTCACGGCTGCTGACACGCTCCTGACCGTAGGTGCCCTGATGACTCCGGACCGTGAACGACCGGGCCCGGATGGTTGACGAAGTCACCGGCGCGCTCTCGTCACTTCTCGTGACGACGACGCCGGGCGGAGCACCTAGGGCAGGCGCAGCACCTGCCCGGGGACGACGGCCGCCCCCTCCAGGTCGTTGAGTGCCTGGATCGCGTCGACCACCGCGCGCACGTCCTGGCCGGCGCCGGCGACCTCCGCGGCGATCGACCACACCGTGTCACCGCTCCCGACCACGACACTGCTCTCGCCGGCCAGGCGCAGGCCGTCGTCGGGGGCGAGGAACTCGCGGCCGAGGGCGGCGCCGCCGACACCGGCGGCGAGGACCAGCACGGTGACCAGGCGGCGCCCGCGGCGGGTCAGCCGCACCGGCGCCGGGGCCGGTGCGCACCGCGCGCGGACGCCGGCCCGGGCGGGCTCCGAGCGCACCGGCCGCCCGCTCGGGCGGGCCGGGTCGCGGCGGGTGCGCGGCCCCTCGGCGGCCGGGCCGGCGGTGCGCGCGGGAGCCGTGGCGGGACGGTCGGGCACCGGCCGCAGGTGCCCGGTGACGCGGGGACCGGAGCCCGGCAGGGCGGCGCGCTGCGCCGGCCGGTCGGCGCCACCCGGGGACGCGGGCCGGCGCGCGCCGCCGGGCGCGGTCACGCCCTCCCCGCGGAGCGGCGGCCGCCACGGGACCCGGACCGCCGCGTCGAACTCGAGCACTGCCTGCCGCACGCTGCCCATGACCGCTCCTCCTGATCAGGTCGACCGCATCGAACGCGTGTTCGATCGAACGTCTGTCCGGATGTCTACCGCACGGGTCCGACGAGTGCGAGAGCGGCGCGGCGTGTCCTTCGAACACACGTTTGAACCTGCGGCGCCGGCGCGCTACGGTCCGTGCGGGCGCACCGCCCGCCGACCGGCCCCGGGCCGGGAGGGCGACGGACGGGCCGCGGGGACGCGGCCGGCGAGGAGGAGACGTGGCGGGCACGAGCGGGACCGGCCAGGGCACCCGGGGCGGCGGCACGGCGACCCGCCGTCCGGCCGCGGAGCGCGGCGCCGGCGCGGACGGCACGGGCGCCGTGCGCACGTTCCCCGACCGCGGTGAGGCCGGCGACGGCCTGACCCAGCGCCAGCGCCGGGTCCTCGAGGTCATCCGCGACTCGATCGAGCGGCGGGGCTACCCGCCCTCGGTCCGCGAGATCGGCGAGGCGGTCGGCCTGTCGTCGGCGTCGTCGGTCGCCCACCAGCTGTCGGTGCTGCAGAAGAAGGGCTGGCTGCGGCGCGACCCCAACCGGCCCCGCGCGCTCGACGTGCGGCTGCCCGGCGAGACCCCGGGCGAGGCCGCCCCGGCGGCACCCGCCGCGGCCGCCGACGGCTCGGCCGCCCCGACCTACGTGCCGCTGGTCGGGCGGATCGCGGCCGGTGGCCCGGTGCTCGCCGAGCAGGCCGTCGAGGACGTCTTCCCGCTGCCCCGCGAGCTCGTCGGCGAGGGCACGCTGTTCATGCTGCGCGTCGCCGGTGACTCGATGGTCGACGCGGCCATCTGCGACGGCGACTGGGTGGTCGTCCGCCAGCAGCCCACCGCCGAGAACGGCGAGATCGTCGCCGCGATGCTCGACGGCGAGGCCACCGTGAAGACCTACAAGCGCCGCGACGGGCACGTCTGGCTGCTGCCGCACAACCCGGCCTACGAGCCGATCCCCGGCGACGAGGCCACCGTCCTCGGCCGCGTCGTCACGGTCCTGCGGCGGGTCTGAGCCGCAGGTCCCCCGCCGGCGCCGGAGCTCAGGCGCCGGCGGGCGGACCACCGGACCGGCGGCGGCGCAGCCGCCCGCCGATCCACACCAGCGCGGTCGCGACGACGGCGGCGGCCACGCCCGCGGTCACCGGCGAGAGGCCCGTGGAGTCCCCGCCGAGCAGCGCCGACGGTGAGACGTCGGCGGCGTCGGACCCTGCCGGCGCGGGCGGCGCGGACCCCGCCGGGACCGGTACCGCGGTGACGTCCCCGGGCACGCCCTCGCCCGCCACCAGCAGCGCGCGGCCGTCCGCGGTGAACGACACCGCCTCCCCCTGCGGCGCCTCGGGCAGCGCGATCCGCACCGGCTCGCCGGCCAGCGCCCCCGGGACGTCGGCACCGGTCAGCGGCCAGACGTAGGCGTCGGTGTACGTGCGCAGCGCGATGCGGCTGCCATCGCGGGCGACCGCCCCGCCGGTGACCAGCAGCTGACCGGCCCGGCCCACGGGCCCGCCCGGCGTGCCGGTGAGCGTGAACGCGACCGTGCCGACGTCGGCCAGCGCGACCGTGCCGCCGTCGACCAGCGGAGCGGCGGGCCGGTAGACGTGGCTGGCCCCGAGCACCTCCTTGGTCACCACGTACGGGGTGCCGTCGGGGGCCAGCAGCAGCGCCTCGGCGTCGTGCGGGCCGTCGGGATAGGTCAGCCGGTACAGCGCCGTCCCGCCGTCGGGGCGCTGCGCGACGAGCGCGACCGTCGTCCGGACCGTGGTGTTGTCGCCGGTGTCGGCCAGCCACACGGTGCCGTCGGGACCGACGCCGAGGTCCTCGGGGTCGTAGGGGTCCACGGGCGCGGTGGTCACGTCGACCACCTGGCACGCGTCGTCGAGCACGTACACCGCCACCTGGTCTCCGCCGTCGACCACGGCGAGCATCCGGTCGCCGACGTCGACGAGGCCGGAGAGCTCGGCCAGCCGCGGGTCGGTCACCTGGCAGCGGACCGACGGGGCGGCCGGCTCCTCGGCGGCGGCCGGGGCCGCCGGGAGGGCGAGCAGGCCCGCGGTCAGCAGGACGGCCGGTGCCCGCCGGGCGGCGCTACGCGGACGGGCGGCCGGCTCGGGCACTCGCCCAGCGTGACAGCACCAGCGCGTCGAGTGCGTGAACCACGCCCAGCAGCAGCAGCCCGACGGCCGCGCCCACCACGGCGTCGGTGACCCAGTGGAAGTCCAGCGAGACCATCGCGATCCCGGTGGCCACCGGCCCGACGACGGCCAGCCACCACAGCGTGCGCTGCACCCGCGGCCCGAGCCCGTACTCGACCGCCTGCCAGCGCGCCACGCCCCACATGAGCACGGCGTTGGCCACGTGCCCGGAGGGGTAGCTGGCGCCGTCGCGGTGGAAGAAGGAGCCGGGATAGGCGGGCGCGGTGCGGCCGGTGCCGAACTTGAACGCGTAGACGACGACGGTGAGCAGCGCCAGCGCCGTGACCACCCGCACCAGCGGCAGCAGCGTCCGTTCCCGCAGGCACAGCCAGCCGACCAGGGCGGCGAGCACGATGAGGATCGTCCCGCGGCCGCCGATCTGGGTGACCGCCCAGACCGGCCAGTAGGCCGGGGAGTTCCGCAGGTCCCAGGCGCTGACCACCTCGGAGACCTCGAGGTCCAGCCGCTCGAGCACCCCGCGGCTGAGCAGGTCGACGGTCACCCCGACGGTGACCGCGAACGCGACGACCAGCAGCCACCACGGCGGGCGCCCGGCACCCACCACGGCGGGCGGCCGGGCGGCCCGCTCCGGGCGCCCGGCCGGCGCGCCGGGAGTGCGCCGCACCACGCCGCTGGTCACCGGATCACGGTACCGGGCCGTGACCCGTCCGTGACCTCGGCGGGCCGGAACGGCGAGCCGCCCGGGCACCCGGCGCGGAGCCGGGCACCCGGGCGGCCCTGGGTGCAGTGGCGGTCAGCCGACCGGGACGGCGAACCGCTCGAGCGCGGCGGCCAGCCCGCCGTCGACGCGGGCGGTCAGCCGGGTGCCGGCAGCCTCGTGCTCCTCGCTGAGCACCTCGCCGTCGCGGTGCACGCGGGCGACCAGGTCGCCGCGGTCGTAGGGCACGAGCACCTCGACCTCGACGTCCGGGTGCGGCAGCCGGGCGGCCACGACCTCGCGCAGCTGCTCGAGGCCCTCACCGGTGCGCGCGGAGACCCAGACGGCACCGGGCAGCGCCCGGCGCAGGGTCAGCACGTCGTCCTCGGTCATGGCGTCGACCTTGTTGACGACGATCAGCTCGGGCACCGCCGCGGCGTCGATCTCCCGCAGCACCACGTGCACCGCGTCGATCTGGCCGAGCGGGTCGGGGTCGGAGCCGTCGACGACGTGCAGCAGCAGGTCGGCGCCGGCCACCTCCTCCAGCGTGGAGCGGAAGGCGTCGACGAGCTGGTGCGGCAGGTGCCGCACGAAGCCGACGGTGTCGGTGAGCGTGAACTCGCGGCCGTCGGGCGTCATGGCGCGGCGCACCGTCGGGTCCAGCGTGGCGAACAGCGCGTTCTCCACGAGCACGCCCGCGCCGGTCAGCCGGTTGAGCAGGCTGGACTTGCCGGCGTTGGTGTACCCGGCGATCGCCACGCTCGGGACGGCGTTGCGGCTGCGGGACTGCCGCTGGGTGACCCGGGCGGTGACCATGCCGGTGATCTCCCGGCGCAGCTTGCTCATCCGGGACCGGATCCGCCGCCGGTCGGTCTCGATCTTGGTCTCACCGGGGCCGCGGGTACCGATGCCGCCACCGCCGGCGACACGCCCACCGGCCTGCCGGGACATCGACTCACCCCACCCGCGCAGGCGCGGCAGCATGTACTGCATCTGCGCCAGCTCGACCTGGGCCTTGCCCTCCCGGCTGGTGGCGTGCTGGGCGAAGATGTCGAGGATCAGCGCGGTCCGGTCGACCACCTTGACCTTGAGGATCTTCTCCAGCGCGTTGAGCTGGCCGGGGGTCAGCTCGCCGTCGCAGATCACGGTGTCGGCGCCGGTCGCGGCCACGATGTCGCGGATCTCGTTGGCCTTGCCCGAGCCCACGTAGGTGCCGGCGTCGGGCTTGTCCCGCCGCTGGCTCACCGCCTCGAGGACCTGGGAGCCCGCGGTCTCAGCCAGGGCGGCGAGCTCGGCCAGCGAGCGGTCGGCGTCGGCCTGGGTGCCCTCGGTCCACACACCGACGAGCACCACGCGCTCGAGGCGCAGCTGCCGGTACTCGACCTCGGTGACGTCGGCGAGCTCGGTGGACAGCCCGGCGACGCGGCGCAGCGCGCCACGGGCCTCCAGGGCGTAGGAGCCGGTGGTGTCGTCGTCCTCGTCCCACTGGCCGGCCGGCGCGGGACGGGTCTCGGCGAGCGTGTCGTCGTCGAGCGGGGTGCTCTCGGGGGCGGTCGTCATCACGTCCAGCGTGACACGCGAGGCCACGCCGGTCACCTGGGTTGTCGTCTCTGCAGTCGTCATACGCCCCCTACAACACCGGAACGGGTCAGGTGCATCCCGCCGGGAGGCGGGTAGGGCGGGACGGACACCACAGCCGAGGAGGAACTCCCGTGAGCACCAGCAGCGACGCCGGCACCGACGACCCCGGCCGCGACCCCGTCGGCCTCGAGGTGCCGCGCAACCCCTTCGGCGGCGCCGACCAGGACACCGGGGCCGGCAAGCCGCGCGGCACCGGCAACGTGGGCCCCGGCGACAAGCCCGAGGCGCCGACCGACGAGCCCGAGACCCGCGCCGACACCCCGGACAACCCCTAGTCAGGCGCCGAGCCACTCCCGGGTCAGCTCGCCGGAGGCGACGACGACGGCGGGACCGCGCAGCACCGTCGTCTCCGGGGAGACGTCCACCGTGAGCCGGCCGCCGGGGACGTCGACGACGACGGTGCCGCGCACCGCGGCGTCGTCCGCGCCGGCCGCCAGCGCCGCGTACGCCGTGGCGCAGGCGCCGGTGCCGCAGGAGCGGGTCTCCCCCACCCCGCGCTCGTGCACCCGCAGCCGCACGTGCGCGTCGGCGCCCTCGGCCGGGCTCGCGAGCACCCGCACGAACTCGACGTTGACGCCCTCGGGGAACAGGCCGGTGTCGAAGCCCGGCTGCCGGCCGAGGTCCAGGGCGTCGAGGTCGGCGTCGGTCAGGCAGACCAGGTGGGGGTTGCCCATCGACACCGCCTGACCGGGGAACGCCTGGCCGCCGACGGTGGCCTCGCCGCGGCCGAACGGCCGGGCCGGGCCCATGTCGACCCAGTAGGTGCCGTCGGCGCCCGCGCCGACCCGCCGCGGGCCGCCCCGGGTGCCGACCAGCACGCCGTCGGCGCAGGCGGCGCGGTCGAGCAGGCCCTCGGTGACCAGCGCGTGCAGGAACAGCCGGATGCCGTTGCCGCACATCTCCGCGTGCGAGCCGTCGGCGTTGCGGTGGTCCATGAACCACTCGCAGGCGTCGAGGGCGTCGCCGAGGACGGCGGCCGCGTCGGGCACGTGCCGGCTGCGCACGACCCGCAGGACGCCGTCGCCGCCGAGGCCGGCGCGGCGCTCGCACAGCCGCTGCACGAGGGCGGCGTCGAGGCGGTCCTCGGGCCAGCGGTCCCCGTCGGGGTCGGGCAGGACGACGAAGTCGTTCTCGGTGCCGTGCCCGAGGAGGAACCGGTCGCTCACCGCCCGATCGTACGGCCGGCGAGCAGCGTCCCGACGGCGTCGGCGAGGTCGGGGCGGGCGGCGTCGAACCACGTCATCGCCGCGTCCCGGCGGAACCAGGAGCGCTGCCGGCGGACGAAGCGGCGGGTGGTGCCCACCGTCCGCTCGCGCGCCTCGGCGGGCGTGAGCGCGCCGTCGAGCTGGGCGAGGACCTGCGCGTAGCCCAGCGCCCGGGAGGCGGTGGGACCCTCGCGCAGGCCCTCGGCCACCAGTGCCTCGACCTCGGCGACGAACCCGGCGGCCCACATCCGGTCCACCCGGGCGGCGACCCGCTCGTCGAGCTCGGCGGGCTCGCGGTCCAGGCCGACGACCACCGCCGGGTAGTGCGGCCGCGGCTCGGGCAGCGTCGCGCGGAACGGCCGGCCGGTGATCTCCACGACCTCCAGCGCGCGCACGATCCGCCTCCCGTTCGACGGCAGGACCGCCGCCGCGGCGGCGGGGTCGACCGCGGCCAGCCGGGCGTGCAGCGCGGCGGGGCCGGACTCCTCCAGCTCCGCCTGCAGCCGGGCCCGCACGGCGGGGTCGGTGCCGGGGATGTCGAGGTCGTCGAGGACGGCGCGCACGTACAGCCCCGACCCGCCGACCAGCAGCGGCAGCACCCCGCGCGCCCGCAGCCGGTCCACCTCCGCCCGCGCCAGCCGCGCGTACTCGGCCACCGACGCCGCCTGCCGCACGGACCAGACGTCGAGCAGGTGGTGCGGCACGCCCTGCCGCTCGGCGAGGTCGGGCTTGGCGGTGCCGATGTCCATGCCGCGGTAGAGCTGCATCGAGTCGGCGTTGACCACCTCGCCGCCGAGCCGCTGCGCCAGCGTCACCGCGAGCGCGGTCTTGCCGGTCGCCGTCGGCCCCACGACGGCGACGACGGGCGGCGTCACGGTGTGGTCCCGGCGGCCGTCCAGGACGCCACGAGGTAGCCCACGCCGAACGGGGCGTCGTCGAAGCGCAGCTCGGCGGCGACGTCCCGGCCGGCCAGCAGCGCGCCGGCCGCCCGCCAGGCCGGCACGCCGGCCGCCAGCAGCCGTTCCCCCTCGGCCGGGTCCAGCGCGGCGAGCGCGGCGGCGTCCCCGGCGGCCAGCGCCGCGGCGACGGCGGCGTCGAAGGGCGCGGCGGCGGGGTCGAGGTGGCCGGGCGCCTTCTCGCTGCGGCGCGCGGAGCCGTCGCCCATGACCAGCAGGCCGGCACCGGGCAGCTCCGCGACGGCGGCGGCGAGGTCGCCGGGGCCGACGCCGACGCGCGGGCCGGGGTGTCCGGCGCGGCGCAGCAGCCACGCGCCGACGGTCAGCGACAGCGGCAACCGCCGGCCGCCGGGCCGCACCTCCCCGTCCAGCGGCACCTCGACGTCCACGCCGAACCCGCGCAGGTCCCCGGCGTCGCCCGGGCCGTGCCGGCCCTCCGCGTCGGGGCCGACGACGACCACCGGGCCCGGTGCGGCCGCCACCAGCGCGGCGACCGCGTCGGTGCACGCGGCACGCAGCGCGGCGGTGTCCGCGGCGGCCCGTCCGGCGACCTCGGGGAGCAGCAGCGGCGGGCACGGGCAGAACGCGACCGGGACGGCTGCGGCGGGACTGCTGCTCACCGGAGCAGTCTCGCCGATGCGGCGTGGGACACTGCGGTGCGTGTCGAGCACGACGAACCCCGGAGACGGGTCGCAGCAGGTCCCCACGCCCGAGACGGCGGGTCCCGACGCGGTCACCCCGGAGGCCGGGACGCCCGCCGCGCCCACCCCCGACGCGGCGGCGCTGGCCGACCCGGCGGCGGGCGGGAGCGCTCCCGAGGCCGAGACCCCCGCCGCCGAGACCCCCGCCGCCGAGACCGCCGCCGAGACCGCCACCGACGAGGCCGTCACCCCCGAGGCCGCGCCGCCCGCCGGGGTGGTGACCGCGCCGGCCGCCGAGGCGGCGTCGGACCCCGCGCAGTGGGGCCGGGTCGACGAGGACGGGACCGTCTACGTGCGCACCGCCGACGGCGAGCGCGCGGTCGGCTCCTGGCAGGCCGGCGACCCGGCCGCGGGCCTGGCGCACTTCGCCCGCCGCTACGACGACCTGGCGACCGAGGTCGGGCTGCTCGAGGCCCGGCTGAAGGCGCACACCGGCAACCCGAACGAGATCAAGGCCAAGGCGCAGGCGCTGGCCGACACCATCCCCGCGGCCACCGCCGTCGGCGACCTCGACGGGCTGGCCGCCCGCGCCCGCGCGATGGTCGACACCGCCGACTCCGCCGCCGCCGAGTCGCGCGCCGAGAAGGCCGCCGCCCGCGCCGCGCAGGTCGCCCGCAAGGAGGCGCTGGCCGCCGAGGCGGAGCAGATCGCCGCGGAGTCGACGTCGTGGAAGGCCGCCGGCGACCGGCTCAAGGCGATCGTCGAGGAGTGGAAGACCATCCGCGGAATCGACCGGAAGACCGACGAGGCGCTGTGGTCGCGCTTCGCGGCCGCCCGGGACGCCTTCGGCCGCCGCCGCGGCGCGCACTTCGCCGCCCTCGACGCCCAGCGCGGCGAGGCGCGCGCGGCCAAGCAGGAGCTCATCGCCGAGGCGCAGCGGCTGTCGACGTCGACCGACTGGGGCCCGACCAGCGCCGCGATGCGGTCGCTCATGGACCGCTGGAAGGCGGTGCCGCGCACCGGCCGCGACGGCGACGACGACCTGTGGAAGCAGTTCCGCGCCGCGCAGGACGTCTTCTTCACCGCCCGCGCGGAGTCGGACAAGGCGCGCAACTCCGAGCAGCTGGCCAACCAGCAGGCGAAGGAGGAGCTGCTGGCCGAGGCCGAGAAGCTCGACCCGTCGACCGACCTGCGCGGCGCCCAGGCCGCGCTGCGCCGGATCCAGGAGCGCTACGACGCCATCGGCCACGTGCCGCGCGGCGCGATGCGCTCGCTGGAGGACCGCATGCAGGCCGTCGAGCAGCGGGTCCGCGGCGCCGCGGACGCCGGCCGGGTACGCACCGCGCCGGAGAACCCGATGGTCGCCTCGATGCGGGCCGCCGTCACCAAGGCCGAGGAGCAGCTGGCCAAGGCCGAGGCCTCCGGGGACGCGAAGCGGATCTCCCGGGCGCAGGCGGACCTCGAGACCCGCCGCGAGTGGCTGGCCGAGGCCGAACGGTCCTCCCGCCGCTAGCCGTCCGCACACGGGAGGGGGCCCCCCCCCGGGCCCGGCGGGGCCCCCCCCCCGTCGCCGGGGTGGCCCCAGACCGGGCAAACCCTCAACAACCCCCGCCGGGGACGGGCGG
>NZ_JBJGZT010000027.1:0-75628 GCF_054050655.1 Geodermatophilus sp. SYSU D00663 | reverse complement strand
TTCGGGCCGCTGGTGCTGCCGGTGCTGGGCCTGCTGTGGCTGCGCCACGAGGCCGACGTGGCGGCGGGGGAGGTGGCGGGGGGGGATGAGGCGGCGGGGACCGGCCCGGGGGACGGTCCCGGCCGGTCCTGAGCGGTCAGAAGTCGCCGCCCCCGAAGTCGCCGCCGAAGTCCCCGCCCCCGAAGTCCCCGCCCCCGAAGTCCCCGCCGCCGTAGTCGCCGCCGCCGTAGTCGCCGCCGTCGAAGCCGTTGTCGGCCCCGCCGGCGAAGTCGGCGCCCGGGTCGCCGCCGTAGCCGCCGTGGTCACCCTCGGAGGCCGCGTAGTCGCCGCCGCCGCCGCCGTCGCCGGCCCCGGCGCCGTCCTGGTAGCCCTCGGCGTAGGCCTCCTCGTCTCCGCCGCCGAACAGGCCGCCGTCACCGAGGCCCGTGTCGAACAGCGCGTCGGCGACCGCCGTCCCGACGACGAGGCCGCCGATGGTCCCGAGCAGGCTGCCGCCGATCGAGCCGGCGAAGCCGCCCATCCGGGGCCCGTAGCCGCCGCCGTAGCCGTACCCGCCACCGCCGTAGCCCGGGCCGTAGCCCGGGCCGTGGCCCGGGCCGTAGCCGGGGCCGTACCCGCCGCCCCCGTAGCCGGGGCCGCCGCCGTAGCCGCCGAAGGTCCGCTCGAGGAACCCGGGCTGGCGGAGCTCGGCGCGGGTGGCGACCCGGGCCAGCGTCTGGGCGTCGTCGCTGCGCGGGCGCTCGGACGCCGGTACGCCGGCCGCGAGCTGGGTGAGCACCTCCTGCCGCTGCTCCGGGGTGAGCTGGGCGAAGGCCTCCGCGTGCGCCTGCTCGATCTGGTCCGGCGGCGCGGTCTTCAGCAGGTAGCGGTAGCGCTCGATGGCCTGCTGGTCGGTCAGCGGGCGGTCGCCGGAGGCCCGCCGGGCCGCGGGCGGGGCCGGTGCGGGCGGCGGGGCGTAGCCGTCGTAGCCGCCGTAGGCCGGGGGCTCCGGCGCGCGGCGCCGGCCGAGGAGCCGGTCGAGCAGTCCCATGACGTCTCCCTCCCGAGTGGTCCCCGGGAGGGTGCCCGTCACGCAGCCGCGCACACCTGTCCGGGCAGGTCACCTGGCGGTCGGGAGGAGTCGGCCCGGGCGGCCGGTAGATTGGTTGCGTGCGACCGGACGGGAACCGACCGCAGGAGGGGCAGGGCCCGCCGCCCGGCGTGCTCCCCGGCGTCGGCGGTCCCACCGACTCGCCGTCCGGTGACGGCATCCCGCCCCGCACCCGCGCCGCCATGGCCGAGGCCACGGCACCTGCCGGGGACGACGCCACCGACCGGCAGGCCGGCGTCGTCAGCGCCGCCACCGCCGTCGTCTCCGAGCACCGCGGGGACCACGCCGCGTCCACCGCCCTGCCCGCGGTCCTGGCCGACGTCCCGGTCGCGGTCCTGCTCATCGACCAGGAGTCGGGCGCGGTCACCTACGCGAACACCGCCGCGGTCGAGATGGCCGGCAACGTCCGCCTGCCGGTCGACGTCGACACCTGGGGCGCGTGTGCCGGGCTCACCGACCTCGGCGGCGCGCCGCTCGCGCGCACCAGCGGCCCGCTGTCGCTGGTGGCCCAGGGCCGGCCGGTCACCGGCGAGGCGGTGCGGCTCTCGCCGGGCCGCAGCACCGACGCCGGCCGGGCCCGGGAGGACGACGGCGACGCGGACCGGCTGCTGTGGGTGACCGGCTTCCCGCTCTCCCAGCCGGACAGCAGCCAGCAGCTGTCGCTGGTGGTGCTGCTCGAGGTCGAGAACGCGGGCGGCGAGGACGCCGACGCCGAGCTGCAGGCGCTGCGCGAGCGGGCCGTCGTCGCCACCGACATCGCGTTCACCATCACCGACCCCCGCCAGCCGGACGACCCCCTGGTCTGGGTCAACCCGTCGTTCTCCCGGATCACCGGGTACTCCTACGAGGAGTCGGTGGGTCGCAACTGCCGCTTCCTGCAGGGCCCCACCACCGATCGGGCGAGCGTCGAGCAGATCCGCGCGGCTCTGCGCGCGCGGGAGGCGGTCACCGTCACGCTGCTCAACCACCGCCGCGACGGCACCGCCTTCTGGAACCAGCTCGCGATCAGCCCGGTGTTCGACGGCGACGGCGAGCTGGTCAGCTTCGTCGGCGTGCAGACCGACGTCACCGAGCGGGTGCGGGTCGAGGCCGAGCGGGAGGCGGCCTTCGCCGCCGAGCAGGCTGCCCGGCGGGAGGCCGAGCTCGCCCGCGCGGTCGCCGAGCAGGCCCAGCGCGACGCCGAGCGGGCGCAGCGCGACGCCGAGGGCGCCCAGGCCCGGCTCGCGCTGATGGCCGAGGCGACCAGCGCGCTGATCGCCACCCTCGACATCGCCGACGTGCTCGACCGGCTGGCCGCCCTGTGCGTGCCGCAGCTGGCCGACTGGGCGGTCATCACGCTGGTCGACGAGTCCGGCGAGGTCCGGGAGCTGGTCTCCCGCGATCGCGAGCACCAGCGCACCGACCTGCGCCGGTTCGACGCAGGGCACGCCCTGCGGCTGCCCCCGGACTCGCCGGGCCAGCGCAGCATCACCACCTCGCGCGCGGTGCTGGTCGAGCGGCTGCCCGAGCGGCTGGACGACGTCACCGCCTCCCCGGTGGCCCGGGAGATCGCCGGGCGGCTGGGCGCGGCGTCGGCGCTGAGCGCGCCCATGGTGGCCCGCCGCCGGACCCGCGGGGCGATCACGCTGGTGCGCACCTCCCCGGAGCGCCCGTTCACCCCCGACGACGTCGGGCTGGTCGAGGACCTCGCCCGCCGGGCGGCCCTGGTCATGGACAACGTGCGGCTCTACCAGCAGGAGCACGCCGTCGCCGACACCCTGCAGCGGTCCCTGCTGCCGGACCTGCCGGAGATCCCCGGGCTCGAGGCCGCCGCGCACTACGTCAGCGCCTCGACCGCCGCCGACGTCGGCGGGGACTTCTACGACCTCCTGCAGCTGCCCGACGGGTCGGTCGGGATGGTCGTCGGCGACGTCGCCGGCCACGACGTCGCCGCGGCCGCCGCGATGGGGCACCTGCGCGGGCTCATCCGCGCCTGCCTTTGGGACGCCCCCGACCCCTCCCCGAGCACGGTGCTCACCCGCGTGGACCGGCTGGTGCAGGGCCTGCGGGTCGCCTCGCTGGCGACGATGGCCTACCTGCGCGCCCTCCCCCCGGACGGGCCCGGCGGCGCCTGGACGGCGCAGCTGGCCAACGCGGGCCACCCGCCGCTGCTCCTGCGCTCACCCGACGGGTCCGTGCGGCCGGTCGACGGCGTCACCGGCCTGCTGGTCGGCGTCGACGCCACCGCCGAGCGGCGGACGCGGACCCTGCGGCTGCCGCCGGGCTCCACGGTGCTCGCCTACACCGACGGGCTGGTGGAGACCCCCGGCTCGGACCTCGACCAGGGCATCGCCGCGCTGGTGGAGCGGGTGTCGGCCACCCCGGCCGACGCCTCGCCCCGCGAGCTGTGCGACGCCGCGGTGAGCGGCACCCTCGACGGCCGCGACGACGTCGCGCTCATCGCCGTCCGCTTCGGCTAGCGGACGGAGTCCTCCCGGCCCCTCCGCGGGGTCCCGCCGCGAGCTGGCGAGGGGTGGGGCGGAGGGGGTCCTCCATCAGGCGCCGTCGGCCTCCACGAACCCGTAGCGGCCGCGGTGGAACAGCAGCGGCCGGCGGCCGGGGTCGGCGCCGAGGTCCAGCACGCGGGCCGCGACGATCGTGTGGTCGCCGCCGTCGTACTCCGCCCACAGCGTGCAGTCGATCCACGCGACGACGCCGTCGAGCACGGGGGAGCCGTGCCGGCTCGGCCGCCACGGGACGCCGGCGAACTTGTCGACGCCCGAGCGGGCGAACGCCGCCGACAGCCCGGACTGGTCCTCGGCGAGGACGTTGACGCAGAACCGGCCGATGTCCCGCAGCCGCGGCCAGGTGCTCGACGTGCGCGCCGGCGCGAGCGCCACCAGCGGCGGGTCCAGGGACAGCGAGCTGAACGACTGGCAGGTGAAGCCGATCGGGCCGTCGTCGGTGTCCGCGGTGACCACGGTGACGCCGGAGGCGAAGTGGCCGAGCACGTCCCGCATGACCCGCGGGTCGACGACCTCCGCCGGACCGCTCACGCCGTCGTCCCGGCGGCCGCCCGGGGCACCGAGCGGCCGCCGGCGCGGTACAGGGAGCTCGGCAGCTCGTGGCCGACCGCGGACTCGGTGACCCGCGCGGCGGCCAGCAGCGCGTCCAGGTCGATCCCGGTGCGCACGTCGGACTCCTCCAGCCAGTAGACGAGCTCCTCGGTGGCGATGTTGCCGCTCGCGCCGGGCGCGAACGGGCAGCCGCCGAGCCCGCCGACGGAGGCGTCGAGCTGGGTCACCCCGGCCTGGACGGCGGCCAGCGCGTTGGCCTGGCCGGTGCCGCGGGTGTCGTGGAAGTGGACCGCGACCGGGGTGCCGGGGCAGGCGCGGCGGACGGCGTGCAGCAGGCGGACCACCCGCGCCGGCGTCGTCGTCCCGATCGTGTCGCCCAGGCACAGGGCGTCGGCGCCGGCGGTGACCGCGGCGCGGCAGACGTCGACGGTGCGGGCGATCGGGGTGCGCCCGTCGAACGGGCAGTCCCACGCGGTGGCGACGACGACCTCCAGCGAGCCGCCGGCGCCGTGCGCCAGCGCGGCCACCTCACCGACGCCGGCCAGCGCCTCCGCGGTGGAGCGGCCGGCGTTGGCCCGGCTGTGCCCGTCGGAGGCGGACACGACCAGCTCGAGGTCGGCGATGCCGGCGTCGACCGCGCGGACCGCGCCGCGGGGGTTGGCGACCAGCGCCGACCAGTGCACGCCGGGCCACCGGGACAGCTCGGCGGCCACCCGGTCGGCGTCGGCCAGCGCCGGGACGGCCTTCGGCGAGACGAACGACGTCACCTCGATGCGGCGCACGCCCGTGGCGACCAGCGCCTCGAGCATCGCGAGCTTGCCCTCGAGCGGGACGGGGGCCTCCAGCTGCAGCCCGTCGCGCATGCCGACCTCGCGGACGTCGACCGCCGTCGGCAGCACCAGGTCGAAGTCCGACGGCACCGCTGCCCTCCTGTCTGCTCGCCCGGACGGGGGAACCCGACCATCCTGCCTCGCGAAGGGGTTCCACGTGGAACGCAGGAGGTAATGACTGGGATCGGTACACCGAGACGAGGTGCGGGAGGGAGGCGCCGTGGACCTGGAGGGCGCCACGGGCACCCTGCCGCCCCCCGACCTGGGCAGCGCGTTCACCAACTCGCCGATGGGGGTGGCACTGACCACCCCGGAGGGCGTGCTGATCGAGGCGAACGCCGCGCTCGGCGAGCTGCTCGGCCGCGAGCCCGGGACGCTGCGCGGCACGACGCTGTTCGCCGTCACCCACCCCGAGGACGTGGCCGGCGCGGTCGCCGTCTGCACCGGCCTGCAGGAGAGCCGCGGCCGGGCCCGGCACGAGTGCCGGATGGTGCGGTCCGACGGGGAGGTGGTGCCGGTCCAGGTGACGTCGTCCTGGGTCGACGGCACCCCGGGCGTCGCCGCGCCGCACCTGGTCCTGGTGGTCGAGGACGTCACCGACCGCAAGGCGTTGGAGGCCCGGCTGCTGCACCTGTCGGCGCACGACCCGCTCACCGGGCTGCCCAACCGGCTGCTGTTCCGCGACCGGCTGCGGCACGCGCTCGAGCGCGGCCACCGCGAGCACACGCCGACCTGCGTGCTCGTGCTGGACCTCGACGGGTTCAAGGCGGTCAACGACCAGTTCGGTCACCCCGTCGGTGACGCCGTCCTCGTGGCCGTGGCCGGGCACCTGGCCTCGGTGCTGCGGGCCAGCGACACCGCGGCCCGGCTGGGCGGCGACGAGTTCGCCGTCGTCTGCGAGAACACCGAGCGGGCCGACGCCGAGGTGCTGGCCGCGCGGTTGCGGGAGGCGTTCCCCGGCTCGCTGAGCATCGGCTCGACCACCGTGCGGGTGGGCCTGAGCATCGGCATCGGCTCGGTCGACGGCGGCGTGGACCCCGAGGAGGCGCAGGAGGCGGTGGTCCGGGAGGCCGACGCGGCGATGTACGCCGACAAGGCCCGCCGCCGCTGAGCCGGCTCAGGCGCGCGAGCCGGCCCAGCCGACCGTGCGCGGCAGCCGGGCGAACACCGCGGTCAGCACCGGCAGCGGCAGCGCGAACACCAGGAACGCGGTGAAGCCGGCGACGTCGTCGGCGTCCTGCGACGCGGCCCCGACGACCAGGGCGAGGAAGAGCACGACGACCGAGGCGAGCGCGGAGGCGAACAGGACCGTCGGGGAGTGCCGGCCCAGCAGCCGCGCCGCCCCGGTGACCAGCCCGGCCGCGCAGGGGAGCCCGAGCAGCAGCGTGACGGTGATCGGGTCGTCCTCGGCACCGGTGAGCACCGCGACGAGGAAGGCCAGCGACACCAGCGCGGTCAGGCCGCCGGTGACGAAACCGAGCACGGCCGCGGTGGTCGCCGTCCCCGGCCGCCCCGGACCGTGCGGCCACGCCGGCGGCGCGAACGGCACCGCCGCCCAGCCGGGGCCGTACGGGACCGGCTGGGGGTGGGGCGGGACCTGCCCGTGGGGCGGCACGGCGCCGTACGGCGGCGGGGCGCCGTGGGGAGGCGGGGCGCCGTACGTGGGCTGGGCGCCGTACGTGGGCTGGGCGCCGTACGTGGGCCGGCTGCCGTACGCGGGCGGCGGGGGAGGGGGGACGGACCCGGGCGGGACGACGTCCCACTCCTGCTCGTACGGCTGACCGGTCATGCGCCCAGTCTGCGGCTGCCGCCCCCGCGCCCTCCGCTCCTGCTCCCGTGTCGTCGCCCGCACGGGTCAGACGCCGAGGGCGGCGCCGACGACGGCGCGGGCCTCCTCCTGCACCTGCGCGAGGTGGTCGGGGCCGCGGAACGACTCCGCGTAGACCTTGTAGACGTCCTCGGTCCCCGACGGGCGGGCGGCGAACCAGGCGTTCTCCGTGACCACCTTCAGCCCGCCGATGGCGGCGTCGTTGCCGGGCGCGCGGGTGAGCTTGGCGGTGATCGGCTCGCCGGCCAGCTCGGTGGCGGTGACGTCCTCCGGCGACAGCTTCCCCAGCGCCGCCTTCTGCTCGCGGGTGGCCGGGGCGTCCACCCGCGCGTAGGCCGACGCGCCGTACCGCCCGGTCAGCTCCGCGTGCAGCTGCGACGGCGAGCTGCCGGTCACCGCCTGGATCTCGCTCGCCAGCAGCGCGAGCAGGACGCCGTCCTTGTCCGTCGTCCACACCCCGCCGTCGCGGCGCAGGAACGACGCCCCCGCGGACTCCTCGCCGCCGAACCCGACCGAGCCGTCGAGCAGCCCGGGCACGAACCACTTGAACCCGACCGGCACCTCGACCAGCCGCCGCCCCAGCCCGGCGACGACGCGGTCGATCAGCGACGACGACACCAGCGTCTTGCCGACGGCGACGTCCCCGCCCCACTCCGGGCGGTGCGCGAACAGGTAGGAGATCGCGACGGCGAGGAAGTGGTTGGGGTTCATCAGCCCGGCGTCGGGGGTGACGATGCCGTGCCGGTCGGCGTCGGCGTCGTTGCCGGTGGCGATCGCGTAGTCGGCGCGCTTGCCGATGAGCGAGGCCATCGCCGACGGCGACGAGCAGTCCATCCGGATCTTGCCGTCCCAGTCGAGCGTCATGAACCGCCACGTGGGGTCGACCAGCGGGTTGACCACGGTGAGGTCGAGCCGGTGCCGCTCGGCGATCGCCGCCCAGTAGTCCACCGACGCCCCGCCGAGCGGGTCGGCGCCGATCCGGACGCCGGCCGAGCGGATCGCGTCGAGGTCGAGCACCGCCGGCAGGTCGTCGACGTAGGCGGCGACGTAGTCGTACCGCTGCGCCGCCGCGTGCGCCCGGGCGAACGGCACCCGCCGCACGCCGTCGAGGCCCGCGGCGAGCAGCTCGTTGGCGCGGTCGGCGATGACCTTCGTGGCGTCGGTGTCGGCCGGGCCGCCCGAGGGCGGGTTGTACTTGAAGCCGCCGTCGCGGGGCGGGTTGTGCGACGGCGTGACGACGATGCCGTCGGCCAGGCCGCTCGTCCTCCCCCGGTTGGCGGTGAGGATCGCGTGGCTCACCGCCGGGGTGGGCGTGTACCGGCCGGCGGCGTCGACCAGCACGGGGACGTCGTTGGCGACGAGCACCTCGAGCGCGCTGGCCCACGCCGGCTCGGACAGCGCGTGGGTGTCGCGGCCGAGGAACAGCGGCCCGTCGTAGCCCTGCGCCGCCCGGTACTCGCAGATGGCCTGGGTGGTGGCCAGGATGTGCGCCTCGTTGAACGCGGTGTCGAACGCCGACCCGCGGTGCCCGGAGGTCCCGAACGACACCCGCTGCGCCGGCTCGGCCGGGTCGGGCACCAGCGTGTAGTAGGCGGTCACCAGGGAGGCGACGTCGACCAGGTCGGACGGGGCGGCGGGCTGGCCGGCACGGGGATCGGTCACGCCGCCGATCCTGGCCCGGCTCCCGGCCCGGTGGCGAGCGGAGACCGCGCTACTGCCCGAAGGAGTACCGCAGGTCCGCGTTGACCAGCTCGTTGAGCCGCTTCCGCAGGTGCCCGAGGAGCGAGGCGTCCGGCAGGGGTCCGTCGACCAGCAGGGTCCAGCGGAGGTCGGTCCCGGAGGCGCCGGCGAGGGCGAGCACGTCGAAGCGGACCCGCGCGTCGGGCCGGCGCTCCCACAGCGAGGACCAGACGACGAGGTGCGGCCGCTCGGCGTGCACCACGGTCGGCCGGTGCTCGTCGTCGAGCAGCCGCAGCCACGGGCGCGCGGGGTCGCGGTCGAGCCCGGTGAGCGCCTCGAACACGACGTGCGGGGGAGCGGGTTGGTCGCGCCGCCGCGTCCCGGCCTCGATCACGGCCCGACGCGGGCCGTCGCGCGGCGGACCCGGAGGCCGTCGAGCAGCAGGCCGGCGGCCAGCGCGGCGCCGGCGCCCTCCCCGGCGCGCAGCCGCAGGTCCAGCAGCGGCTCCAGGCCGAGGGCGTGCAGCACCAGCTCGTGCCCGCGCTCGCGGCTGCGCTGCCCGGCGACGAGGCAGGCCTGGGCGCCGGGCTCGAGCAGGACGGCGGCCAGCGCGGCCACCGAGACGGCGAACCCGTCGAGGACGACGGGGGTGCGCGCCGCCGCGGCGCCGAGGACGGCCCCGGCCAGCACGGTGAGCTCCGGCCCGCCGAGCTCGGCCAGCGCGCGCTCCGGCGCGAGCCCGCTGCCCGCCCGGCGCACCGCCTCCGCCACCACGGCGCGCTTGCGCTCGAGCACCTCGCTGTCGGCGCCGGAGCCCAGCCCGGTGACGTCGGCGGGGTCGGCGCCGAGCAACCCGGCGGCCAGCGCGGCGGCGACGGTCGTGTTGCCCACGCCCACCTCGCCGAGCGCGAGCAGGCCGTCGCGGGCGCCCAGCTCCCGCCCGGCGGCCAGCAGCCGCTCGACGTCGGCGGCGGTCAGCGCGGGGGCGGCGGCGAGGTCGCCGCGAGGGCCGGCCGGCCGGGCGGCCCTCGCGCCGGGCAGCGGGTCGCCGTCCACCCCGGCGTCGACGACGACCGTCCCCAGCCCGGCCGCGGCCGCGGCGGTGGCGCCGACCGAGGTGCCGGCCAGCGCGGCGCGGACGACGTCGCGGGTGACGTGCCCGCCGTAGGCCGAGACGCCGAGCGCGGCGACCGGGTGGTCCGCGGCGGCGAGCACCAGCGTGCCGCCGGCGACGTCGCCGCGGCCGAGGGCCACGACCCGGTCCACCGCGCGGTCGAGCACGCCGAGCGACCCCGGGGGAGTGAGCAGGCGGTCGGCCTCGTCGCGGGCGCCGACGACGTCCTCGCGGCCGGGCGCGCGCAGGTGCGACGGGGGAGCGGCCGGGCCGCCGTCGTCGGCGGGCCAGCGGTCCTCCAGGACGACGGCCTCCAGCGGCAGCCGCCGTGACCAGCCGGCCCGCTCCAGCCCGGGCGCGGGCGGGCGCTCGTCGGGCCAGCCCAGGCACAGCCAGCCGAGGGTGGCCACGCCGTCGGGGAGGCCGACCAGCCCGGCCAGCTCCTCGGGGCGGAACAGCGTCACCCAGCCCATGCCCAGGCCCTCGGCGCGGGCGGCGAGCCACAGGTTCTGGATGGCCGCCGCGCAGCTCCACAGGTCGGCGTCGGGGAAGGTCGCGCGGCCCAGCACGCCGGCCGCGGGGGTGCGCCGGTCGCAGCAGACGACGATCCCCAGCGGCGCCTCGCGCACGCCCTCGAGCTGCAGGTCCAGCAGCCGGCGGGCGGCGTCGGGCTCCATCTGCGCGGCCTGGCGCAGCCGCTCGCGGTCGGTGAGGACGGCGGCGCGGTCCCGGACGGCCGGGTCGCGGACGACGACGAACCGCCACGGCTGGCTGTGGCCCACCGACGGGGCCGAGTGCCCGGCGGCCAGCACCCGGCGCAGGACGTCGTCGGGCACCGGGGCCGGGCGGTAGCGGCGGACGTCGCGGCGGGCGGCGACGACGGCGTAGAACCCGCCGGCGTCGTCGGGCATGGCCCAGCCGGCGGGGTCGCCGGCCCGCTCGGCGGCGGAGGTGGCGTCGCCGATGAGCGGGACCGGCCGGGGGTACGTCACGGGCGCTGCCTCCGCAGCCGGGCGGGGGCCCGGCGGGCCCAGGCCTCGTCCAGCAGGTCGGCGACGACGGCCGGGTCGGCCGCGGCCAGGTCGACCCGCACGCCCGAGAGCCGCTTCCCCCACCACAGCAGCGAGACCGCACCCCCCTCGGCCGCGCGCGCCTCCGACTCCCCGACCACGACGTTGAGGATGCCCGGTGCCCACAGCGTGGCGAGCACGGCGGTCCCCAGCCGGAAGGACGGGCGGCCGTGGTGGTCGGCCTCGGTGACCTCCGGCAGCGCCAGCGCCAGCGCGCGGACCTCCTCCTCGGTCATCGTCACGCCCTCCCGGCAGTCCGGGGTGGGGGGGGGGGGGGGGGGGGCGGGGGCCGACCCCCGGCCCCGCGCCCCACCCCCCCCCCCCCCCCCCCCCCCCCCCCCCCCCCCCCCCCCCCCCCCCCCCCCCCCCCCCCCCGGCGCAACTCCGCGGAGGTGCCCACGTCAGCCCTCGACGGCGGCGAGGAAGCGGCGCAGCGTCTCGAGGAAGACCTCGGGCTGCTCCGAGTGCACCCAGTGGCCGGCGTTCTTGACCTTGACCAGCCGGACGCGCGGGAACAGCTCCTCCATGCGCGGGCGGTCCTCGGGCAGCACGTAGTGGCTGTCGGCGCCGGCGATCCACAGCACCGGGCCGTCGAAAGTGGCGCCCGGCGGCGGGTCGGGGAAGCCGCGCAGCTCGCCGAGGTCGCGCTCGAGGGTCTCCAGGTTCAGCCGCCACCGCCAGCGGCCCGAGCCCACCCCCTCGCGGACCAGGCTCTGCAGCAGGAACGACCGCACCATCGTGCTGGGCACCGCCTCGCGCAGCGCCCGGTCGGCGTCCTCGCGGGTGCGCAGCGCGCCGAGGTCCACCGCCCGCATCGCGGTGATGAACGCGCCGAACGGGGAGGCCTCCTCGTCGGGGTCGTCGGTGCGGCCGCCGGACACCGGGTACTCGACCGGCGCGATGTCGACGACGACCAGCGCCCGCAGCAGCTCCGGCCGGCGCAGCGCCAGCTGCATCGCCACCTTGCCGCCCATCGAGTGCCCGACCAGCGTCACCGGCTCGCCGAAGGACTCCAGCTCCGCGGCGACCAGCCCGGCCATGTCCACGTAGTCGACCCGGTCGGTCCACGGCGAGTGCCCGTGGTTGGGCAGGTCGAGCAGCGTCACCCGGTGGCGGTCGGCCAGCCCCTTCGCCGCCGTCGTCCAGTTCTTGCCCTGGCCGAACAGCCCGTGGACGAACACCACCCGCGGGCCGGACCCGCCGACGGTGCGCGTCGCCAACCCCTCGTCAGACTGCGGCCCCATCCGGCGATTCCACCAGATCCGCGGGCGACGGCGACCTACCGTGCCGGGGACGACGGGGAGGTCCCAGCATGCCCGGACGGCGTCGCGCCGCCACCACGACCAAGCGCCGGACGACGAAGCGCCGGACGACGGCCCGCAGGCCCGCGGTGCCCGACCTGCCGACCGCGGGTCCGGGTGAGCGGGTGTGGGTGCTCGCCGTCCCGTTCCGCGCCCCCGCCCCGGGCGCCGTCTGGCACGCCGGGCTGCAGGCGCACGTGTGGGTCGGCGCGCGGCTGCCGCCGGCGCTGGCGCCCTACGACCCGCCGCCGTACACCTTCGAGCGCTTCCTCGAGGACGAGCTCAACGAGACCCCGCGGCCGCTGCCCGAGGCCCGGCAGCTGGTGCCGCGCGAGGAGCAGTGCACGGGTGCCGAGGCCGTCGTCGCCTCCGCCGCGGCCGGGCACCGGGTGTTCCTGCTCGGCGACGACCCCGGCGTCGGCAAGACCGGCACCGCGGTCATGGCCGCCCGGGAGATCTGCGAGCTGCGCGGCGGCGAGCGGGTGCTCGTCGTCGCCGACCGCCCGGCCGCCATCACCGTCCCGCACTGGACCCGCTCGATCGCCGGCTTCGGCGACGGCGGCCTGCGGTGGTGCGTCACCACCTGGGACCGGCTGGCGAAGGTCGCGAAGCTGTCGTTCGACGTGGTGGTCGCCGACGAGGCGCACATGGTCCGGCACACGACGACGCAGCGCTGGAAGCACTGGAAGGCGGTGTCGGGCGGCGCCCGAGCGAAGGACGTCCCGTTCGTCGTCGCGGCCACCGCCACCCCGGCGCACACGCCGATGGAGCTGCCCTACCTGGCGCCGCAGTTCGCCCAGGTGCACGGGGAGCCGCTGCGCGCCTGGGCGGACCTGCCGGCGAAGCTGGCCGAGCACGGGTTCCACGTGGAACGCGGCCGCTACGGCTGGGCGTGGACCGAGGACGCCGACGCCCGGCGCGCCGACCTGGCCCGGCTGCAGGGCTGGCTGGCCGACGCCGACCCGCCCGCGACCCTGCACCGCCCGGCGCCGTGGGGGCCGGTGTCGGTGACCGGGACGCCGGTCGCGCTCACCCCGGCCGAGAGGTGCGCCTACGAGTCGGAGTGGCAGGAGTTCCGCGCCGAGATGCAGCTGGCCCGGAAGGCCCGGCAGAGCGCCCGCGGCCGCGCCGCGCTGCTGCGGTTCCGGCAGAAGGCGGGGCTGATCCGCGCGCAGGCGACCGTCGACTGGGTGCGGGCCCAGGTGGAGGCCGAGCGGCAGGTCGCGGTGTCGGTGGAGTTCGTGGAGACCGCGGCCGACCCGATCCGCGAGGCGCTGCTGGACGGCGGCATCGCCGTCGCGTCGATCTACGGCCGCGACCGGTTCGACGTCGAGGCCGAGCGGCTGCGCTTCCAGACCGGCGAGGCGCCGGTGTGCGTGTTCACCGTGACCGCCTCGATCAGCCTGCACGCCGGCGAGCTGCTGCCCGGCGGCACGACCGCCTCGACCACCCCGCGGGTCGGGTTGTTCCACCAGCCGCGCTTCTCCGGCATCCAGGCCCGCCAGGTCACCGGCCGCACCCACCGCGACGGGCAGGTCTCGCCGTGGCGGGTGGCCTACGCGGAGGGGACGGTCGAGGAGCAGGTGGCCCGGGTGATGGTCGAGCGGCTGGCGGTCAGCGGGTCGACGGCGGGCGCGGACACCTCGGCCCTGCAGGAGGTCGCCGAGCTGCTCGACGCCGACTGGCTGCCGCCCGCCGCGCTCACGGAGGGCTGACCGCCGCCGACGGGGGACGGTCACGGCTGCGCGGGCGCGGCCTCCCGAGCTCGTCCGATCGGCATCATCGTCGCGGGTGGCCAGGCGCTGCCGAGGAAGTCGTCGACGAGCCGGGCGACCAGGTCCGGCTTCTCGACCGGCACGAGATGGGAGGCAGCGGGGACGACGGCCAGCGCGCCCGCCGGCAGTGCCTCGTAGAGCGCGCAGGTGTGGCTCAGCTCGACGAGGTCGTCATCACCGGCCATCACGAGCGTCGGGGCGCCGATCCGGGCGACGTCAGCGGTGGACAGGGTCGGTTCGCTCCGCATCAACGTCAGCCCCTTCTCCACGACGACCGGGAAGTGCTCGGCACCGTCGGGGGACCGCTGCGCGTAGGACTCGGCGATCGCGGTCACCTGGGGTCCGTCCTCGCCGAGCTCCAGGGGGCGGAGGCCGTCGACGTGGAAGTTCGCGCCGATGAGCACGAGCCGGCGGACGAGGTCGGGGCGGCGCAGGGCGACCAGGATCGCGACGATGCCCCCGTCGCTGAAGCCGACGAGGTGCGCCGGCCGGTCCACGACCTGCTCGAGGACGCGGATCGTCTCGGTGGCCATGTCCTCGTAGTGGAAGGGCTCGGACGTGTCGGCGGTCCGGCCGTGTCCGCGACGGTCGAACGCCACGAGCGCGTACCGCGCCGCCAGCGTCGGCTCGAGCGCGTCGAGCAGCAGGTCGCAGTTCGAGAGACCACCGTGCAACAGGAGAACGACCTGCGCGTCGCCCACCGGCCGGCCGCGCACGTCGACCCACGTCGGATGTCCTCCGACGTCGACGTGGTCGCCCACCGCGCTCACCTCCCGGGTGCTGACCTAGGCGGGCCCGCTCGGTGACCGTCCCGAGCGGCGCTCCTCCCCTGGAGTCGCACGGAGCCGGCGGACCGCCGACGTGTGCAGGAAGCCGGTGATCCCGAGGACGACGTCCCGGGTACCCACGCGCGCCACCGGACCCAGGACGAGGACCACGAGGGCCAGCGCGGGGATCACGTGGTAGCCGTTGGTCACGTGGGCGTCGAAGCCCCCGCCGAAGGCGCCGAGCCCGGCGAGGAAGAACTGCACGACGACGGCGAGCAGCAGCAGGGCCAGCGCCAGCCGGTAGGCGACCAGCGCACCGTGCCGCGGTCCGCCGGCCCGTGCCCGCGTCGTCGTCGAGGTGTCGCGAGCGGTCATCGGCGGCCTCCCGTCGGGTGCCTGCCGGCCAGGATCCGACTGCGCCGGACCGGCGTCCAGGGCCTGTCGTCCCGGCGTAGGACGATGGGGGCGTGCGGCGGGAGGCGAGCGTCCTGCACCTGGACCTGGACGCGTTCTTCGCCGCCGTCGAGCAGCGCGACAAGCCCTCGCTGCGGGGCCGGCCGGTGGTCGTCGGCGGCACCGGCGGGCGCGGCGTCGTCGCGACGGCGTCCTACGAGGCCCGCGCGTACGGGGCCCGCTCGGCCATGTCGACGGCGGAGGCGCGGCGCCGCTGCCCGCCGGGGACGGCGTTCCTCGGCGGCCGGTTCGGCGCCTACCGGCGGACCTCCGACGTCGTCATGGAGCTGCTGCGGGAGCTGTCGCCCCTGGTCGAGCCGGTGTCGATCGACGAGGCCTACGTCGACCTCGCCGCCGGTCCCGGGCACGACCTGTCCGTCGAGGGCGTCACCGCGCTGGCCCGCCGGCTCAAGGCCCGCATCGCCGAGGCCACCGGCGGGGTGACCGGCTCGGTGGGCATCGGCAGCTCCAAGCTCATGGCCAAGATCGGCTCCGACCTCGAGAAGCCCGACGGCCTCGTCGTCGTCGCGCCCGGCACGGAGCTGGACGTGCTGCACCCGCTGCCGGTGACCCGGCTCGGCGGCGTGGGTCCGGCGACGGCGGAGCGGCTGCGGCAGGTCGGCGTCGCGACGGTGGCCCAGCTGGCCGCCAAGTCCCTGCCCGACCTCGTCGCGCTGGCCGGGAGGGCGCACGGCAGCGGGCTGTACCAGCTGGCGCGGGCCGAGGACGACCGGCCGGTGGTGGCCGAGCGCGAGGCCAAGTCGGTGTCGCACGAGGAGACCTTCGAGCGGGACCTCACCGACCTCGTCGAGCTGAACCGGCTGATCGACTCGATGGCCACGCGGGTGGGCGCGCGGCTGCGGTCATCGGCGCTGTCCGGGCGGACGGTCACCCTCAAGCTGCGCCGCTACGACTTCACCACGCTCACCCGCTCGCAGACGCTGCCGCAGCCCACCGACGACGCCCGGCAGGTGGCCTCGATCGCCCGGCGGCTGCTCGTCGAGGCCGGCACCGGCGGGGGCCTGCGGCTGCTCGGCGTCGGCGTCTCCGGTCTGTCCCAGTACGCGCAGGGCGACCTGTTCGCCGACGACGACGCCGACGCGCCCGACGAGTCGGAGGCCGCCGCCGTCCTCGCGCAGGCCGCCCGGGTCGCCGGCCCGGCCGACCGGCGGTGGTGGCCCGGGCAGGACGTCGTGCACGACGAGCTGGGTCCGGGCTGGGTGTGGGGCCGCGGGCTGGGCCGGGTGACGGTGCGCTTCGAGGGGCCGCTGACCCCGCCGGGCCCGGTGCGGACCCTGGCCGCCGACGACCCCGCGCTGCACCCGGGCGACCCGCCGGACTGGCGGCCCCCGACGATGGAGCCGTGAGCGAGAACCTCTGGGTGCGGATGACCCGGGCCGACCCCGGTCACTCGGCGGCCTACGTCAAGCGGTTCAAGGACCTGGCCGCCGGCGGGATGGACATCGTCGGCGAGGCGCGGCTGGTCGACGCGATGCTGCCGCGGCGGTCGCGGGTGCTCGACGCCGGCTGCGGTCCGGGCCGGGTCGGCGGCCACCTCGCCGCGGCGGGGCACGACGTCGTCGGGGTCGACGTCGACCCGGTGCTGATCGCCGCCGCCCAGGAGGACCACCCGGGCGCGCGCTGGCTGGTGGGCGACCTCGCCGAGCTCGACCTGCCCGACCGGTTCGACGCGATCGTCTGCGCCGGCAACGTGGTGACGTTCCTGGCGCCGTCCACGCGGGTCGAGGTGCTGCGGCGCTTCCGCGCCCACCTGGCCGACGGCGGCCGGGCGGTGGTCGGCTTCGGCGCCGGGCGGGACTACCCCTTCGACGCGTTCCTCAACGACGCCCGCGCCGCCGGGCTGGAGCCGGACCTGCTCCTGTCGAGCTGGCACCTGCACCCGTTCACCGCGGGGTCGGACTTCCTCGTCGCCGTCCTCCGGGTCAGCTGACCTCGGCCAGCCGGCCGACCACCCGCAGGTCGGCGTCCAGGTGGACGACGAGCGTCCGGCCGTCGGCGCCGCGCAGGTGCGCCTCGAACAGGCCCGCGCCGTCGACCTCCAGCCACTCGACGGTCGCCCCGGGCGCCTCGGCGAGGGCGGCGGCGGTCACCTCCACGGCGACGTCGGCGGTCAGCTCCGGCGGCAGCGGGCGGCGCGGGGTGCGCACCCAGGCGTGCCGGCCGACGGTCTCGGTGCTGCGGTACACGGGAGCCTCCTCGGGTCCACGGTGGCGCGGGGTGCCGCCGTGGACCCGAGCCTCGGCCGACCGCCTGGGAGCACCCTGGGGACGACGTGCCAGTTCCCCGCGATCACGGCGCCGGGACCATCGCCGGACGGCGTGTCGCGGTCAGGACGCCGGGATCGCGGCGGGACCCCTCAGCGGGCGCCGAGGGCGAGGGTCAGCTCGAGCACCGTCTGCGGGTCGTCGAGGTGCTTCCCGAACAGCTCCCGCAGCTGCCCCATCCGGTAGCGCACCGTCTGCGGGTGGACGAACAGCTCCGCGGCCACCTGCTCGCGCCGGCCGTGGTGCAGCAGCCACGAGCGCAGCGTCTCCAGCAGCTTCTCCCGCGGGCCGGGGCCGAGGCCGTCGAGCGGGGCGAGCACCTGCGCGCGCAGGTCGGCCAGCGCCTCGCCGTCGGCGCGCAGGACCAGGTCGGCCAGCCGCTGCTCGGTGTCCACGGTCGCGTCGCGGTCGGGGGACAGACCCAGCTGCAGCGCCCGCAGCGCCCGCGAGTACGACGACCGCGCGTCCTGCCACGGCCGCGCCGGCCCCACGACGGCGTCGCGGCCGGAGAGCACCGTGAGCAGGGAGGCGCGGGCGAACCCCTCGGCGTCGGGCACCAGCAGCACCGCCCGCTCGGTCGAGGGCTCCGCGCCGGGCAGGTCCTCGCCGACCTGCAGCGTGCGCGCGTCCAGCACCGCCGTCGCGTCGCGGGCGCCGGCCTCGGGCAGCAGGACGGCGGTGAGCGTGCGCGGCGGCGTCCAGTCCGCCCGCTCGGCCGCGGTGATCAGCTCGTACGGGGGCGCGCCGGTGACCAGCAGCTCGGCCAGCCGTTCCAGGTGCCGCCGCCGCACCCGGCCGCTCGCGGCGAGCTGGTCGGCGTGCCCGGAGGCACTCGCCGACGAGAGCTGGTCGATGTAGGCGAACACCAGCTCGGCGAAGCGGGCCAGCGCCGCGGCGGGCATGCCGGCCGCCACCGCCGTCTCGCTCAGGTGCCGCCAGGCCACCCGGGCGCCGACCCGGTAGGCCGACAGCAGCGCGTCCATCGACCGGCCGGTGCGCGCCTCCCCGCGCCCGAGCAGGTAGGCGCCCTCGATCGCCGGGTCCACCGGCCGGCTGGCGTCCGCGCCGCCGGTGGCGAGCTCGAGGAAGCCGCCGAGGGCCAACTGGACGGCGTTCTCGATCTTGCGGCCCATCTGCCCGCGGAAGGCCTCGGCGTAGCCGGGCACCTCGACGACGATCGCCGCGACCGTCCGCTCGGCGACCGACGGCAGCTCGGTGCGCATCGCCGCCGCGACGGGCAGCGCGAAGGTCTCCTGCTGGGGGACCACGTGACCTCCCCGTGACACGGATTGTCCTCCGCGAACAGTATCCGGCGGAACGTTCACGTCCAGGGCACAGGTGATTGCACGTTCCGCAGGGAACAGTGAGGGCATGACCGCGACCGCTCCGCGCCCTTCCCCGGCCCGGCCGGCCCTCAGGGCGCTGCGCGACCGCGTCCTGCGCGTCGCCGAACTCGTCACCACCCCGCTGCTGCCCGCCGACTACCTCGACCTGGTCGACCCGCTGCGCCCCGGCGCCGACCTGCGCGGGCGGATCGAGGCGGTCGTGCCCGAGACCCGCGACGCCGCCACCGTGGTCATCCGGCCCGGCGCCGACTGGCAGCCGCACCGGCCCGGTCAGTACGTGCGCATCGGCATCGACGTCGACGGCGTCCGGATGTGGCGCGCCTACTCGATCACCTCCGACCTCGGCCGCACCGACGGCTGCTTCACCGTCACCGTCAAGGCGATCCCCGGCGGCAAGGTGAGCAACCACCTGGTCCGGCGGACCAGGCCCGGCACGATCGTGCAGCTCGACCAGGCCACCGGGGACTTCTGCCTGCCCGCGCAGCTGCCGGCCAAGGCGCTGTTCGTCACCGCCGGCTCCGGCATCACCCCGGTGATGGGCATCCTGCGCAACCACCCCGAGCTGACCGACGTCGTGCTCGTGCACTCCGCCCCCACCCCCGACGACGTCGTCTTCGGCGCCGAGCTGCGGCAGCTCGCCGCCGACGGCCGGATCCGGCTGGTCGAGCAGCACACCGACACCGCCGGGATGCTCGACGCCGCGGCCGTCGCCGCCCTCGTCCCCGACCTCGCCGAGCGCGACACCTGGGCGTGCGGCCCGGTCGGCATGCTGGAGGCGCTGGAGGAGCACTGGGCCGCGGCCGGGCTCACCGAGCGGCTCTACACCGAGCGGTTCCGCCCCAAGGTGCTGGTCACCGGCGAGGGCGGCACGGTCACCTTCACCAGGAAGGGCACCTCGCTCGAGGCCGACGGCGCCACCCCGATCCTCGACGCCGCCGAGGAGGCCGGCGTCCTCATGCCCAGCGGCTGCCGCATGGGCATCTGCTACGGCTGCGTGCTCCCGCTGCGGGAGGGCGCCGTCCGCGACCTGCGCACCGGCGAGGTGACCACCGCCGCCCCCGGCGACGGCGTCCTCGTCCAGACCTGCATCAGCGCCGCCGCCGGCGCCTGCGACATCGACCACTGACCCGCTCGACCCCCGAGGAGACGCACCGCATGACCGCTCTGCAGAAGAAGGACGTCAACCCGATCGAGCACCTCACCCCCGAGGACGTCGAGCTCATCGGCAAGGAGCTCGACGAGATCCGCCAGGGCGTGATGGACAGCCGCGGCGAGGCCGACGCGCGCTACATCCGCAAGGTCATCGACGTGCACCGCAAGATCGAGCTGGGCAGCCGCGCCGTGCTGCTGGCCTCGGGTTTCCCGCCGGCCTGGATCGCCGGGACGATCGGCCTGTCGATCGCCAAGATCCTCGAGAACATGGAGATCGGGCACAACATCCTCCACGGGCAGTGGGACTGGATGCGCGACCCGAAGATCCACTCCACGACGTGGGAGTGGGACATGGCCAGCCCGGCCGAGCAGTGGAAGCACTCGCACAACGAGTTGCACCACACGTACACGAACGTGATCGGCAAGGACAACGACCTCGGCTACGGCATCATGCGCGTCGACGAGGACCAGCCGTGGACGCCGATGTACCTCGGCCAGCCGCTGTGGAGCTTCATCAACGCCTGCTTCTTCGAGTACGGGATCGCGGCCTACGACCTCGAGCTCGGCGCCGTCATCGCCAAGAAGCAGACCGGCGACCCGGAGTTCCGCCGGCGGGCCAAGCAGGTGCTGGTCAAGATCGGCCGGCAGGTGCGCAAGGACTACGTCATCCACCCGCTGCTGTCGGGCCCGAACTTCCTGGCCACCCTGGCCGCGAACTTCACCGCCAACATCGTGCGGAACCTGTGGTCGAACTCGGTGATCCTCTGCGGGCACTTCCCCGAGGGCGTCGAGACCTTCGAGAAGAAGTCCATCGACGGCGAGACCCGCGGCGAGTGGTACCTGCGGCAGATGCTCGGCTCGGCCAACATCTCCGGCTCCAAGGCGATGCACATCCTGACCGGGAACCTGTCCCACCAGATCGAGCACCACCTGTTCCCGGACCTGCCGAGCAACCGGTACGCCGAGATCGCCCCGAAGATCCGTGACCTGTTCGACCGTTACGGCCTGAACTACCACACGGCGCCGCTGCCGAAGCAGGTCGGCTCGGCCTGGCACAAGATCATCCGGCTCTCGCTGCCGAACGGCTGGCTGGCGAACACGAACGCCCGCAACCTGCCCTCGCAGCTGGCCAAGCTCTGGAAGATGACCACCGGGGAGCCGAAGGTCCGCCGCCGGCTCATCCGGGAGCAGGCCGCCATGGCCGCCGCCGCCTGACGGCACACGGAGAGGGGCCCGGGACGGATCGCCGTCCCGGGCCCCTCGTGCGTCGGCCGACCGTCAGAAGTTGAGCGGGAGCAGGACCCGCGGGTCGACGACCGGGACCTCCCACACGTCGCCCGCAGCATCGGGGTCGATGACCTCACCCCGGCCCAGGAAGGCCGCCACCTGCGCCTGCCCCTGGATGGCGGCCGGGTTGGTCACCACGAGCAGGAACGAGTGCGGGTTGGGCAGCCGTGTCGCCCCCGCCCTGTCGTTGCGGTAGAGGCTGGTCCGCGACCACAGGTGCCCGGCGTCGACGAGCGTGTACGACGTCGGGTTGGGCACCGTCTGGTCGCCGAAGGCCACCTGGACGAGCGCCCGCTGCGGGTCGATGAGCGGCGCGAAGGTCTCCGGGCTGCCCGGACGGGAGAGCCAGGTGGACCGGGCCAGGTACTCCTGGATCTCCGCGGCCTTCGGCGCGGTGAGCGTCACCGGACCCTCACCGCGCAGCGGCATCTGCTCGGTGAAGCCGCCGACCCCACCGTTGAGCAGGCCGGCCGCACCGAGCGCAGCCGCCGTGAGCGGGCGGAACGCCGGCGACAGCCGGGCGATCTCGCTGATCGGACCGCCGGGGACGTTGAGCACGGAGCGGGTCACCGCCCGGTCGACGCCGGTCAGCATGGTGCCGTAGATGCCGCCGAAGCTCTGGCCGAAGTAGGTGACGCCCCGGCCGGACAGGTCCGGCGTCCCGTTGCCGTCGACGTCGGTGCCGCCGAGCGAGCGGATCAGCGTCATGTTGTCCGCGACGGTCTGCCGCAGCGCGTCCCGGGAGGACTGGGCCGCGGCCGCACCGGTGGCCGAGGAGCCCTCGCTGGACTCGACGTCCCCGTCACGGTCCTGGTCGATGCCGCGCCCGTGGGCGGGGATGGTCGTCGTCGTGCCGCCGCTGGTCACCTGCCAGGCGCTGTCCGGGCCGAAGCCGTGGCCGACCACGTTCGTGCCGATGGTGGCGATGCCGTTCTTCGCGTTCTCCACGGCCGCGAGGAACACGGCGTTGGTCGAGCTCGTGAACCCGTGGCCGAACACCGCGACCGGCCAGCCGCCGGCCGGGGCCTGCCCGGGCGGCAGGACGGCGACGAAGGGCAGCCGCTCGGCCTCGACCGGCCGCGGGCCGCCGTCGCGCGTCGGCGTCTGGGGGATCGTGACGTCGGGGGTGAGCCAGGACGGCGCCTGGAACGTGCCGAAGACGATCGAGCCGCCGAGGGCCGCCGTCGGGACGGGCACGTCGGTCGCCGCGGGGTCGGTGACGCCGCGGTCGGTGGCCCACTTCACCGTCGTCCCGGCGGCGGGGAAGACGCCCTGGACCTGCAGGCCCGGGCGGTCGATCCCGACGGCGCGGAAGGCGCTGCCGCTGTCGATCTGCCGCTGCAGGTCCTGCAGCCCGTCGGTGGCCGACAACGTGGTGAAGGTGTCCTGGGCGGCCTTGATGGTCGGGCCGCCCTGGACCTTGACCCGGTAGGTCGTGCCGGGCGCGAGCTGCTGCGCCGGGTGGGCGTAGAGCGTGTTGGTCGCCGGGTCCCACACGACGCGGTCGACGCCGGTCCGCCAGCCGCCGCGGTCCTCCTGGACCGTGATCTGCGCGGCGGCGGTGGCCACGTCGACCGGCTCGCTGAAGCGGATCGCCAGCCGCGGGTCCAGGTCGAAGCCGTCGAGCTGGTTGAGCTGCTGGACCAGGCCGCAGCTGATCGGCGCGCCGCAGCCGGACGTCGGCAGGTCCACCCGCCGCCCGGTCAGCTGGGCGGGGTCGCGCACGGTGAGGGTGTCGGACGGGAAGACCGAGACCGGCTCGGCCTTCTGCGGGTCGGCGAGTGCGGGGGGCGCGGTGACCGAGAGGGCGGCCGTGAAGGCCAGCGCACCGACGAGCGACGTCGTCGCGCGGTGCCAGCGTCGTTGCTGCAAGGCGTCTCCAGGTGGGAGGAAAGGGGGCGCCTCTTCCTAGTCTCCGGTGACTCGGATCACAAGACGATCACGGGAAGTCGCAGGTCAGGACCGGTCCGTCCCCGCCCGGGATGCCGGGAGGACGCCCTCCCGGCCCCGGACGGGGCCGTCACGTCCGGGCGGCCGCGGCCTCGATCGCCTCGCGGGTGCGGACGTGGGTGCTGCGCCGGCAGACGTCCTGGATCTCGTCGATCTCGTCGGTGGGGTCCGAGGTCCGGCGCGGCAGCGCCGCGGACGCACGGAGGGCCCGGGACCACGACGGTCCCGGGCCCTCCTGCGCATCGGCGCGGCCGGTCAGTTCGCCATGTCGACGAAGCGGCTGTAGTGGCCCTGGAAGGCGACGGTGACGTTGGCCGTCGGGCCGTTGCGGTGCTTGACCAGCATGATGTCGGCCTCGCCGGCCCGCGGGCTCTCCTTCTCGTACATGTCCTCGCGGTGGATCATCATGACCATGTCGGCGTCCTGCTCGATCGAGCCGGACTCACGGAGGTCCGACAGCATCGGCTTCTTGTCCTGACGCTGCTCGGACCCGCGGTTGAGCTGCGACATCGCGATGACCGGGACCTCGAGCTCCTTCGCCAGCAGCTTCAGCGCGCGGGAGAACTCCGAGACCTCCTGCTGGCGGCTCTCGACGCGCTTGCCCGACGTCATGAGCTGGAGGTAGTCGATGACCACGAGCTTGAGGTCGTTGCGCTGCTTGAGCCGCCGTGCCTTGGCCCGGATCTCCATCATCGTCATGTTGGGCGAGTCGTCGATGTAGAGCGGGGCGTCGGCCACCTCGCCCATCCGGCGGGCCAGCTTCGACCAGTCCTCGTCGGACAGCGTGCCGGCGCGCATGTGGTGCAGCGGCACCTTCGCCTCGGCCGACAGCAGACGCATGGTGATCTCGTGCTTGCTCATCTCGAGCGAGAAGATGACGGCCGGCATGTGGTGCTTGACGGTGGCCGACCGCGCGATGTCCAGACCCAGCGTCGACTTGCCCACACCGGGCCGGGCGGCGATGACGACCATCTGGCCCGCCTGCAGGCCGTTGGTCAGCTCGTCGAGGTCGCGGATGCCGGTGGGCACGCCGCGGGCGGTGCCGCCGCGGGAGGCGATGGCGTCGAGCTCGTCCATCGTCGGCTGCAGGACGTCCTCGAGGCGCGAGTAGTCCTCGCTCATCCGCTTCTCGGTGACCTCGTAGATCTCCTGCTGCGCGCGGTCGACGATGTCGTCGACGTCGCCCCGCCCACCGGCCGCGCCGTAGCCCAGCTGCACCACGCGGGTGCCGGCCTCGACCAGGCGGCGCAGGGTGGCCTGCTCGGCCACGATCTGGGCGTAGTAGCCCGCGTTGGCCGCCGTCGGCGTCGAGGCGATGAGCGTGTGCAGGTAGACCGCGCCGCCCATCTTGGACAGCTGGTCGGTGCGGTTGAGCTCCGCGGCGACGGTGATGGCGTCGGCCGGCTCACCCCGGCCGTACAGGTCGAGGATGCAGTCGTAGATCAACTGGTGCGCCGGCCGGTAGAAGTCGTTGCCGGTCAGCTGCTCCACGACGTCGGCGATGGCGTCCTTGCTCATCAGCATGCCGCCCAGCACCGACTGCTCGGCCGCGACGTCCTGCGGCGGCTGCCGGTCGTACTCCGGCGCCGTCGCCTGCGGCCGGCTGAAGTCGTCGGCCACCGCCACCTGGGTACCTCCCTCTCTCGGGGCACGCGCGCGCGTACAGACCCCGGCCGCCCGGCCGGGGCCCGGTGGGGGAAGCACCAGGACGCCTCGCGTGCCGCTCGAACACGCGTTCGAGGACATCACTACCCGGAGCCACCGACAGTTCGCGGAGGTCCGGCGCAGGAGACGACGTTAGGAAGCGGGGACGGACCCGTCCAACACCCGTGTGGGCCGCGTTCTGCACAACTTGTGGACAAGTCGGTGGACAGCCGGAGTCGACATGTGGAGACGGGGAGGACACCGGCCCGTCGTGCCGCGGTCCCGCGGGCGTCACCTGCGCCGCGGCCACCCACCGGCTGTGGACACGAGAAAGTCGGCGCGCCGGGGGCTCCGGGCGTGTCGTGTCGTCCCGTCCGGCGCAGCCGTCACAGCCGCCCGGCGGCCGGCCGGGACGCGTCCACGACGGCCGCCGTCCGGGGTGCGTCCGGCGCCGCCCCGCGCCGTCGGGGGGTCCGGGACGACGGAGGACGCGGTCCGGCCCCGGAGACGCCGCGAGGGGCGCCGGACGGGTGTCCGACGCCCCTCGCGGGCGGTGCTGCGGCCTCCTCAGCCGGCGACGACCTCGATGGGGAGGGTCGTCGTGACCTCCGGGTGCACCCGCACGGTGACGGTGTGCTTGCCGGTGGTCTTGATGCTGCTCGGCAGCTCGATGCGGCGGCGGTCCAGCTCCGGGCCGCCGGCGGCCGTGACGGCCGCGGCGACGTCGGCGGTGGTGACGCGGCCGAACAGGCGGCCGCCGTCGCCGGAGCGGGCGGGCACCCGGACGGTCAGGCCGGAGAGGCGGCCGGCCACGGCCTGGGCCTCCTCGAGCGACCGCACCTCGCGGGCGGCACGCGCCCGGCGCAGCGACTCGACCTGCTTCTCGGCACCGCGGGTGGCGACGATGGCCAGGCCGCGGGGCAGGAGGTAGTTGCGGCCGTAGCCGCCCTTGACCTCGACGGTGTCACCGGAGGACCCGAGACCGGTGACCTCCTGCGTCAGGATCAGCTTCATCGTGCTCATGGTCAGCGCGCCGTCGAGGTGTAGGGCAGCAGGGCCATCTCACGGCTGTTCTTGACGGCCGTGGCGACGTCCCGCTGGTGCTGGCTGCAGTTGCCGCTCACGCGGCGGGCACGGATCTTGCCGCGGTCGGAGATGAACTTCCGCAGCAGCGTCGTGTCCTTGTAGTCGATGTAGGTCGCCTTGTCCTTGCAGAACTGGCAGACCTTCTTCTTGGGCTTGCGCACGGGGGGCTTGGGCACTGGGTTCTCCAGGTACGGCTAGAGCGTGGTGAGGTGATGGACCGGCCCCCTCGCAGGGGCCCGCGCCGAGCGGAGCGAGGCGTGGGGAGCGAGGGGGTCCTTTCTCAGAAGGGCGGCTCGTCGGACGGGCCGGCGGGCGTCGACCACGGGTCGCTCGCGCCGCCGCCGAAACCGCCGCCACCGCCACCGCCGCCGAAACCGCCACCGCCGCCGCCACCCTCACCGCGGGAGGCCCGGGTGACCTTCGCGGTGGCGTAGCGCAGTGAGGGGCCGATCTCGTCGACCTCGAGCTCGACGACGGTGCGCTTCTCGCCCTCCTTCGTCTCGAACGAGCGCTGCTTGAGGCGCCCCGAGACGATGACCCGCGAACCGCGGGTGAGGGACTCGGCCACGTTCTCGGCCGCCTGCCGCCAGACGTTGCAGCGGAGGAACAGCGCCTCGCCGTCCTTCCACTCCTGCGACTGCCGGTCGAAGGTGCGCGGCGTCGAGGCGACCGTGAAGTTGGCGACCGCGGCCCCCGACGGCGTGAACCGCAGCTCCGGGTCGGAGGTCAGGTTGCCGATGACGGTGATGACGGTCTCGCCGGCCATGGTCAGTGGACCTCGGGCCGGAGCAGCTTGGTCCGCAGGACCGACTCGTTCAGGTTGAGCTGACGGTCGAGCTCGGCGACCGCGGCGGGCTCGGCCTGGATGTCGACGACGGCGTAGATGCCCTCGACGTGCTTCTTGATCTCGTAGGCCAGGCGGCGCCGGCCCCAGATCTCGGTCTTGACGGTGCCACCGGAGTTGGTGACGACGGTCAGGAACCGGTCGAGGGAGGGAGCGATCGTGCGCTCCTCCAGGTCGGGGTCGAGGATGACCATCAGTTCGTAGTGACGCACGGAGAACCCCACCTCCTCTGGTCTGGGCGGCTGCAGGACGTCTGCAGCAGGAGGGTCGTACACGCGTCGCGCGCCCTGCCTGCCTCGGACGGCACACGGGACGCGCCCCCCGAGGGTACCAGCGCGGCCGCCGGCCCCCGCCGGGGTCAGCGGGAGCGGACCGCCCGGGAGGTGCGGACCAGCGCGGCCGTGCTGCCGGCCAGCGCGACGACGGCGACCGGCGCGGCGGGCGGCAGGGCCGGGCCGGACGGGGCGCCGTCGGCGCTCACCGTGCTGCTCTCCTCGTCGAGCGCGCCGCCGTCGAGCCCGCCGAGCCCGCCGGAGACCGGCACCGCGGCACCGTCGCGGCCGCCGGCGACCCCGCCGGAGCCGTCGGTGCCGCCGCTGCCGGACGCGGTGCCCGACGGGGAGCCGGCCAGCCGCGACGGGTCGAAGGCCGCGGACCCGCCGCCGGAGGGCGCCATCCGCGCCGCGCCGCCGCCGAGGTCGTAGGAGTAGGCGTCGCCGTCGACCCCCCGGGCGGCCGCGGGGGCCTCCGGGGCGGCGGCCGGGGCCTGCGGCGCGGTGGGGCCGGTGGGGGCCGGCGCCGGGAGCGACGGGAGGGAGGGCAGCGGGACGTCCACGGTCGGCAGCCGCGGCAGGCCGACCGAGGGCAGGTCCGGCAGCGGCAGCAGCGTGGTGACGAGGAACGGCGTCGGGACGCCGATCTGCACCGTCGTCTGCCGGCCGTCGTAGGTGACCGGCTGGGTCTGCGGCAGCGTGCTCAGCGCCCGGGTGGTCACGGTGTTCAGCGCGCTCCCGACGATCGAGGTGTTCGGGACGACGACCCGGTACGTGTAGGTGATCGTGCAGGTCAGGCAGGTGGTGTCGAAGCGCTCGGTGACGCCGGCGTCCTCCGGCAGCGGCTCCGGGCCCGACGGCAGGCCCAGCGTGACGTCGGTGAACACCTGCACGGTGACCAGCGAAGGCAGCAGCCCGCCGCCGCCGACCTGCACCGTCTTCGGCTCGATCCGGTTGGTGAAGGTGACCGTCCCGCCCGGGTCGACCGACACCAGCGGCGGGGTGAGGTCGCGGATGTCGACGGTGGCCGACGGGGCGGCGCCCGCGGCGGGCGGCAGCAGGACCGCGCCGCCCAGGACGGCGGCCACCACGAGCGCGAGCGCGGCCAGGAACCGCCGCGCGGCCCGCCGCGTCGTGCCGGTGGCCGCCGTCCCCGTCGTCATCCCCTGCGTCCCCTCCGCCCGCGTCCCCGTGTCACGGCGCACGCCACCACCCGCGCGTGTCCGCCGCCACGTGTCCCAACGAGGACGTGACCTGCGCGATACGGGTGGGTCCCCGTCCGGGGCGGAACTACTGTCGCCGGGGTGGCGGAGCACCCGATCGGCGTACACGTCGGCCCCGGCCTGACCGAGGACAACGAGCTGGACGCGGGCGGGCCGCTGGCCCGGGCCGCGGAGATGGACGCCGACGGCGTGCAGGTCTTCCTCGGCGACCCGCAGGGCTGGAAGGCGCCGCCGCCGCGCCCGGACGCCGAGGACCTGCTGGCCTCCGACGTCGCCGTCTTCGTGCACGCGCCGTACGTGCTCAACGTGGCCTCGACCAACAACCGGATCCGCATCCCGAGCCGCAAGACCCTCGCGGTGCACGCGCGGGCGGCGGCGGCGATCGGCGCCCGCGGGATGGTCGTGCACGGGGGCCACGTGCTCGCCAAGGACGACCCGGCCGCCGGGGTCGACAACTGGCGCAAGACGTTCGCGCGGCAGGCCGAGGACGGCGGCTTCCCGCTGCCGCTGCTCATCGAGAACACCGCCGGCGGCGACAACGCGATGGCCCGCGAGCTCGGCGCGGTGGCCCGGCTGTGGGACGCCGTCGGGGAGTTCGGCGCGGGCTTCGTGCTCGACACCTGCCACGCCTGGGCCGCCGGCTGGGACCTCGCCACCGCCGTCGCCGACGTCCGTTCGACCACCGGCCGGGTCGACCTCGTGCACCTCAACAACAGCCGCGACCCGCACGGCTCGGGCCGCGACCGGCACGCGCCGCTGACCGAGGGGGAGATCCCGCTGGAGCTGCTGCTCGAGGTCGCACGCGCCGCCGACTGCCCCGTCGTCCTGGAGACGCCCGGGGACGCCGCCGCGCACGCCGAGGAGGTCGCGCTCGTCCGCGCGGCGCTGCGCGGCTAGGCGGGCACCCGCCGGCGCAGGGTGAGCCGGTCGGGGGCGCCGTCCAGCGGGCCGCCGGCCGGGTCGTCGACGCCGGGCCAGCTGGTGCGGACGACGTCGCCGTCGGGGTGCAGCACGTCGCGGACGACCAGGCCCATGAGCACCACGACGGCGAGGTCCCGCACGGTCACCGCGAGGAAGAACCACTCGACGCCGACGCCGCGGTCCTCGGTGCCGAGGTACCAGAGCATCCGCACCACCCAGAGCACCGCCTCGGCGGCCTGCCAGAGCAGCAGCGAGCGCCAGCGCGGCCGGGCCAGCACCGCCAGCGGCAGCAGCCACAGCGAGTACTGCGGGCTCCACACCTTGGTGACCAGCAGGAACGCCGCGACCAGCAGGAAGGCGACCTGGGCCACGCGCGGCCGCACCGGGGCGCGCAGCACCAGCCAGCCCAGGCCGGCGCAGACCAGCAGCACGCAGACCGCGACGACGGTGTTGAGCAGCACCGGCGGCGTCCCCTCGGGCAGCGGGCCGTCGAGGAACCGCCCGTCGGAGGCGGTGATCAGGATGTTCCAGATGCTGTCCGGGTCGGCCGGGCGGGCGGTGTTGAGCCGGAAGAACAGCGACCAGTTCTCCGGCGCGAGCAGCGCCACCGGCAGGTCGACGGCGAGCCACGCGGCCCCGGCGGCGACGGCGGCGCGCAGCCACTCGCGCACGCGCCCGGCCCGAAGGCACAGCAGGAACAGCGCCCCGAGCAGCAGCAGCGGGTAGAACTTCGCGGCGACACCGAGGCCGAGCAGCACGCCGGCGAGCACCGGCCGGCTGCGCGCCCACGCCCACAGCCCGCCGGTGGCCAGCGCGACGGCGAACAGGTCCCAGTTCGTGAAGGCGTGCACGAGCAGCAGCGGGGACAGCCCGACCATCGCGGCGTCCCACGGCCGGTGCCCGGCCAGCGCCAGCACCTCCCGGACGAGGAGGAACGCGCACAGGGTCAGCAGCAGGCAGGTCGCCACGTAGTAGGCCTGCACGGGCGGGACCTGCGGCAGGAGACCGGCCGCCGTCGCGAGGTCGCCGTAGGCCCGCCCGAGCAGCGCGGCCAGGGCCGTGAAGGCGCCGGTGAGCACCGGGTACTCGACGGCCGAGTCGAGGTAGGGGACCGCGGCGGCGTCCAGGCCGTGCAGCGTGAACAGCGGGACGGTGTCGGAGTAGCAGAAGTGGGTGTACTGCACCGACCCGGCCCAGTTGCCGTCGGCGCAGGGCGCCTGCTTGAGCCACGCGGCCGCCAGGACCACGGTGGCGTAGAGCAGGCAGATCCGCAGCGGCGTCCAGAACAGCGCCCGGCCGGTCACCGCGTGCCGCCCCCACGGCCCGCCCACCGCCTCGCTGGCCTGCGCGGCGACCGGGTCCGACCACGTCGGCACCACCCGGTCGGGCCGCCCCGCGGGCGCCGGTGGCGGGGCCGCCGGTGCCGGGGCCGCGGACGCCGGAGACGCCGCGGGCCCGTCCGCCGGCTGGTCGGCCGGGGCGGACGGGCCCGTGGGGGAGGAGCTCACCCAGTCAGTCTGCCGGGTGGGGTCAGCCGGTCAGCTGGGGCTGCTGCGCGGTCGTGGGTGCCGGCTGACCGGGTTGCGTCGGCGGCCCGGTCGGCTGGCCGCCCGCCGGGGGAGGGGTGACGGGCGACGGCGGCGGGGTCGGCACCGTGGGCACCGACGGGTCGTTCGGCTCCTCCTCGGTCGTCCCGTCGTCCGGCGGCGCGGTCTCGGTCGGCGTGGCCGGGGTGGTGGGCGTCGGCTCCGTCGTCGGCGCGGACTGCGTCGTCGGCGCGGACTGCGTCGTCGGAGCCGCCTGGGTCTCCGGCGCCGGGACGCCCTCGCCCGTGTCCCCGCGGATGACCGGCCGGTCGGGCAGGTCCTCCTCCGGGGTGCCGGCGAGCACGGTGTCCATGAACTCCTGCCAGATGGCGCCCGGCAGGCCGGAGCCGTAGATGATCGCGCCGTCGGAGTTGCGGATCGGCTGGTAGCCGTCGGTGCCCATCCACACCGCCGTCGACAGCGACGGGGTGTAGCCGACCATCCAGGCGTCGGAGTTGTCGTCGGCGTCGATGCCCTGCGTGCCGGTCTTGGACGCCACCTCGCGGCCGTCGTCGAGCGCCCGGCGCGAGTACTGGGCGACGCCCTCGAGCGCGAAGGTGGTGTCGTTCGCGACGTCCTCGCTCATGACCCGCTCACCGGCCGGGGCGCCGTTCTCCAGCAGGACGGTGCCCTCGCTGTCGGTGACCCGGCTGACGAAGAACGCGTCGTGCCGCACGCCGCCGCTGGCGAAGGTGGCGAAGCCGACGGCCTGGTCGATCGGGCGCATCTCGTACTCGCCGATGCCGATCGAGGAGCCGGTGACCCCGGACTCGGGGGCGGCCAGCGTCGTCTTGTCGTCGAGCAGCGAGCCGGTGGCCGGCCAGGTCTCGGGCATGCCGGTCGCGGCCAGCGCCGTCTCGCGGACGTTCTCCGGGCCCACCTCGTAGGCCAGCCCGTAGAACGTCGTGTTCAGCGAGCGGGTCATCGCCTCGACCAGGGTGCAGGCCGGGCAGGAGGCGCCGCCGGAGTTGCGCACCGGGGCGTCGCGGTCGGGGAAGGTCTGCGGCGAGCTGCCGTCCCGGCGCGAGGTGACGCTGATCCCCTGGTCGAGCGCGGTGGCCAGCACGTAGGGCTTCATCGACGAGCCGGGCTGGCGGCGGGCCTGCGCGTAGTCGACCGCGCCCTCACCGGCGCCGATGTCACCGCCGTAGTAGGCGCGCACCCCACCGGTCCGCGGGTCGACGGCGACCAGCGCCTGGCGCAGCGTCTCCCGCGGCTCGCCGTCCATGACCTCGTTCACCGCGGCCAGCGCCGCGTCCTGGGTGGCCTTGTCGACGGTCGTGGTGATCCGCAGGCCGCCGGCCTGGATCTGCTCCTCGGTGTAGCCGCGCGCCTCGAGCTCGGAGATCGCCTGCGACACGACCAGGCCCTCGGGGCCGGTCGGGGTCCCCAGGGACGAGGACTGCGGCTTGGGCAGCACCGGCGGGTAGACCGACGCGTCGCGGTCGGCCTGCGTCATCCAGCCCTCCTCGACCATCGCGTCGAGGACCAGCCCCCAGCGGTCCTGCGCGCCCTCCGGGTTGGACTCGGGGTCGTAGGAGCTGGGGCTGCGGATCTGGACGGCGAGCACGGCGCCCTGCTGCGGGGTCAGCTGGGCGGCCGGTACGCCGAAGAAGGTGTTGGCCGCCGCCTCGATGCCGTAGGCGCCGCGGCCGAAGTAGATGGTGTTGAGGTAGTTCTCGAGGATCTCGTCCTTCGAGTGGTTGTTGTCCAGCTTGATCGCCAGGAACAGCTCCTGGAACTTGCGGCTGAACGTCTGGTCGGAGTTCTGCAGGATGGCGTTCTTCACGTACTGCTGCGTGATGGTGGAGCCGCCCTGCGTCGAGCCGCCGGTGAGGTTGTTCCACGCCGCCCGGACGATGCCGGTGAAGGAGATGCCCGGGTCGGAGTAGAAATTCCGGTTCTCCGCGGCGAGCACCGCGTTGCGCGCGGCCTCCGAGACCTGGTCGAGCGTGACGTCCCGCCGGTTGGTGTCGCCGAGGCGGGCCATCTCGGTGGTGCCGTCGGCGTAGTACACGACCGTCGTCTGCGACCGCTGCACCGAGCTCGGGTCGGGCACCTCGGTGGTCGCGTAGACGACGCCGACGAAGACACCGAGCAGCACCAGCAGGCCGAGCAGGGTGCCGAGGGCGACCTTCAGCCGGCGGCGGCGCCGCTGCTTCTTCGTGCGCGCCTTCTTGCCGCCGCCGGGCTTGCCGCCCGCGGGACGTGCACCGGTGGGCCGGGAGCCGCCGGGACGCGAGCCGCCGGAGCCCCCCGACCGCGTGGCCGTCGGGCGGCCGCGGCCGGCGGATCCGGAGCCACCGGTCGCCCGGGCGGCCGGCGGGCGCCGCGGCGGGCCGCCGGACGGCCCGACCGGCGTGGTCTCGTCGTGGGGAGGCACCAGGCAGCCCCTCCTCGGGTGTCGGTGGGCGGATCGGGTCCGGCCCAGCGTGGCGTCGTTGGCTGTGGTGACCGGGGAGGACGCGCAGGCGCACCGTCCTCCCGGGACGGGTGTGACGGACGGGTCCGCCGGTGTGCAACCGTGCGCCCGGCGGTCCTAGTCCGTGGCAGCGCGGCGGCGCCGGCGCGGCTGCCGCCCCGGCTCGGGCTCGTTCCCGAGCACGTAGGAGCAGTCCAGGTGGTTCCACCCGCACCCGCGGCACACCTCGACGGTGTACACGGAGAACTCCTCCTGCATGGCGTCCATCCGGGCGAGTTCCGCCTCGGTCTTCGCCTGCCCGGACACGTGGCCCAGCCCCTCACCGTAGACGTAGTTGACCAACGTCAGGCGCTCGCGGCGGCAGACCGGGCACGGGTCGTCGGTCTGCTCGCCGTGGTACCTCGCGGCGCGGGTGAGGTAGGGGCTGGCGTCGCAGACCTCGAACAGCCCGGTGCGGCCGGCGTGCACGTCCGCCAGGACGGCCCGCCTCTGCAGCGAGTAGTCGACGACGGAGCGACGTCCGGGCACGGCCGTCAATGTACGCAGGTCCGCCGGCGCCCGGGCCCGTCGTCACCCCGTGTGCGCGCCCTCCGCGAGTGGAGGAGGGGCCTCGGGTTGCCGACCGGATCACCTCCCGATGTATCGTCTCGATACATCGAACGGCAGGGGCCGACGGGGGGCGAGATGCTCGAGTTCGCCATCCTCGGACTGCTGCAGCAGTCCCCGATGCACGGCTACGAGCTGCGGAAACGGCTCGCGGAGGTGCTGGGGGGCCTGCGCAGCATCTCCTACGGCTCGCTGTATCCCGCGCTGAAGCGGTTGCACGCGGCCGGGTTCGTCACCACCGACGAGTCCGACCGGCGCGCGCCGCTCCCGGCCGACGCACCGCCGCTCACCGGCCGGCGCGGGAAGGTGGTCTACACGATCACCGCGGAGGGCAAGGAGCGCTTCGCGGAGCTGGTCAGCCAGGCCGGTCCCGAGGCGTACGACGACGGCAGGCTCTTCGGCGTCCACCTCGCCTTCTTCCGGCACACCGCCGCCGACGTGCGGCTGCGCATCCTCGAGGGGCGCCGCCGCACGGTCGAACGGCAGCGTGACGGCCTGCGGTCCTCACTGGCGCGGACCCGCGAACGGCTCGACCGCTACACGCTGGAACTGCAACGCCACGGCCTGGACTCGGTCGACCGGGAGGTGCGCTGGCTGTCGGAGCTCATCGACAGCGAGCGGCGCCGGCCCGAGCCGGGGCCCGGCGGTGAGCGCCCGCCGCCCGGCGAGGGGTGAGGCCGCCCCCGGGCGGGACCCACCCCAGCGACACCGCACAACAGGCACCACGGCTGTCCAGCTCGACCGGCAGCCACCGCCAGGACCGGAACGGTCCCGCGACACGGACCACCCGGTCCAGGGAGAGAGGAAACCCATGGGAGCTGTCAAGGTCGCCATCGTGGGCGTCGGCAACTGCGCCGCCTCGCTGGTTCAGGGGGTGCACTACTACCGCGACGCCGACGAGACCACCTCGGTCCCGGGCCTCATGCACGTCCGCTTCGGCGAGTACCACGTCTCGGACGTGCAGTTCGTCGCGGCGTTCGACGTGGACGCCAAGAAGGTCGGCCGTGACCTCTCCGAGGCCATCGTCGCCAGCGAGAACAACACCATCAAGATCACCGACGTCCCGCCGCTGGGCGTCACCGTGCAGCGCGGCACCACCCTCGACGGCCTGGGCAAGTACTACCGGGCCACCATCGAGGAGTCCGACGAGCAGCCGGTCGACGTCGTCGCGGCGCTGCGGGAGTCCGGCGCCGACGTCCTCGTCTGCTACCTGCCGGTCGGCTCGCAGCAGGCCGCGGAGTTCTACGCGCAGGCCGCCCTCGACGCCGGCGTCGCGTTCGTCAACGCCCTGCCGGTGTTCATCGCCGGGACGAAGGAGTGGGCGGACAAGTTCACCGCCGCCGGCGTCCCGATCGTCGGCGACGACATCAAGAGCCAGGTCGGCGCGACCATCACCCACCGGGTGCTCGCCAAGCTGTTCGAGGACCGCGGCGTGCAGCTCGACCGCACGATGCAGCTGAACGTCGGCGGCAACATGGACTTCAAGAACATGCTCGAGCGCGAGCGCCTGGAGTCCAAGAAGATCTCCAAGACCCAGGCCGTCACCAGCCAGGTCGACCGCGACATGGGCACCGACAACGTGCACATCGGCCCGTCGGACCACGTGCCGTGGCTGTCGGACCGCAAGTGGGCCTACGTCCGCCTGGAGGGCCGCGCGTTCGGTGACGTCCCGCTGAACCTGGAGTACAAGCTCGAGGTCTGGGACTCCCCGAACTCGGCCGGCATCATCATCGACGCCGTCCGCGCGGCGAAGATCGCCAAGGACCGCGGGATCGGCGGCCCGATCCTGTCGGCGTCGTCGTACTTCATGAAGTCCCCGCCGGTGCAGTACAGCGACAGCGAGGCCCGCGACGCCGTCGAGGCCTTCATCCGCGGCGAGGTGGAGCGCTGACGCGCTGACCGCGTCCCGCAAGCCGGCAGGCCCGTCCCCCGACCCGGGGGGCGGGCCTGCGGCCTGTCGGGGGCCCGGTGCCGCCGGGCTGCCTACGCTGACCGCCATGCCGCGCCGCCTGCTCGCGATCGCGCTGGTCCTGCTGGCGGTCCTGCTGGCCGGGTGCTCGGACGACCCCGCCGACCGGCAGCCCGGCGACCCGGTGACCGCCGAGGAGGCCGAGGTGCTCGCCGGCCTGCTGGCGCGGGACGCGGAGGAGGGTGGCGCCGACGTCGAGGTCGCCGCGCCCTTCGGCGACGGCGGCCTGCTGCGCCTCACCGGCGAGGTCGACCTCACCGGCTCCGCCGGCCGGGCGCAGGCGGTGACCACCTACGGCGACGGGCGCCCCGACGACACCCGCACGCTGTTCTTCACCCGGGACCGCATCTGGTTCGGCGACGTCCCCGGGCTGGCGGACGCCCTCGCCGCCGCGGGCCTGCCCGACGTCCCGTTCGTCAGCCGCCCGCTGGCGACCGGGCCCGACGCGGTGCCGCTGACCGACGTCCTCGTGACCGTGGTGCTCAACCTGGGCGCCCCCGAGGCCGACGACGCCGCCGCCTTCCGCGGCGGCGAGCACACCTGGGAGGGTCAGCGCTCGGTCGACCGCCGGCTGGCCACGGTGTACGCGGCCGACGCCGGCTGGACGGTCACCGTGGACGACGGCACCGGCCTGCTGCTGCAGTACGTGACCCCGCTGCCCGGGCAGGACACCGAGGTCACGGTGACGCTGTCGGACCACGGGCCGCGGACGATCGCCCTGCCGGAGGACGGGCAGACGGTGGACGCGACATCGCACCCGGAGGTCGCGGCGGCGGTCGGGATCTGACGGAGGACCTCGCCGCCCCACTCGCGGGCTCGCGGCGGGACCCTGCGGGGAGGCCGCTCCGGCACCTCACCGGGGCCGGGCACGGAAGAGGGGGCGGCCTCTTCCCCAGACCGCCCCCTCCGAGGTCATTCCTACCAGACCTCGCCGGGGCGCGCGCCCCGGACCGCGCTCCCGCGGCGTGTCAGTTCGCGGAGGGGTCGGCCGGTGCCGTGGACAGGACCGCCAGGCGGCCGGTCTGCCGGGCGAGGACCGCGCGCCACAGCTGCGGTCCGGACAGCTCGCTGAGCACGTCGCCCGGGGTGCCGGGCACGCACGCCCAGGCACCCTCGGCGACCTCGGCGGCCAGCTGGCCGGGCGACCAGCCCGCGTAGCCGGCGAACACCCGCAGGCCGGACAGGCCGCTCTCCAGGGTTCCCGGGTCGGCGTCGAGGTCGACGAGGTGGACGTCGCCGGCCACCCGCCGCAGCCCCTCGACCTCACCGGCCGCGCCGGGGGCGCTGGCCAGGCACAGCGCGGTGTCGGTCTCGCACGGGCCGCCGACGTGGAAGACGCCCGGCTCGACGGCGAGGTCGCACCAGCCGGGCAGCACGTCGCGGATCTCGACCTGGCTGGGCCGGCCGAGGACGACGCCGAGCGTGCCGCTGTCGTTGTGGTCGAGCACGTAGACCACGGTGCCGGCGAAGTTCGGGTCGGTCAGCCCGGGCATGGCCACGAGCAGCGAGCCGGGGACGACGTCGTCGAGGGTGCCGGTGGACAGCCGCGGCACCGGCGGACGCCGTCGGCCCGTGACCCGCCGGGTGGGCGGGCCGGACTCGGGTTCGGGTGAGGGCACCGGAGACATCCCGTCCAGTGTGCAACAGTCCGGGCCCCGGGGGAGGGCGGGCGCGCACCGTAGGGTGAGCCGGTGACGCGGGCCGCTGCGACCGTGCGGCTCCTGCTCGGCCGGGAGGACTTCCGCCGGCTGCTGGCCACCCGGCTCCTGGCGCAGTTCGGCGACGGCGTCTTCCAGGCATCGCTCGCCGGGAGCGTGCTGTTCAACCCGCAGCGGGCCACCGATCCGCTCGCCGTCGCCGCCGGGTTCGCGGTCCTGCTGCTGCCCTACTCGGTGCTGGGCCCCTTCGCCGGCGTCTGGCTGGACCGGTGGAGCCGCCGGCAGGTGCTCGTGCACGCCGACGTGCTGCGCGCGGGCCTGGTCGCCGTCGTCGCGGCGCTCGTGGTCACCGGGGCCGGCGGCCTGCCGCTCGCCGTCGCGGGGCTCGCCGTCTTCTCCGTCACCCGGTTCGTGCTGGCGGCGCTGTCGGCCGGGCTGCCGCACACCGCCGACGCCGGTGCGCTGGTGACGGCCAACGCGCTGTCGACGACCTCGGGGGCGGTGGCGACCGTCGTCGGCGGGGCGGCCGCGGTCGGCCTGCTGCAGATGGCCCCGGCCGGGGACGCCGGCTACGCGGCCGTGACGCTGTCCGCGGCGCTGCCCTACCTCGCGGCCGCGGCGGCCGTGGCGGGCTTCTCCCGGGCGCACCTGGGTCCCGACACCGCCACCCGGTCGGCCCGGCTCACGGCCCGGCAGGTGCTGCGCAGCATGGCCGACGGCGTCCGGGACGTGGCCGCGCACCCGCCGGCGACGGCGGCGCTGGTGGCCGTCTCGGGGCACCGGGTCTGCTACGGCGTGCTGACGCTGGTGTCGCTGCTGCTGTACCGCGGCCCGCTGGCGGAGGGGTCGGGGCCGCTGTTCCCGGGCGGGCTGGTCGGCCTGGGGCAGGTGGTGGGCGCCGGGGCGGTGGGCACGCTGCTCGCGGCGCTGGTCACCCCGGCCGCGGTGCGCCGGCTGGGCCGCCGCCGGTGGACGGCGTCGCTGCTCGTGGCAGGCGCGGTGCTGCAGCCGCTGCTCGGGCTGACCCTCGCGCCGCCGGGGATCGTGGCCGGCGGGTTCGTGCTCGGCTTCGTCGCCCAGGGCGTGAAGGTGTGCGTCGACACGACGCTGCAGGAGGTGCTCGCCGACGACGTCCGCGGGCGGGTGTTCTCCGTCTACGACACCCTGGTCAACGTCACCTACGTCGCCGCGCTCGTGGCCGGGGCACTGGTGCTGCCGGCCTCGGGGGTCTCGGTGCCGGTGCTGGTCGCCGTCGGCGCCGTGTACGGGCTGACCGCCGTGGCGTTCCTGCGGCGCGGCGCGGAGCCGGCGCGGGTCTAGAGGTCCGGCTCGCAGGCGCCGCGGCCCAGCTGCGCCAGGCCGGCGAGGTCGCCGGGGCCGAAGTCCACCTGGCCGTCGTTGCGCGGGGCCATGAGCTCGGCCGGGTCGTCGACGTGGTCCAGGCCCAGCACGTGCCCGAACTCGTGCATGAGGACGGCGCGCACCGCGGCCCGGCCCTCGGGGGACCCCGCGGCGCCACCGGCCCAGCCGGCGTCGATGGTCACCGCGCCGGTGACGAACACCCACGGCCCGCCGGCCGCGGCGGCCGCCTGGCTGCCGCCCAGGCCGGCCACGGTGCCCCCGAGGCCGGGCACCTCCTCCGGGGTGGCCCAGCTGACCAGGACCGGCGCCCAGCGGTCGCCGTAGCGGCCGGGCTGGTACACCGCCCGGTCGTCGGTGTACCCCTCGTCGGTGGTGCCGTCGGAGACGAACCGCAGGCCGGTGGCGGCCGACACCCGGGCCAGCGCCTCCTCGACCAGCCCGGCGGCGCCCGGCGGCGCGCCGTCGGGCCGCATGACCCAGTGGACCGGGCGGCACGGGTCGTAGGCGACCGGAGTGACGCCGTCGGCCTGGTGCTCGACGAACTCGAAGGTGCCGCCGACCGGGGCCGGCGGCGGCGTGCCGAGCGGGGAGCCCGCCGCCTCGCGCCCGGGTGTGGGCCGGTCCACCGGGACCGCGGGGCTGGCGGCCACGGCGGAGCCGGAGGAGGACTCCCAGGGCCACGGGCGCGGGCCGGCCAGGACCGCGGCGCCCAGGCCGAGCGCGAGCACCAGGACGACGGCCAGCACCCCGCGGACGGCGGGGGAGCGGCGGCGCGGGGGCGGCGGCCCGCCCTCCCAGGCGCGCCACGGCAGCGGGTCGGCGGGGCGGCCGGCCGTCTGGTCGAGCACCCACTGCGGCACGCGTCCGGTGGGTGAGGCGGGGAGGCCGGGCGGCGGCTCCGAGGGCCACCCCGGGGGCCGCTCCGAGGGCCACTGCGAGGGCCACTGCGAGGGCCACTGCGAGGGCCACGGCGCACGCACGGCACGCCCGTCCTGCGTTCCCCCGTGCACCCGTTCCCCCGTTCGCGGTCCGGCCGTCCGTCCTACCGGCGGACGCGGGGCGCGGGGAGGGGCGCGGGCGGAGGGCACACCCGAGCGGGGGAGTCAGGAGCGGGCGGCCCACCAGGCGCGCAGCTCGGCCTCGGCCTCGTCGGGCCCGAGCGGGCCGCGCTCCAGGCGGAGGTCCTTGAGGTACGTCCACGCCTCGCCGACCTCGCGGCCTGGCGGGATGCCCAGGATCTCCATGATCGCGTTGCCGTCCAGGTCGGGCCGCACCCGCGCGAGGTCCTCGGCCGCCGACAGCTCGGCGATCCGCCGCTCGAGGGAGTCGTAGGTGGCCGAGAGGGCGGCGGCGCGGCGCCGGTTGCGGGTGGTGCAGTCCGAGCGGACCAGCTTGTGCAGCCGGGACAGCAGGTCGCCGGCGTCGGTGACGTAGCGGCGCACCGCGGAGTCGGTCCACTCCCCGCGGCCGTAGCCGTGGAACCGCAGGTGCAGGAAGGTCAGCCGGGCGACCGCCTCGACGACGTCCTTGGGGTAGCGCAGCGCGGTCAGCCGCTTGCGCACCAGCTTCGCGCCGACGACCTCGTGGTGGTGGAAGGAGACCCGGCCGCGCGGCTCGTGCCGGCGGGTGGCGGGCTTGCCGACGTCGTGCAGCAACGCCGCCAGCCGCAGCACGAGGTCCGGCGACTCCGCGTCCGGATCGGCCTTCTCCAGCGCGATCGCCCGGTCGAGCACGGTCAGCGAGTGGGAGTAGACGTCCTTGTGCTGGTGGTGCTCGTCGATCTCCATCCGCAGCGCCGGCAGCTCGGGCAGCACGACGTCGGCCAGGCCGGTGGAGACGAAGAGCTCCAGCGCCGCGCGGGGGCTGTCCTGCAGCAGCGTCTTGGACAGCTCCGCCTGCACCCGCTCCGGGGTGATCCGCGCCAGCTCCCCCGACATGTCGGTCATCGCGCGGACCACGTCGTCGTCCGGGGTGAGCCCGAGCTGGGCGACGAAGCGCACCGCGCGCAGCATCCGCAGCGGGTCGTCGGCGAAGGAGTCCGCCGCCGCGCCCGGGGTGCGCAGCCGGCGGGCGAGCAGGTCGCCGAGGCCGCCGAACGGGTCGGTCACCGTGCGGTCGGGGCCGAGGGACACCGCCATCGCGTTGACCGTGAAGTCGCGGCGGGCCAGGTCGTCGGTCAGCGAGTCGCCCCACGCCACCTCGGGGTTGCGGGACTCCCGGTCGTAGCGGTCGGCGCGGAAGGTGGTGATCTCCAGCCGGGTGCCGCGCACCTCGGCGCCCACGGTGCCGAAGGCGATGCCCTGGTTCCACGTGGAACCCGCCCAGCCGCGCAGCAGCCGCAGCACCTGCTCGGGCCGGGCGTCGGTGGTGACGTCGAGGTCGCCGGGCGGCGTCGGCGCGCCGCTGCCGGCGGCCAGCAGGGCGTCGCGCACCGACCCGCCCACGAGGTGGGCCTCGAACCCGGCCGCGGCGAAGCGTTCCCCCAGCTCCACCAGCACGGGCGAGACCTCGACCAGCTCGCGCACGGTCTGCTGCACCGCCGGCGGGACGTCCACGGCGGCCGGACGACTCTTCCGCTCCCCGGACACGACGAGCCAGGGTAGTGCGGCGGCTCGCGCTACCCTCCTGGCATGGCAGGCACCGGCGGACGAGGGCGTCCCGGCCGCCGGCTGCGGCGGGTCGACGAGACCTCCGCCGGGGGCCTCGTGGTCGCCGACGACGGGATCTCCGGCCCGCGGGCCGCGCTGATCGGTCGCACCGACCGCCGCGGCCGGCTGCTGTGGTCACTGCCCAAGGGCCACATCGAGGAGGGCGAGACCCCCGAGGACACCGCCGTCCGGGAGGTCGCCGAGGAGACCGGGATCATCGGCGAGGTGCTCGCCCCGCTCGGGATCATCGACTTCTGGTTCGTCGCCGAGGGCCGCCGCGTGCACAAGACCGTGCACCACTTCCTGCTGCGCGCCATCGGGGGCGCCCTGTCCGACGCCGACGTCGAGGTGACCGAGGTCGCCTGGGTCCCCCTCGACGAGCTGTCCGACCGGCTGGCCTACGCCGACGAGCGGGCGCTGGTCGAGCGGGCGCCCGCGCTGCTCGCCGACAGTGCGTGACCCGGACCGCGACGTCCATCCTCGGCACAGCACCCCCCGGTCCGGGGCCGGCCGGCGCGGGAGGACGGTGACCCGCGTCCTGACGGTGGCCCTGCTGGCCCTTCCGCTCGCCGCCGCCCCGGCACTCGCCCCGGGCGTGGCCCCGGCCGCCGCGGCACCGGCGGCACCGGCACCGCCCGCCGCGCCCGCGGCCGACCCCGAGCGGCCGGTCACCGTCGACCTCACCCGGCTCGACCCGCGCACGGTCGCCCCCGGCGGCACGGTCACCCTGGCCGGCACGCTGACCAACGACGGCACCGAGACGGTCACCGACCTCGGCGTCCGGCTGCAGCGCGGCCAGGCCGTCACCACCCGCGCCGAGCTGCTCGCCTCCGACGCCGACCCCGACCCGGCCACCGCGTTCAGCACGCCGTTCCAGCCGCTGCCCGGCCCGCTCGCCCCCGGCGACTCCGCGCCGTTCACCGTCACCGTGACCACCGCCGACCTGGCCCTGGACCGCGACGGCGTCTACCCCGTGCTGGTCAACGTCAACGGCACCACCGACGGCGGCGAGCCGAGCCGGGTGGGCGAGGTCCGCACCCACGTGGTGCAGCAGAGCGCGCCGCCGGCCGCCGCCACCGCCGTCGCCTGGCTGTGGCCGCTGGCCGAGCGCACCCACCGCGACGCCTCCGGCGGGTTCGTCGACGACGGCCTGGCCGAGGCGGTCGCCGACGGCGGCCGGCTCGACCGCGCGCTGGCCGTCGTCGAGCGGCTGCCCGCCGTCGTCGCCCCCGGCGCGCCCGCGGCCACGCCCCTGGCCCCGGTGACCCTCGCGGTGGACCCCGCCCTGGTCGAGGAGCTCTCGGTCATGGCCGAGGGTCCCTACGACGTCGGCGGCGAGGAGGGCGCCGGCACCGGCACCGAGGCCGCCGCCGCGTGGCTGGAGCGGCTGCGCGCCGTGGCCGCCGACCACCCGGTGGTCGCCCTGGCCTACGGCGACGTCGACGCCGACGCGCTCCAGGCGGCGGGCCTCGAGCCCGCGCTCACCCGCGCGCTGCCCGGCGCCGCACCCGGGGCCGAGGGCGACACCCCGGAGGGCGGGGGCGTGGTCTCCGCGGCCTCGCCCGGGCCGGCCGGGGCCGCGCTGCTGGCCGACGTCCTCGGGGTCACGCCGCGCACCGACCTGACCTGGGCGGCCGGCGGGGCGCTGCGGCCGGACACGCTCACGACCCTCCGGGAGGGCGGCGTCGAGCAGGTCGTGGTGGCCTCCAGCGCGCTGAGCGACGGCGACGCGGCGCTCGGCGTCCCCGGCGGCGGCGCGGCCGCGCGGACCACCGTGCCCGGCACCGACGGCCCGGTCGAGGCGCTGGTGGCCGACGCCGGGCTGTCCTCCGTCGTCGGCACGGCCGACACGGCCGAGGGCGGGCCGCGGGTGGCCGAGCAGCGCTACGTCGCCGAGCTGGTGCTGGTCTCGCAGCAGGCGGCCGCCACCCCGGCCGGCCAGAGCGTCCTGGTCGCCCCGCCGCGCGACGTCGACCCCGACCCGGAGGCGGTCGCCGCGATGATCACCGACACCGCGCTGCCCGGGCTGCGCCCGGCGTCGCTGACCGACCTGTCCACGGGCCCGGTCGCCGACGCCGGCACGCCGGTGGACCAGGCCGGCGCGGCGGTGCTCGACCCCGCCGGCGTGGCCGGGCTGGTCGCCGCGACCGCGCTGCGCGACGACCTCGCCGGCGCCGTCGTCGAGGAGCCCGCCACCGTCCTCGCCGGCTACGACGCCGCGCTGGCCCGGGCCGCCTCGGCGGCCTGGCGGGACGACCCGGCCGGCTTCACCGCCGCCGCCGGGGACGTGCGCGACACGCTGGCCGGCCTGCGCGAGCGGGTGACGCTGGTCGCCCCCGCCGACGGCACCTACAGCCTGGCCTCCAGCGACGCGCCCCTGGTGCTCACCGTGCAGAACGACCTGCCCTTCGCGGTCCGGGTGCTGGTCGAGGCGCGCACCCGCGACAACGTCGGCCTGACCATCGGCGACGTCGGCGCGGAGCTCGCCCCCGAGCAGCGCACGACGCTGGAGGTCCCGACCGAGGTGCGCCAGTCCGGCCGCTTCGCCGTCACCGCGAGCCTCACCACCCCCGACGGCGGCCGGCTGGGCGACGACGTCGCGATCCAGGTGCGCAGCACCGCCTACGGGACGATCTCGCTGTCGATCACCATCGGCGCCGCCGTCCTGCTCGGGCTGCTGTTCCTGCGCCGCGGGGTCCTCTTCCTCCGCCGCCGCGGGCGGACCGAGGAGGAGCTGCCCGACGGCGCCGGGACCGCCTGGCCGCCCAGCCGGAGCCCGGTGTGACCGGCCACCCCCGCAGCGACGAGGACGCACCCGCCCGGGAGCCGGGGGCGCGCCCGCTGCCGCCGGTGCCCCCTCCCGTGTCCTCCCCGCCCCCCGCGGCGGCGTCCCCGGGGGCGTCGCCGCCCCCGCCGGCGCGCGACCGGTCCCGGCCGCTGCCCCCGCCGCCGTACCCGGTCGCCCCGCCGCCGGGCTCGGGCCTGCCGGGCACCCCGGCGGCCCGCCGCGCCATGCCCCCGGTGCCGCCGGCCCGGACCCGCCCGCCGAGCGCTCCCCGCACCGGGGACCAGCCCGGGGTGCAGGCCGACGGACGGCGCCCGGCGCCCCCCGGGGCCGACGTGCCCCCGCCCGCGGTCGTCCGGCCCGCGCCCCGTCCGCTGCCGCCGGTGCCCCCGCCGGTGCGGCGCCGCTTCATCCCGGCCGACGAGACGCAGGTCATCCCGATCCTGCACCTGCCCCCGGTCCCGCAGCCCGAGGGCGAGACCGAGGAGGAGGCACGGCGGCGGGAGGGCACCCCCGGCGGCAGCCGCGGCCTCCTGCGCGCCGCCGGGACGATGGCGGTGGCCACGCTGGTCTCCCGGATCACCGGCCTGCTGCGCACGGTCGTGCTGGCCGCCGCGCTCGGCGTCGGGCTGGTCAACGACGCCTACAACACCGCCAACACGCTGCCCAACATCGTGTACGAGCTGCTGCTCGGCGGGGTGCTGACCTCGGTCATCGTGCCGCTGCTGGTGCACGCGCAGGAGCGCGACCGCGACGGCGGCGTCGCCTACGCCCAGCGGCTGTCCACGGTGGCGATCGCCGGGCTCCTGGTGGTCACCGCGGTCGCCGTCGTCGTCGCTCCGGCCCTGACCGCGCTGTACGGCATCCAGGAGGACCCCGACCAGGTGCGGCTGGCCAACTGGCTGGCCCGGATCCTGCTCGTGGAGATCGTCTTCTACGGCATCGGCGCGCTGGCGCAGGCGATCCTCAACTCGCGCGGGGTGTTCGGCCCGCCGGCGTGGGCGCCGGTCCTCAACAACGTCGTCGTCATCGCCACCGGCGTGCTGTTCGTGATGGCGAGCGGGCCCGGCGACCTCGAGCCGCGGACGATCACCCCCGGCCAGGTGTGGCTGCTCGGCGGCGGCACGCTGCTCGGCATCGCCGTCCAGGCGCTGGTGCTGGTGCCGCTGCTGCACCGGGCCGGCGTGCCGCTGCGGCCCCGGTGGAGCCTGCGGCAGACCGGGCTGCGCGAGGTCGGCGGGCTGGGCCTGTGGGTGGTCCTCTACGTGGCGGTCAGCCAGGTCGGCGTCGTCGTGGGGGGGGGGGGGGGGGGCGGGCCCGCCCCCCCCCCCCCCCCCCCCCCAACGCGGCCGCCCGCGAGGGCGGGCTGGGCTCGAGCGCCTTCGCCTACGCCAGCCTGCTGTTCCAGATGCCCTACGGGATCATCGGCGTCGCGCTGCTCACCGCCCTGGTGCCGCGGATGAGCCGCGCCGCCGCCCGGAACGACGTCCCCGGCGTCGTCCAGGACCTCTCCCTCGGCACGCGGCTGTCCGCGCTGGGGCTGCTGCCGGTCGCCGCCGCGCTCACCGTCGTCGGCCCGGCGCTGGGGGTCGTCGCCTTCGCCCGCGGCAACACCTCGGTCGACGAGGCGCAGGGCATCGGCGCGGCCCTGGCCGTCGGCGCGTTCGGGCTGCTGCCCATGGCCGTCACGCTCCTGCAGCTGCGCGTCTTCTACGCGATGAAGGACGCCCGGACGCCGACGCTGATCCAGGTCGGCATGGTCCTCGTCCGGGTGCCGCTGCTGCTGCTCGTGCCGGCGCTGGTCGAGCCCGAGCACGTCGTCGCCGGGCTGATGCTGGCCACCAGCCTCACCTACCTCGCCGGCTGGGTGCTCGGGCACCTGGCGCTGCGGCGGCAGCTCGGCGCCGAGCCGGGTGTGGCGCGGGGCGGGGCGCTGGGCCCGGTGCTGCGGATGGTGCTGGCGGTGGCGGTGGCGGCCGGCGTCGGCTGGGTCGTCGTCCGCGTGACCCACGACGCGTTCGGCACGTCACTGACGGGCTCGCTCGGCACCCTGTCGATCGGTACCGTGGTCGTCGGCGTCACGGCCCTCGCCGGGTTCGTGCTCGCCCGCGTCCCGGAGCTCCGGGGACCCCTCGCCGCCGTGCGCGCGCGGCTGGGCCGCGGGTGAGCGGCGGACCGGCGGGCACGGACGGCGTCCCCGGGGCAGCGCGCAGCCGGGGGGAGCGGACAGGGGGTCGGACACGTCCATGACGGCGACGATCACCGGCCTCCCCGACCGGTACCGACCGCTGGACGAGGTCGGGCCCGAGGAACGCACCCCGACCGGCGTCATCCACTGCTGGCGCGCGAAGGACCGCATCCTCAACCGCGACGTCGCCATCCGCGTGCACGTCCCCGGCGGCCCCCCGGCCCGCGCCTGGATCGCCCGCGCCCTCACCGCCGGCGGGCTGGCCACCCCCGCGCTGGCCATGGTCTACGACGCCTCGGAGGGCAGCGGCGGCGAGGCCGGCGCGGCCTACGTCGTCAACGAGTGGATCGAGGGGCAGACCCTCGCCGAGCGGCTGCGGTCCGGGCCGATGGGCGAGCGGGAGGCCCGCACCGTCCTGCGCCGGCTGGCCGAGGGCGTCGCCGAGGCGCACCGGGTCGGCCTCGCCGTCGGCGGCCTGACCCCCGAGACCGTCGTCCTGCGGCCCAACGGGCTGGTCGGCCTCCGCGCCGTCCCCGCGGCCACGGGCTCCGTGCAGGAGGACATCGCCGCCCTCGGCGCGCTGCTCGAGTACTGCCTCACCGGCCGGCAGGCCGGCGTCCCCGGGCCCGACGGCGTCCCCGCCGCCGCCCCGGTCATCGCCCAGCCGGACCTGGCCGCCCTCGTCCGCCGCGCCCGCTCCACCGAGCCCGGCGCCCGGCTGGCCAGCGCCGCGGCGATGGCCGCGCTGCTCACCGAGCGGCCGCGGTCCTCGGCCGTGCCGGTCCGCGGCCGCGACGAGAGCGACAGCGGCTGGCTGCGGCGCCTGCGCGAGCACCGCGAGGCCGGGCAGCCCGCCACGCCGGCGCAGGACGCCGACCGGCCGCAGGGGCGCGAGCCCGACACCCTGCCGCCGGTGCCGCTCGGTCCCGCGCGCTCCCTCCCGCCGGTGCCGGCCGAGGGCTCCCACGACGTCGACGTCCTCGGTGAGCCGGTCGAGGAGGACGAGGACGACGCCGAGGACCCGCCCGGCCGCCGCCGGTTCCTGGTCGCCGGCCTGCTGCTGGCCGCCCTGGTCGTCGTCGTGCTGCTCGCCTGGTGGGTGGGCACCAACCTGCTCTCGGTCGCCACGAACGTCGACGAGCGGCCCGGCACGCCCGTGGTCCCGTCCAGCAGCGCGCCCGCCGAGGACAGCGCCGCCCCCGCGCCGGAGGCCGGCACGCCCCTGCCGATCCGCGACGCCACCGTCTTCGACCCCTTCGGCGACGGCGAGCCGGAGAACACCGACGAGGTGCCGGCCACCCACGACGGCGACCCGGCCACCACCTGGTCCACGCTGACCTACCGGGGCTCGGCCGACTTCGGCAACCTCAAGCCCGGCGTCGGCGTCGTCTACGACCTCGGCTCGGCCCAGGCGATCGGCGGCGTCACGCTGACGACGACCACCCCGGGCATCGCCGTCGAGGTCCGCACCGGCGAGGCCCCCGACGGCGACCTCGACTCCTTCGCCGTCGCCACCTCCGGCAGCGTCGACGGGACCACCGACCTCGCCTTCGACGAGCCGGTGACCGCGCAGTACGTCCTGGTGTGGGTGACCGGCCTGGTCCCCGCCGAGGACGGCTTCGCCGGCGACCTGGCCGAGGTCGCCGTCACCCCCGCCGCGGGGGAGTGACCTGCACGTCAGCGGCCTGTTCGCGGGAATCCCGCCCTACGATGCGGCGTTGTGCCCCGCGTGACGGACCCCCAGCCCACCCCCGGCCCCGCGACGACCACCGAGGTCGAGTCACCCGTGATCCCGCCCGCGGAGCGCGACGGCATCCGCGACCTGGTCATCATCGGATCGGGTCCCGCCGGTTACACGGCGGCCGTCTACGCCGCCCGGGCGAACCTGCACCCGCTGGTCTTCGAGGGCTCCCAGTTCGGCGGCGCCCTGATGACCACCACCGAGGTGGAGAACTTCCCCGGCTTCGCCGAGGGCATCCAGGGCCCGCAGCTGATGATGGACATGCGCCAGCAGGCCGAGCGCTTCGGCGCCGAGCTGGTCGCCCGCGACGTCACCGAGGTCGACCTCACCGCCACCCCCAAGGTGGTCAAGGTCGGCGACGAGGTGACCCTCGCGCACGCGGTCATCGTCGCCACCGGCTCCAAGTACCGGTACCTCGGCCTCGACAACGAGCAGCGCCTGCTCGGCCACGGCGTCTCCGCCTGTGCCACCTGTGACGGCTTCTTCTTCCGCGACCAGGACATCGTCGTGGTCGGCGGCGGCGACTCGGCGATGGAGGAGGCCACCTTCCTCACCCGCTTCGCCAAGTCGGTGACCGTCGTGCACCGCCGCGAGGAGCTGCGCGCCTCGAAGATCATGCAGAAGCGCGCGCAGGACAACGAGAAGATCCGCTGGGCGCTGGGCAAGCAGGTCACCGACGTGCTCGGTGACCGGACCGTCTCCGGCGTGCAGCTGACCGACGTCGCCACCGGCAGCACCGAGGAGCTCCCCGTCAGCGGCGTGTTCGTGGCCATCGGCCACGACCCGCGCAGCGAGATGTTCGCCGGGCAGCTCAAGCTCGACGACGAGGGCTACGTGCAGGTGGAGCACCCCACCACCCGCACCAACATCGACGGCGTCTTCGCCTGCGGTGACGTCGTGGACCACATCTACCGCCAGGCGATCACGTCGGCCGGCACCGGCGCCGCGGCGGCCATCGACGCCGAGCGCTGGCTGGCCGAGACCTTCGACGAGCGCTGACGGAGGCCCCCCTCGCGGGGCCGTCCCGGCACGTCACCACCCCCGGGCATACCGCACCCCCTCCGCGGGTTACTCCCCGCGGAGGCCGACCGACCTCGACCGCGACAGAGGAGAACGACCATGGCAGGCAACACCGTGACGGTGACCGACGCGACCTTCGCCAACGAGGTGCTGGGCAGTGACAAGCCCGTCCTCGTCGACTTCTGGGCGGAGTGGTGCGGGCCGTGCAAGATGGTCGCCCCGGTGCTCGAGGAGATCGCCAAGGAGCACGGCGAGAAGCTGACGATCGCCAAGCTCAACATCGACGAGAACCCGCAGATCGCCCGCGACTACCAGGTCATGTCGATCCCGACGATGACCGTGTTCCAGGGCGGCAAGCCGGTCAAGAGCATCATCGGCGCCAAGCCCAAGGGCGCGATCCTCTCCGACCTCGCCGACTACATCTGAGCCGCAGGCTCCGGCTCCCGAGGGCCCGTCTGGGGACGTCCCAGGCGGGCCCTCGCCGTTCCCGGGGCGGGACGGGCCCCGGGTGGGCCGGGAGGCGTCGCGGAGGCGACAATCGTGGGCACGATGGGTAGCGAGAGCGACATGCAGCCGCTGGGTCCGGGCAGCCACGGAGCCGCCGTCGCAGACGTACAGGCCGCGCTGCGCAGCCTGGGCCTGCTCCGGCCCACCGACGGCGCCGGGCCCGCCGACGGCGTCTACGACGAGGCCACCGCGCTCGCCGTCCGCCACTTCCAGCAGGTCCGCGGGCTGTCGGTGGACGGCCGGGTCGGCGAGGAGACCTACCGGGCGCTGTCGGAGGCGCGCTGGTCGCTGGGCGACCGGCTGCTGCACCACGACCCCGAGCGTCCCGTGCGCGGCGACGACGTCACCAGCCTGCAGGAGCGGCTGCTCGAGCTCGGCTACGACGCCGGCCGCGCCGACGGCATCTTCGGCCGCGACACCGAGTCCGGCCTGCAGGCCTTCCAGCGCGACTACGGCCTCACCGCCGACGGCACCTGCGGGCCCGCGACGCTGCGGGCGCTGCGCCAGCTGGGCCGCAAGGTGACCGGCGGGCGCCCCCAGCTGCTGCGGCAGAGCGCCGAGTTCGTCGAGAGCGGGCCGCACCTGATCGGCCGGCGCATCGTCGTCGACCCCGGCCACGGCGGCGCCGACACCGGCTTCGCCGCCGGCGAGACCACCGAGGCCGACCTGGTGCTGGACCTCGCCAGCCGGATCGAGGGGCGGCTGGCCGCGGCCGGCGCCACGGTCTACCTGACCCGCGGCCGCGAGCAGAACCCGGCGCCGGCCGAGCGGACCGCGTTCGCCAACGACGCCGGCGCCGACCTGTTCATCTCCCTGCACGTGGACGCCCACGACTCGCCGCACGCCCGCGGGGTGGCCAGCTACTACTACGGCACCGGCTCGGGGACGTCGTCGACGGTGGGGGAGCGCTTCGCCGACCTGGCCCGCCGCGAGGTGGTGGCCCGCACCGGCATGCTCGACCTCGGCGGGCACCCCAAGACCTGGGACCTGCTGCGGATGACCCGGATGCCCGCCGTGCGGCTCGACGTCGGCTACCTGTCGCACCCGGTCGACCGGCTGCTGCTGCTCGACGCCCGGCTCCGCGGCACCGTGGCCTCGGCCGTGCTGGCCGCCGTCCAGCGGCTGTTCCTGCCCGCCGAGGCGGACCCGCCCACCGGCACGTTCGTCCTCCCCCAGAGGGTGTGACGGGTGGGGCGCCTGGCGCCCCAGGTGTGACGGGTCCGTCTCACCCGCCGTGTCGGGCGGGCGGTCGCGGCGGCCTCCCTACACTCGGTCCGTGGCCTCTCTCCCGCCGTCGCACGGCCAGCCGCACCGCACGCCGCCGCAGCAGCACGGGCACGTGGTGCCCCGGCACCCGCGGCTGGACCCGCTGGCCGACCGGTACGCAGCCCGCACGCACGGCATGAAGAGCTCGGAGATCCGCGCACTCTTCTCCGTCGTCAGCCGGCCCGAGGTGGTCTCGCTGGCCGGCGGCATGCCCGCCGTCACCGCACTGCCGCTGGACGCCGTCGGGTCGATGATCGGCGAGCTGGTCAGCGGCATGGGCGCGCAGACCCTGCAGTACGGCTCCGGCCAGGGCGACCCGCGGCTGCGCGAGCGCATCTGCGACGTCATGGCGCTCGAGGGCATCACCGACGCCTCGCCCAGCGAGGTCGTGGTGACCGTCGGCTCGCAGCAGGCTCTGGACCTGGTGACCCGCGTCTTCTGCGACCCGGGCGACGTCATCCTCGCCGAGGGCCCGTCCTACGTCGGCGCGCTCGGGGTCTTCCAGGCCGCCGAGGCGCGGGTGAAGCACGTCGCCATGGACGACGACGGGCTGGTCCCGGAGGCGCTGGAGCAGGCGCTGCTCGAGTGCCGGGCCAACGGCGACCGGGTCAAGTTCCTCTACACGGTGCCCAACTTCCACAACCCGGCCGGCGTGACGCTCTCCGAGCCGCGCCGCCAGGCGATCGTCGACATCGCCGACCGCTACGACCTGCTGGTCATCGAGGACAACCCCTACGGCCTGCTCGGCTTCGACCACGAGCCGATGCGCGCGCTGCGGGCCCGCGACGCGCAGCGGGTCATCTACCTCGGCTCGTTCTCCAAGACCTTCTCCCCGGGCCTGCGGGTGGGCTGGGTGCTCGCGCCGCTCGCCGTCCGCGAGAAGCTGGTGCTGGCCACCGAGGCGCAGGTGCTCTGCCCGCCCTCGCTCACCCAGTACGCCGTCGCCCGGTACCTGGACACCCAGCCCTGGCGCGAGCAGATCAAGCTGTTCACCGAGCTGTACCGGGAGCGGCGCGACGCCACGCTGGAGTCGCTCGCCGCCCTGATGCCCCCGGGCACCACCTGGACCCGGCCCGACGGCGGCTTCTACGTGTGGCTGAAGCTCCCGAACGGCCTGGACGCCAAGCTCATGCAGCCGCGCGCGGTGGGCGCGCACGTCGCGTACGTCCCCGGCATCGGCTTCTACGCCGACGGGTCGGGCCGCGAGTACATGCGGCTGTCCTACTGCTACCCCGAGCCGGACCAGATTCGGGAGGGCGTGCGCCGGCTGGCCCGGGTCATCGAGGCCGAGCTGGACCTGCACTCCACCTTCGACGCCGTCGACACCGGCACCTTCCGCGCCGTCGGCCGGACCGACACCACCGCCGAGACGATCGTCGGCCCCGCCAGCAGCGACCGGATCGAGGACTGACGTGACCGAACCCGTGACCGACCCCGCCGCACCGGCCGCCCCGGAGGACGAGGAGACCGCGTTGCGCGCCGTCGTCCTGGCCGGCGGCCTGACCTTCGAGCGCGAGGTCAGCCTGTCCTCGGGCACCCAGGTGGTGGAGGAGCTGGCCCGCGTCGGTGTCGACGCCGAGCTGCGCGACGCCGACGCGGAGCTGCTGCCCGGCCTGGCCGCCGCCCCCGCCGACGCGGTGTTCATCGCCCTGCACGGCGCCACCGGCGAGGACGGCGCCCTGCGCGCGGTCCTGGACCTGGCCGGCGTCCCCTACGTCGGCTCCCCGGCCGCGGCCTGCCGGCTGGCCTGGGACAAGCCCGCGGCCAAGTCGGTGGTGCGCACGGCCGGGGTGACGACGCCGGACTGGGTGGCGCTGCCGCACAGCACCTTCCGCGAGCTGGGCGCCGGCGCCGTCCTCGACCTCATCGTCGCCCGGCTCGGGCTGCCGCTGATGGTCAAGCCGGCCTCGGGCGGCTCGGCGCTGGGCGCGCAGAAGGTCACCCGCGTCGAGGACCTGCCCGCGGCGATGGTCAGCTGCTTCGCCTACGGCGACACGGTCCTCGTCGAGCGGTTCGTCGACGGCGTGGAGCTGGCCCTGTCGGTGGTCGACCTGGGGGAGGGGCCGCAGGCGCTGCCGGCGGTGGAGATCGCACCGGAGTCCGGCGTCTTCGACTACACCGCCCGCTACACGCCCGGGCTGACCGAGTACCACGCGCCGGCCCGCGTGTCCGAGGACGTCGCGGCCCGCGCGGCCGAGGTCGCGGTGCGAGTGCACCGGGCGCTGGGCCTCGCGGACCTGTCCCGCACCGACGCGATCGTCTCGCCCGACGGCGAGGTGCACTTCCTCGAGGTGAACGTCTCCCCGGGGCTGACCGAGACCTCGATGTTCCCCATGGCGGTCGAGGCCGCCGGGCACGACCTGGGCGAGGCCCTCTCGCGGCTGCTCACCCGCCGGGCGCAGAGCTCGCGGTGACGTAGAGACAGAGGCCCGGTTCCGTCCGTGACGGAACCGGGCCTTTCTCGTCAGGCGCCTTCCGACTCCTCGCGGCGGCCGGTCAGGTCCGGCGCCATCTGGCCGATGATGCGCTGCAGGTCGTCGACCGAGCCGAACTCGACGACGATGCGGCCCTTGGCCCGGCCGATCTGGATCTTCACCTTGGTCTCGAAGACGTCGGACAGCCGGCCGGCGAGGTCCTCGACACCCGGCGCGCTGATCCGGCGGGCGCGGCGGCGGGAGGCCGGCTGCTCGGCCACGGCGAGCGCGACCGCCTCCTCTGTGGCGCGCACCGACAGCCCCTCGGCCACGATCCGGGCGGCCAGGGCCTCCTGCGCCTCGGCGTCGTCGAGGCCCAGCAGCGCCCGCGCGTGCCCGGCGGAGATGACGCCCGCGGCGACCCGGGTCTGGACCTTCACCGGCAGCTTGAGCAGCCGGATGGTGTTGGTGACCTGCGAGCGGCTGCGGCCGATCCGCTGCGCCAGCTCCTCGTGGGTGGCGCCGAACTCCTCCAGCAGCTGCTGGTAGGCCGCCGCCTCCTCCAGCGGGTTGAGCTGGACGCGGTGGATGTTCTCCAGCAGTGCGTCGCGGAGCAGGGCGTCGTCCTCGGTGTCCCGGACGATCGCCGGCACCGTCTCCAGCTCGGCCGCGCGCGCGGCCCGCAGCCGCCGCTCGCCCATGATGAGCTCGTAGGGCGCACCGCCGTCGCCGTCGGTGCGCTCGCGCACGACGATCGGCTGCAGCAGGCCGAACTCGCGCACCGAGTGGGTGAGCTCCTCGAGCGCCTCGTCGTCGAAGACCTGCCGCGGCTGGCGCGGGTTGGGGACGACGTCGCTGACGGCGACCTCGCGCAGCTGCGCGCCGGGGACGCCGACCGCGGCCGTGCCCGGAGACGACGCGGCCTGCGCGGCGACCGTGGCGGCCGCCTGCGCCGCCGGTGGCAGCAGGGTGACCGGCGCCGGCGCCCCACCCGTCCCGGGCGTCCCACCCGTCTCGGGGGCGGCCGGGGCCGGGCCGTCGGTCTCGGGCAGCGTCGGCTGCTCGACCGGAGGGGCGGTGGGGATCAGCGCCGCGAGACCCCGGCCGAGGCCGCCACGCTTGCTCATCGGGTCTCCTCGTCGACGGAGGTCGGAACGGGCAGGACGGCGGCGTCGGTGCCGGCGAACGCGGGGTCGGCGTGCCGGGCGGTGCCCGGCCGGACGGCGGGCATCGGCGCGGTCGCCGGCGCGGGGGGCGGCGGCGGGGGACCCATCGGCCGGACGTCGATCGGTTCCAGGCCGACGCCGCGCTCGGCGAGCTCGCGCGCGGCCTCGACGTAGCTGGTGGAGCCGCGCGAGCCCGGGTCGTAGGTGAGCACGGACTGCCCGTACCCCGGCGCCTCGGACACCCGGACGTTGCGCGGGATGACCGTCGCCAGCACCAGGTCCCCGAAGTGGCTGCGGACCTCCTCGGCGACCTGGTCGGCGAGCTTGGTGCGGCCGTCGTACATCGTCAGCAGGATGGTGCGGACGGCGATCCCCGGGTTGAGGTGCGCGCGCACCAGCTCGATGTTGTTGAGCAGCTGGCCCAGGCCCTCCAGCGCGTAGTACTCGCACTGGATCGGGATGAGCACCTCGTCGCCGGCCACCAGCGCGTTGAGCGTCAGCAGGCCCAGCGACGGCGGGCAGTCGATGAGGACGTAGTGCGGGCGCTGGTCCTCGGGCAGGCCGTGGATGTAGCCCTCGATCGCCCGGCGCAGGCGGTACTCGCGGGCGACGACGGAGACCAGCTCGATCTCCGCGCCGGCCAGGTCGATCGTCGCCGGGACGCAGCGCAGGTTCGGGCTGGCCGTCGTCGGGTGGACGACGTCGGCCAGCGAGCTGTCCCCGACGAGGGCGTCGTAGATCGACGGCGTCCCCACCGTGTGCTCCACGCCGAGGGCGGTGCTGGTGTTGCCCTGCGGGTCGAGGTCGATGACCAGCGCCCGCAGGCCGTAGAGCGCCAGCGCCACGCCCAGGTTGACCGTGGAGGTGGTCTTCCCGACGCCGCCCTTCTGGTTGGCGACGGTGATGACCCGGATGCGCCCGGGTGCGGGGAACGGCTCCTGGTCGGCGGCGTGCAGCACCCGGGTGGCCCGCAGCGCCTCCATCGCGATGGGACTGTCGAAGTCCCCGCCGGAGTGGGCCGCCGAGTCGGCCGCGAGGCTGCTGCGCAGCCGCTGGCCCGGGTCGGTCATCGCGGGTCCTCCCTGCCGACCCGTTTCACGTGGAACGGGACGGGTACCTGGTCGCGTTCCACGTGGAACGCCGTCGTCGTCCCGCGGGGCCTCACCGTCGGCCCCGCGTCATCACCACCACGGTAGTGGCAGCGTCCCCCAGCCCGGCGCCGACAGCCCGGACGTGGACGTCGCGCATGCCCGCGGCCTCCAGCTCGGGGACCAGCGCGGGCAGCTCCTCCACCGCGCGGGCGCCGACGAGGGCCACCAGCTGGGCGCCGGGCCGCAGCAGGCCGCGGCTCCAGCCGACCAGCCGGGGCAGCGCGGCGACCGCCCGGGCGGTGACGACGTCGACCGGGCCGACGGCGGTCACCACCGAGCGCTCCTCGGCGCGGCCGCGGACCACCCGCCACGGGGCGCCGAGTTCGGCGACGACCTCCTCGAGGAACTCGACCCGGCGGGCCATGGGCTCCACCAGGGTCATCCGCAGGTCCGGCCGGGCCAGCGCGAGCGGGATCCCCGGGAGGCCGGCGCCACTGCCGACGTCGACCACCCGGGCCCCCTCGGGCACGGCCTCCGCGACGGCGGCGCTGTTGAGCACGTGCCGCTCCCACAGCCGCGGGACCTCCCGCGGGCCGATCAGCCCGCGGGTGACGCCGTCGGAGGCGAGCCGGGCGACGTAGCGCTCGGCGCCGGGCAGCCCCGCCCCGAAGACGGAGGCGGCCACCTCCGGGGCGGGTGGGGCGGACGGGACGGGAGTGTCGCTCACCGCTCCGGCAGGACCACGACGCGGCGGTTGGGCTCCTCGCCCTCGGACTCGCTGCGCACCCCGGGGACGCCGGCGACGACGTCGTGGACGACCTTGCGCTCGAAGGGGTTCATCGGCGCGAGCCGCTCGGGCTGCCCGGTGCCGGCGACCCGGCGGGCGGCCTCGGCGGCCATGGAGGTGAGGTCCGCGCGCCGCCGGGCCCGGTAGCCGCCGATGTCGAGCATCAGCCGGCTGCGGACGCCGGTGGCCTGGGCGACGGCCAGCCGGGTGAGCTCCTGCAGCGCCTCCAGGACGGAGCCGTCGGAGCCGACGAGGTCGTCGAGGTCGCCGCCGACGATGGCGACCGAGGCGCGGTCGCCCTCGACGTCGAGGTCGATGTCCCCGTCCACGTCGAGGATGTCGAGCAGGCGCTCGAGGTAGTCGCCGGCGACGTCGCCCTCGCGGACGAGCAGGTCGGTGCCGGCGGCGGCGGCGCGGCCGTTCCCCGAGGGGGCGGGCGCGACCTCGTCGGTGGGCTCGAGGACGGCGTCGGTGCTGTCGCCGTCGGCGTCGGGGAGGTCGGGGGTCTCGGCCGGTGCGGTGTGGTTCGGGACGCTCACGGAGGTACCTCCAGTCGGTGCGGGCGGCCGGGGCGGGCCCGGAGGTCGGAGGCCGGAGGGCGCGTGGTCGCTGCTCCTCCCGGCGGGTCCGCGGCGAGCGGCGTCGGGGGACGCCGTTCGCCGCGGACCGGGGTCTAGCGGCGCTTGCGCTTGCCGCCGGTGCCGGCGGGCCGGCCGTGCGGGCCGCGGTTCGCGGGCCGGGGGGCGCGGTTCCCGCCGCCGGAGCGGCCCCCGGAGGCGGTCCCGCCCGCGGCGGTCGCCCCGCCGGCCGTGCCGCCGCCCCCGGCCCCGTTCGCGCTACCGGTGCCGTTCGCGCCGGTGCCGGTGCCGGTGCCGGTGGCGCCGTTCCCGCCGGCCGGGGTGCCGTCCGCCGGGGCCCCGTCGGCGCCGCCCTTGGTCAGCTCGACGCCGGCGGCCGCCGGCCGGCCGCTCTTGCCGCGCACCGGCTTGGCGCCGGGCCGGGGGGCGAGCGTCTTGGGGTCGATCGCGGGCTTCTCGGCCGCGGCCTTCGCCTTGGCGGCGGGGCTGCCGGGCGGGGGCATCTTGCGCAGGATGAAGAACTGCTGGCCCAGGGTCCACAGGTTGTTCGTCATCCAGTACAGGAGGACGCCGATGGGGAAGAAGAAGCCGGTGACGAAGAGGCTGACCGGCATGCCGTAGAGCAGCAGCTTCTGCACCATCGCGGCCTGGCCCTCGACCGGCCCCGAGCGCTTCATGATCTGCTTCTGCGTGACGAAGGTCGTCACGCACATGACCACCATGAGGATCAGCGCGACCGTGCGGATGCCGCCCTGGCTGACGCCGGGCAGCGCCAGGATGTCGGTGGCCTTCTGCCCCGACATGGTGAACGACGAGGAGATCGGCGCCCCGAACAGCTCCGCCTTGGCGGCCTGGTCGGTGAGCTGGTCGTCCCAGCTGTAGAGACCGGGGGCGCCCGGCCGCAGCCGGCGCAGCACGTGGAACAGCGCGAGGAAGACCGGGATCTGCGGGAGGATCGGCAGGCAGCCGGCCAGCGGGTTGACCCCGCGCTCCTTCTGCAGCGCCATCATCGCCTGGCTGAAGCCCTGGCGGTCCGCGCCGTACTGCTTGCGCAGCTTCTGGATCTCCGGCTGGATCTCCTGCATCGCCCGCTGGCTCTTGATCTGCTTGACGAACAGCGGGAACAGCAGCAGCCGGACGGTGACGACGAGGAACACGATCGACAGCGCCCAGGTGATGCCACCGGCCGGGTCGAGGAACGTCGAGAACACCGAGTGCCACGTCTTCATGACGAAGGCGATGGCGGTGTAGAGCCAGTCAAGCAACGGAGGACTCCTCCTGCGGGGCCCGGCGGGACGCCGGCGGGGTCTCGGGGGCGGGGCGACGGGCACCGTCGGCGGCGGGCACGCCGTCGGCGGGGGCCGCGGGTGCCGCTGTCATCGACGTGCGGCCGTCGCCACCGGTTCCGGGGCGTCCCCGGCCCGCGCGCGGCGCGGGGACCGGGTCGTAGCCGCCGGGGTGCCAGGGCGCGCACTTGAGCAGCCGCCGCAGCGCCAGCCACGACCCGCGGGCGGCGCCGTGGACGGCGACCGCCTCGGCGGCGTAGGCGCTGCAGGTGGGGGCGAAGCGGCAGCGCGGCGGCAGCGCGGGGCTGACGGCGCGGGAGTAGAAGCCGACGGCGGCCAGCAGCGCGCGGGCCACCGGTCCGGGACGCCGGGCCGCGGGGGCGCTCACGAGGACCGCGTCCGCTCGGCCGACGGCCGGGACCGCTCTGCGAGCACCCGGTCCAGGCCGGCGGCCAGGTCGCGGCGCAACTGCGCGGAGGTCGCCGTCGCGGCGTCGGGGCGGGCCCGGACGACGAGGTCGGCGCCGGCGGGCAGCCGGCCGAGCTCCTCGCGCACGGCGGCGCGCAGCTGCCGGGTCACGCGGTGCCGGACCACGGAGTTGCCGACCGCCTTGCCGACCACGAACCCGGCACGGGGCCCGGCGGGCGTCCCGTCCCCGGGCACGTCGAGACCCCCGGCCGTGCGGGCCGGGGGTCGGACGGGGAGGTAGTGGAGCACCATGGTCGGCCGACCGGCACGCCGGCCCGACCGGACGACCGCGGTGAACTCCGGACGCCGGCGCAGGCGGGCCTGCGCGGGCAGCACCTCAGGCGGAGAGCTTCTCGCGACCCTTGCGGCGGCGGCCGGCGAGGATCGCGCGGCCTGCGCGGGTGCGCATCCGCAGCCGGAAGCCGTGGGTCTTGGACCGGCGGCGGTTGTTCGGCTGGAAGGTGCGCTTGCTCACGGGGTACTCCTACGGCAGGACATCGGTGGTGCGGCCGGCCGGTGGGCAGGCACGCGGCGGGGCTCCGGGAGAGGCGGCGGGGCCACTCCGCGGGACCCCGCGAGGCTGGCGCTGTGGGCCCCGGCACCGGCGGCCCGGGACACGGACGGCGCCGGGATCCGGCGGACGACCGCGTCCGCGCACCGCTACCGGTCCACAGACTCCGACCAGCATAACCGAGGACGGCGACGCCCGAGGACGCCGTTCCCGCGGTCCCGGTCACGCGACCGGCTCGCCGACGGCGACCCGCCAGGCTGCACCCTCCGGGCGGACGGTCGGTGTCGGCACGCCGACCGGCCGGGGACGACACGCCGAACGACACGCGCACCGGCCGTCCCAGGCGTCCCCGGACGTCGTTGCCGGGCTGTGGACGGGGCTGTTAGCGTCGCCGTCGCTCCGGTCCGGGCAGACCGCCCGGTACGGGGGCCGACCACCCGGTCGACCTGACCGCAGTCCGTCTCGAGCCGTATCACGACCTCCCTCCCGACCAGCGACGACCCCGCTGCGACCTGACATCCACAGGTCGACACGGCACCATGTCGCCGGTCGTGCACAGCCTGTGGACACTCGTGTGGAACCCGGGTGTCCAGGATGTCCACTTCCCGGGCAGCCGCGGCACCGGGGACGCCGGCTCCCGAGGACGCCGGAGGTCGGACAGCGGGGACGAACTGCAAGGGGAGGACACGGTCATGGCCGATGCCGCGGTGGACCTGGCGGAGGTCTGGGACTCGGTCCGCGAGCGGCTGGCGACCAGCCTCACCCGGCAGCAGAACGCGATGCTCAACCTGACCCGGCCGGTGGGCCTGGTCGGTGGCACCGCCGTGCTCGCCGCGCCCAACGAGTTCACCCAGACCGTGCTCGAGTCGCGGATGCGCCGGGTGCTTGCCGAGGCGCTGTCCGAGCAGCTCGGCCGGGACATCGGCGTCGCCATCCAGCTCGAGGACGCCCCCGCCTCGGCGCCCGCGCCCGAGGAGCAGCCGACCCGCCGGCCGTGGACGCCGGTGGACGCCGCCCCCAGCGACGAGGACCGCGAGCGGGCCGACGACGGCCGCAGCGCCTTCGGGGTGCGCAGCGACGCGCGTCCGCTCGACCGTGCCGGCTTCGAGCCCGCGCCGTTCGAGCCGGGCCCCTACGAGTCCTCGCCGTACGAGCCGGCGTCCTACGAGTCGGCCCCGTACGAGGCCGGCCCCTTCGAGCCCTACGACGCCGGCCGGGCCGACGCCGCCCGCCGGGACGCCGCGCGCCGGGAGGCGTCGTCCCCCGCCGACGCGCCGGCACCCGCCGGTGACGGCGTGGGGGAGTGGGGCGGCACCGACTGGAGCCCCGCGAGCCGCGGGCGCACCGGCCGCCGCCGCGGCCCGCGGGTCGGGGAGGGCGCCGAGGTGCTGCCCTTCGACCTCGGTGACGCCGCCCCCGACGGCGCCGACGAGCCCGCGCCGCAGCGCGGCGGGTCCCCCGGCCGCGCGTCCGGCACCGCGGTGCCGCTGTTCGGTGACCGCCGTCCACCGGCCGGCCTGGACCCGGGGCTGAACCCCAAGTACGTCTTCGACAGTTTCGTCATCGGCAACAGCAACCGGTTCGCCCACGCCGCGGCGGTCGCCGTCGCCGAGGCCCCGGCGCGGGCCTACAACCCGCTGTTCGTCTACGGCGACTCCGGGCTGGGCAAGACGCACCTGCTGCACGCGATCGGGCACTACGCGGCGCGGATGTTCCCCAACGTGCGGGTGCGCTACGTCAGCACCGAGGAGTTCACCAACGAGTTCATCAACCTGGTGCACTCCGGCCGGGCCGAGGACTTCCGCCGCCGCTACCGGGACATCGACTTCCTGCTCATCGACGACATCCAGTTCCTGGAGCGCGCCGAGCGGACGCAGGAGGAGTTCTTCCACACCTTCAACACGCTGCACAACGCGAGCAAGCAGATCGTCATCACCTCCGACCGGGCGCCGAAGAAGCTGACGACGCTCGAGGACCGGCTGCGCACGCGGTTCGAGTGGGGGCTGATCACCGACGTCCAGGCGCCGGACCTGGAGACCCGCATCGCGATCCTGCGCAAGAAGGCCTACGGCGAGCGGCTGCAGGTGCCCGACCCGGTGCTGGAGTTCATCGCCAGCAAGGTGCAGACCAACATCCGCGAGCTCGAGGGCGCGCTGATCCGGGTCACCGCCTTCGCCAGCCTCAACAAGCAGCAGGTCGACCTGCCGCTGGCCGAGCTGGTGCTCAAGGACCTCATCAGCGACGAGCAGGGCCCGCAGATCACCGCGGCGATCATCATGGCCGCGACCGCGGAGTACTTCTCCGTGACGATGGAGGAGCTGCAGGGCTCCAACCGCAGCCGCACGCTGGTCAACGCCCGCCAGATCGCCATGTACCTGTGCCGGGAGCTCACCGAGCTGTCCCTGCCGCGGATCGGGGCCTCCTTCGGCGGCAAGGACCACACCACGGTCATGCACGCGGTCAAGAAGATCACCAACCTGATGAGCGAGCGCCGGGCGACCTACACCCAGGTCACCGAGCTGACCGCGCGCATCAAGAGCCGCGCCCGCCAGTAGCCCCGGCGGCCCCTCGGAGGGCCCTCGGTCGGCCGTCGTCGGCCGTCACCGGCCCGCCGCGGTGGAGACACCGGGCCGGCTGTCCACAGCCGGTGGGCGGTGGCGGGGACCGGTCGTCGCCCGTCGTCCCGCGGTTGCCGGGCGGTCACCGGCTCCCGCCGTGTCGACATGCCGCCGAGTTGTCCCCAGGGATGTGCACACCCTGGGGAGATCGTCATCCCGGTGTGACCGGACCGCTCCGGGGAGCCGCGGCACCGGGTGTCGTCCCCAGGTGGTTCCCCAGTGTGTGCATCCAGCGACGTTCCGCCGTGGTGACCTGCGCTTTCGTGCCCCCGGAGGGCCGCCGTCCCCACCCGCGCCCGTCGTCGGCCGGCGCGGTCGCCGGGGGCCTGGGCACGGACTGGGGACAGACCGGGGGTGCAGCGGGGACGGGGCGTGGAGAGACGGCGACGCCTGTGCACCGCCGTCGAGATGTCCACGTGTCGACAACAACGGCACGTGACTTCCCCACAGCGAACCAACATGTCGACTCGGGCGCTGACCTGCGGGAAGGGGCCCGATCCCCAGCTTCCACACCGGTGATGACGGAGATGAGGGAGATAGATCCAGGTTTTCTCGAACCCCAGTAGGGGTGGGGACGCTGCGGCCCGGAGGGGCCCCGGGGCCGCAGCGGGACGGCAGCCGAGAGCAGGAGGAAGCAGGAGCGGCCACCTGATCGGGTCCCGGGTTCCCCCATCCACACCCCGACGGGCACGATGAACGACGCAACAGACACGGAGCCCCGTTCCCGGTCCGCACGGACGCCGGGGCACCGGGGTGCGCAGACGACAGCAGTGGGCCGTGCAGAGCTGGGGTGGGTCGGTCATGGAGTTCCGGGTGACACGCGAGGTGCTCGCGGATGCCGTCGCGTGGACGGCGCGCAGCCTCCCGCCGCGGCCGTCGGTGCCGGTCCTCGCCGGCATCCTGCTCGAGGTCGACGGCAGCCAGCTGTCGGTCTCCGGCTTCGACTACGAGGTCTCCGCGCGCGCGGAGGTCGACGTGCAGGCGGGGGAGAGCGGCCGCGTGCTGGTCCCGGGCCGGCTGCTCGCCGAGATCACCCGCGCGCTGCCGCCGCAGCCGGTCGACGTCCGCGCCGACGGCCCGCGGCTGGCGATCACCTGCGGCAACGCGCGGTTCAGCCTGCCCACGCTGCCGGTGGAGGACTACCCGTCGCTGCCGGCGATGCCGTCGTCGGCCGGCGTGGTGGACAGCGACGTCTTCGCCGAGGCGGTCGGCCAGGTCGCCGTCGCCGCCGGCCGCGACGACACCCTCCCCATGCTCACCGGCGTCCGGCTGGAGATCGACGACGACCGGGTGACCCTCGCCGCCACCGACCGCTACCGGCTGGCCGTGCGCGAGTTCGCCTGGCGCCCGGAGACCCCCGGCATCTCGGCCGCGGTGCTGGTCCCGGCGCGCACGCTCGCCGACGCCGCCCGGACCCTCACCAGCGGCCCGGAGATCGTGGTCTCGCTGTCCTCCAGCGGGTCCGGCGAGGGCATCCTCGGCCTGTCGGGCAAGGACCGGCAGACCACCACCCGGCTGCTGGACGCCGAGTTCGTCAAGTACCGCGCGATCATGCCGAGCGAGTCGGCCGCGCACGCCACGCTGCCGGTCGTGCAGTTCACCGACGCCGCCAAGCGCGTCGCCCTGGTCGCCGAGCGCGGCACCCCGCTGCGCTGCGAGTTCACCCCCGGCCAGGTCACGCTGCGCGCCGGCGGCAGCGACGACGAGGGCCAGGCCGAGGAGCGCTGCGACGTCGAGTTCGAGGGCGACCCGCTGACCATCGGCTTCAACCCGACGTTCCTGCTGGACGGGCTGGCCGCGGTGCACACCGGCCGGGCGCGGATGGACTTCACCAGCCCGCTCAAGCCCGCGGTGCTCTCCGGCGTCGAGGACCCGGCGACGGACGACGAGGACGGCGGCGAGCGCCCGGTGGAGCGCCCCGGCAGCTACCGCTACCTGATCATGCCGGTGCGCCTGCCGGGCTGACGTCGGCCGACGTCCGCTCGGAGGTGTCCCGGGCAGCCCGGGAGGGCACCGCACACCGCGGGCACCCGCACCGTCGCGTGCGCCCGTGCCATGACGACCGCGAGGGAAGGACTGAGCCGTGCAGCTGGGGCTGATCGGGCTGGGCAAGATGGGCGGCAACATGGCCACGCGGCTGCGCCGCGCCGGCCACGAGGTGGTCGGCTTCGACCACCACCCGGAGAAGCGGGACGTCGACAGTCTCGAGGCGCTGGTCGGCGCGCTGTCCGCGCCGCGGGTGGTGTGGGTGATGGTCCCGGCCGGCGAGCCGACCCGGGAGACGGTGCGCCAGCTCGGTGAGCTGCTCGAGCCCGGCGACGTCGTCGTCGACGGCGGGAACTCCAAGTTCACCGACGACAAGGTGCATGCCGAGATGCTCGGCGAAAAGGGCATCGGCTACGTCGACGCCGGCGTCTCCGGCGGCGTCTGGGGCCTGGAGAACGGCTACGCCCTCATGGTCGGCGGCTCGAAGGACGACGTCGCCAAGGTGCAGCCGGTGTTCGACGCCCTCCGGCCGCCGACGCCGACCGACGAGTCCGGGCAGGAGATGCCGGGGGCGGGCTTCGTGCACGCCGGCCCGGTGGGTGCGGGCCACTACGCGAAGATGGTCCACAACGGCATCGAGTACGCGCTGATGCAGGCCTACGGCGAGGGCTACGAGCTGCTCGCCGCCGTCGACCTGGTCGAGGACGTGCCCGGCGTCATCGCGTCCTGGACGCAGGGAACCGTCATCCGCTCGTGGCTGCTGGACCTGCTGGTCCGCGCGCTGCAGGAGGACCCGCAGCTGGAGAAGATCAGCGGCTACGCCGAGGACTCCGGGGAGGGCCGGTGGACGGTGCAGGAGGCCATCGACCACGCCGTCCCCATGCCGACGATCGCCGCGTCGCTGTTCGCCCGGTTCGTCTCCCGGCAGGACGACTCGCCGACGATGAAGGCGGTCGCCGCACTGCGCCAGCAGTTCGGCGGGCACGCGGTGCACGCCGTCAGGGCGCAGGAGGTCGAGCGGCCGGCGTGAGCACGGTCGTCGTCCTCCCCGCCGGACGCTGATGTACGTCCGGCACCTCCAGCTCGTCGACTTCCGCAGCTGGGAGAAGGTCGACCTGGCGCTGCGGCCCGGCCCGACGGTGTTCGTCGGCCGCAACGGCGAGGGCAAGACCAACCTCGTCGAGGCGGTCGGCTACCTCGCGACCATGAGCAGCCACCGCGTGTCCGCCGACGCGCCGCTGGTGCGCCACGGCGCGGGGCAGGCCGTCGTCCGGGCGGCGCTGCGCCGGGAGGACCGCGAGCTGCTGGTCGAGGTGGAGGTCAACCCGGGCCGGGCCAACCGGGTGCGGGTGAACCGGGCGGCGCTGCCGCGCCCGCGCGAGCTGCTCGGGCTGGTGAAGAGCGTGCTGTTCGCCCCCGAGGACCTCGCGCTGGTGCGCGGCGACCCGGCCGAGCGGCGCCGCTTCCTCGACGACCTGCTGGTCAGCCGCACGCCGCGGCTGGCCGGGGTGCGCAGCGACTACGAGCGGGTGCTCAAGCAGCGCAACGCCCTGCTCAAGACCGCCCGGCTGGCCCGGGGCGACGCGCTGGCCACCCTCGACGTGTGGGACGCCCACCTCGTCGAGCTCGGCGGGCAGCTGCTGGCCGCCCGGCTGGCGCTGGTCGCCGACCTCGCGCCGCACGTCGCCCGCGCCTACGCCACCGTGGCCGGCGCGGGCGCCGCGGCCGCGGGCCTGGGCTACGCGAGCACCGTGCCGCTGGCCGGCGACGGCGCCCCGCTGCCCGAGGGCACCGCGACGCCATCGGCGGCGGAGCTGTCCGTGGCGCTGCGCGAGCGGGTCGCCGAGCGGCGCCGTGACGAGGTGGACCGGGGGATGACGCTGGTCGGCCCGCAGCGCGACGACCTCGTCCTGCACCTGGGCCCGGCCCCGGCCAAGGGCTTCGCCAGCCACGGCGAGTCCTGGTCGCTGGCGCTCGCGCTCAAGCTCGGCTGCTTCGGCCTGCTGCGCGCCGACGGCGAGGAGCCGATCCTCGTCCTCGACGACGTCTTCGCCACCCTCGACGCCGGCCGGCGGGCGGCGCTGGCCGAGGTCGCCCGGGGCGCCGAGCAGACGCTCATCACGGCCGCCGTCCTCGACGACGTGCCCGGCGAGCTCCGCGGCGCCCGGGTCGAGGTGGGCGAGGGGACGGCGACGCTGGTCGAGGCGGGCGCCGACGGTGAGGAGGTCGACGGTGGCTGACGAGCGGCCGGCCCGGCCCAGCGACATCGCCCGCGCCGCGCTGGAGGCGGCCCGCGCGGCGTCGGCCGCCCGCCCGGCGCCCACCCGCCGCCGGGTGGCGGGCCCGCGGCGGAGGTGGACGGGCCCGCGCCCGGGCGACGACGACCCGCAGCCGCTGGGCCGGCTGGTCGACTCGCTGGTCAGCGCGCAGGACTGGTCGGAGCAGACCCGGGTCGGCGCGGTGTTCGGCCGCTGGTCGGCGCTGGTCGGCCCCGACATCGCCGCGCACTGCCGCCCGGAGACGCTGACCGAGGGCGAGCTGCTCGTCGTCGCGGAGTCCACCGCGTGGGCCACCCAGCTGCGGCTGCTCGCCCCGACGATCCTCGCCAGGCTGCGCGCCCAGGTCGGCGGGGACGTGGTGACCCGGCTGCGCGTTGTCGGTCCGACGGCCCCCAGCTGGAAGAAGGGTCCGCGGTCGGTCCGCGGACGGGGGCCCCGCGACACGTACGGATGAGGACGGTGCCCCGATGAGCAGCCCGCACGACGACAGACCCCGCGACGACGACCCGCGCGACCGGGACGGCTGGCAGGAGCCGGCCCACCTCGGCGAGGGCGGGCCGGGCGACGGTGACCGGGAGCAGGAGCCGGCCCGCCCCGGGCCGGTCGTCTCCTGGGCCCCGCCCGCTCCGCGGCAGCGCACCCCCGGCGTCGTCGAGCAGGTGTTCCGCTACCAGGGCGACACCGTCGGGGCGCAGGGCTGGGCGCTGCAGCACGGCTGGGAGATCTCCGACGGCACCGCGCCCCAGGACGCCGTCCTCGCCGAGCTGGTGGCCACCGCACCGGTCCGTGCCACCAAGGACCACCGGCCGGCGGGGGTGATGCGCGGGCGCGCCGGGACCCTCGAGCTGGTCGCCTTCGACGTCGTGTTCACCGACAAGCGGTACACCGTGCCCGAGTGGGCGGTCACCGCGGCACCGGTGCTGCTGCCGCTGCCCGGCCTGCGGCTGTCCCCGGCCCGGTTCTGGCGGCACCGCACCGGCGGCCTGCTGCACGTGCCCAGCGGCGACGAGGCCTTCGACGCCCGCTGGGTGCTGCTCGCCGCCGAGGACGGCGAGGCGGTCCGCCGGCTGGTCGGTGACCAGACGGTGCGCGGGCTGCTGATGGCCTCCGACGACGGCGACGAGTTCTGGACGGCCGCCGGCCACCTCGCCGCGGTCCGCCCGGACGGGCAGCGGCCCGAGCTGATCGAGCACCACGCCCGCCTGCTGGGGGCGATGGTCTCCGCCCTGGCCGGCGTCTCCTGAGCGCTCCCGAGGCCGTCGTCGGCCCCGCGGCCGCACCCGCGGCGGGGCTGCGCGACCTGCTGCCCATGCTCCGCCCGCACCGGCGGCCGCTGCTGCTGGCCGCCGGGCTGTCGCTGGTCGGCGCGGCCGCCGCGCTGGCCCAGCCGGCGCTCACCGGGCGGGTCATCGCCGCCGTCGGCGCCGGCCGGCCGCTGCTGCCCGCCGTCGCCGCGCTGGTCCTGGTCCTGGTCGCCGGGGCGGTGCTGGACGCCGGGCAGTCCTACCTGCTGCAGCGCACCGGCGAGGGCGTCGTCCTCACCACCCGGCGCACCGTGGCCGACCGGTTGCTGCGGCTGCCCGTGGCCGAGTACGACCGGCGGCGCACCGGCGACCTGATGTCGCGGGTGGGTGCCGACACCACGCTGCTGCGCGCCACCGTCACCTCCGGCGTCGTCGAGGTGGCCGGCTCCGCGGTGGTCGGGATCGGCGCGCTCGTGGCCATGGCGCTGGTCGACGTCTGGCTGCTGCTGGTCACGCTCGGCGCGGTCGCGGTCGGCATGGCGGTCGTGGTGAGCACCAGCCGGCGGGTGCGCCGGCTCTCGCGGCTGGCGCAGGAGGAGGTCGGCGCGATGACGGCGGCCGTCGAGCGGGCGCTGTCGGCGGTGCGCACCATCCGGGCCAGTGGCGCCACCGCGCGCGAGGTCGACGCGGTGGGGGACAGCGCGGCGCGGGCCTACCGGGCGGGGGTCTCGGTGGCGCGGGTGCAGGCGCTGGTCGCGCCGGCCGGGTCGATCGCCGTGCAGGGCGCGTTCCTCGCCGTCCTCGGGCTCGGCGGGTACCGGGTGGCCACCGGCTCGATCGCCGTCGCCGACCTGGTCGCCTTCATCCTGTACCTGTTCCTGCTGGTCATGCCGCTGGGCCAGGCGGTCTCGGCGTGGACCCAGCTGCAGACCGGGCTCGGCGCGCTGGCCCGCATCCAGGAGGTGCTGGTCCTCGAGCCCGAGCGGGACGCCGTCGCGGAGGTGGGCGGCGTGACGACCGCCCCGCGCGCGCCGGCGCCCGGTGTCCCGCTGCTCGAGCTCGACGACGTCTCGTTCGCCTACCCCGACGGCACGGAGGTGCTGCGCGGGGTCTCACTCACCGTGCCGGCGGGCGGCCGGGTGGCGCTGGTCGGGCCGTCCGGCGCGGGGAAGTCCACGGTGCTCGCCCTGGTGGAGGGCTTCTACCCGCTGACCGGCGGGGCGATCCGGTGGGCCGGCACCGACGTCCGCGAGCTGCCCCGCGCGGCACTGCGCGCGCAGCTGGGCTACGTCGAGCAGGAGGCGCCGGTCCTCGCCGGGACGGTGCGGGAGAACCTGCTGCTGGCCGCGCCGCACGCCGGCGACGACGAGCTGTGGGCGGTGCTCGCCGACGTCGGGCTGACCGGCGTGGTGCAGCGCTCGACCCGCGGGCTGGACGTGCCGGTCGGCGACGAGGGCGTGCTGCTGTCCGGCGGCGAGCGGCAGCGGCTGGCCATCGCGCGCTCGCTCTTGGCCCGCCCGGCGCTGCTGCTGCTCGACGAGCCGACCGCCAGCCTCGACGCCCGCAACGAGACCCTGCTGCGCGAGACGCTGGCCGCCGCGGCCGCCGACCGGGCGCTGCTCGTCGTCGCCCACCGGCTGTCCACCGTGCTCGACAGCGACCAGATCGTCGTCCTCGACGGCGGCCGGGTCGTCGCCCGCGGCACGCACGCCGAGCTGGTGGAGACCAGCCCCCTCTACCGCGAGCTCGCCTCCGCCCAGCTCCTGGTCTGACGGGCGGCCGCGGGATCGCCAGGTGGGCCGCCCCGCGGGGCGGCGGGAGGAGTGGGGCCCGGAGGGTCCCGCGATCGAGCGCCGGGAAGGGCTCCGAGCAGCCGGGGGACGGGACCTGACCGCGGTGTCGGCCGGCAGACCGACGAAGTGCTACGCGGCTCGCGAGGCCGCCGTCGCGCCCTTGCCGTCCTGCGCCTCCGCGGCCTTGCAGAGGTTGCGGACCATGCTGCCGAAGACGACGCCGTGGAACGGCGAGATGCCCCACCAGTAGAGCTGCCCGAGCAGGCCGAAGGGGTGGAAGGTCGCCTTCTGGCGCAGCCGGGTGCGCCCGTCCTCGGCACGTTCCACGTGGAACTCGAGCCAGGCCAGGCCGGGCAGCCGCATCTCCGCGCGCAGCCGCAGCAGCCGGCCCTCCTCCAACTCCTCCACCCGCCACCAGTCCAGCGCGTCGCCGACGTAGAGGTCGCTGGGGTCGCGCCGGCCGCGGCGCAGCCCCACCCCGCCGACGGCGCGGTCCAGCCAGCCGCGCACCTCCCAGGCCAGCGGGAAGCTGTACCAGCCGGTCTCCCCGCCGATGCCCTCGACCACCCGCCACAGGGCCTCCGGCGAGGCGTCGGTCTCCCTCGTCCGCTCGTCGAGGAACAGGCTGCCGCCGGCCCAGTCGGGGTCGGAGGGCAGCGGGTCCGACGGCGCCCCGGGCACCGAGGCGCCGGTCCACCGGGTGTCGACGGCGTTGTTGCGGACCTTCTGCACCGCCAGGAGCACCGCCTCGTCGAAGCCGAGCAGGCCCTCCGGGGGGTCGGGCACGTACCGCGCGACGTCGTGCTCGGCGCAGACGACGGTGTTGCGCAGGGACTCGACCAGCGGCCGGGCTATCGACGCCGGGACGGGCGTGATGACGCCGACCCAGTGGCTGGACAGCGACGGCGTGAAGATCGGGACGGGCAGGATCCGCCGCCGCGGCAGCCCGGTGACCTCGGCGTACCGCTGCATCATGTGCGCGTAGTCCATGACGTCGGGTCCGCCGATGTCGAAGGAGCGGTGCACGTCCGGCGGCAGCGTGGCGCAGCCGACCAGGTAGCGGAGCACGTCGCGGATGGCGATCGGCTGGATGCGGCTGTGCACCCAGCGGGGCGTGACCATGACCGGCAGCCGCTCGGTGAGGTAGCGCAGCATCTCGAACGACGCCGAGCCCGAGCCGAGGATGACCGCGGCCCGCAGCACCACGGTGGGCACGCCGGAGTCGAGCAGGATGCGCGCCACCTCCGCCCGCGAGCGCAGGTGCGGGGACAGCTCCTCGTCCTGCGGCTCGAGCCCGCCCAGGTAGACCAGCCGCCCGACGCCGGCCTCCCGCACCGCGTCGGCCATGACCCGCGCGGTGTGCCGGTCCCGCTCCTCGAACTCGCGGCCGATCGCCAGCGAGTGGACCAGGTAGTAGGCGACGTCGGCGCCCTCGCAGGCGCGGCGGACGGCGTCGGCGTCGCCGGCGTCGCCCTCGGCGACCTCGACCCGGTCCCGCCAGGGGACGTCGCGCAGCTTGCGCGGTGAGCGGGTGAGGACCCGGACCCGGTGGCCGGCGGCCAGCAGTTCCGGGACCAGCCGGCCACCGACGTACCCGGTCGCGCCGGTGACGAGACAGGTGAGGGAGCGGGCTGCGGGCTGCATGTCGACCAGTCTGGGAGTCGCCGGCGGACGGTGCCGTCCGGTCGACCGGCCCAGCGGCCCCTGGGCGGGCGTGTCGACCCCCGGGGCAACACCGGTGGTACGTCGCGAGCCGCGAGTGGCGCAGCGGCGGCCTGAGGGCCTGCGCGACGCGGTTTCTGTCGGTGGACCCGGTAACATGGAGGACAGGAATCCCCAGCATCCGGCTGAGCGGCGCTGTGCGCCCCCGGGGCCCCTCTCCGTGGAGAGGTGCCCGCATGCCGGGAGCGCGACAGAAGGGCCCCACGTGGTCGCTCGACCGAAGACCGAGAACTCCTACTCCGGCAGCTCCATCACCGTCCTCGAGGGGCTCGAGGCGGTCCGCAAGCGGCCCGGCATGTACATCGGCTCCACAGGTGAGCGCGGCCTCCACCACATGGTGTGGGAGGTCGTGGACAACGCCGTGGACGAGGCGCTGGCCGGCTACTGCGACACCGTCCGGGTCACCCTGCTGGCCGACGGCGGCGTCCGCGTCGAGGACAACGGCCGCGGCATCCCCGTCGACCTGCACCCCGTCGAGAAGCGGCCGACCGTCGAGGTCGTCATGACCGTCCTGCACGCGGGCGGCAAGTTCGACGGCAAGAGCTACGGCGTCTCCGGCGGTCTGCACGGCGTCGGCGTCACCGTCGTCAACGCGCTGTCCACCGCGCTCGACGTCCGCATCTGGCGCGACGGCCGCGAGTGGCACCAGTCCTACGACTTCGCCAAGCCCGGCAAGCTGGAGGAGGTCGGCCCGACCTCCAAGCAGGGCACCCAGATCACCTTCTGGGCCGACGGCGGCATCTTCGAGACGACGACCTACTCGTTCGACACCATCAGCCGCCGGCTGCAGGAGATGGCCTTCCTGAACAAGGGCCTGAAGATCGTCCTGCGCGACGAGCGGCCCGGCCAGGGCAAGGCCGAGACCGGCGTGGCCGACGAGGTGTCGGTCGCCGAGTCCGCCCCGCAGCCCGGTGCCGAGCAGCAGGCCTTCGAGGCCACCGAGGTCACCTACCACTACGAGGGCGGCCTGATCGACTACGTCGGGCACATCAACGCCAAGCGGACGCCGATCCACCGCTCGGTCATCAGCTTCGGCGCCGAGGGCACCGGCAAGAACGACATGCGCATGTCGGTCGACGTCGCGATGCAGTGGTCCGACGCGTACTCCGAGTCGGTCTACACCTTCGCCAACGTCATCAACACGCACGAGGGCGGCACCCACGAGGAGGGCTTCCGCGCGGCGCTGACGTCGATCGTCAACCGCTACGCCGTCGAGAAGAAGCTGCTCAAGGAGAAGGACGAGAAGCTCACCGGCGAGGACATCCGCGAGGGCCTGGCCGCGATCGTCTCGGTCAAGATCGGCGACCCGCAGTTCGAGGGCCAGACGAAGACCAAGCTCGGCAACACCGAGGTCAAGGGCTTCGTGCAGAAGGTCTGCAACGACCAGATCTCGCACTGGTTCGAGGCCAACCCGACCGAGGCCAAGACCATCATCACCAAGGCCGCCTCGGCCGCCCGCGCCCGCCGCGCCGCGCAGGACGCCCGCAAGCTCGCCCGCAAGAACCTGCTGAGCAACAACTCGCTGCCGGGCAAGCTCGCCGACTGCCGCTCGACCGACCCGCGCAACTCCGAGATCTACATCGTCGAGGGCGACTCGGCCGGCGGCTCGGCCAAGTCCGGCCGCGACTCGATGTTCCAGGCGATCCTGCCGATCCGCGGCAAGATCATCAACGTCGAGAAGGCGCGCATCGACCGGGTCCTCAAGAACACCGAGGTCCAGTCGATGATCACCGCCTTCGGCACCGGCATCCACGACGAGTTCGACCTGTCGAAGCTCCGGTACCACAAGATCGTGCTGATGGCCGACGCCGACGTCGACGGCCAGCACATCTGCACCCTGCTGCTGACCCTGCTGTTCCGCTTCATGCGGCCGCTGGTCGAGGCCGGGCACGTCTACCTGGCCCGGCCGCCGCTCTACAAGATCAAGTGGGGCGGCAAGGTCGGCGACGAGTACGCGTACTCCGACCGCGAGCGCGACGCGCTGCTCAAGGCCGGCGCCGAGGCCGGCCGGAAGCTGCCCAAGGAGGAGGGCATCCAGCGCTACAAGGGTCTCGGCGAGATGAACGCCAGCGAGCTGTGGGAGACCACGATGAACCCGGAGACCCGCCTCCTGGGCCAGGTCACCCTCGAGGACGCCGCGACGGCCGACGAGCTGTTCAGCGTGCTCATGGGCGAGGACGTCGAAGCCCGCCGCAGCTTCATCACCCGCAACGCCAAGGACGTGCGCTTCCTGGACGTCTAGCCGCCGCACCGGGGCCGGGGGAACGGCGTCCGACGCCCGCCCCCCGGTCCCCGAACCGGCGCCCGACCAGCGCGTTCGTCCACTCCTGTGCACTCACCCGTGGAGATCTGACCAGTGACCGAGACCCCTGCCCGCGACCGCGTCGAGCCGGTCGACCTGCAGCAGGAGATGCAGCGCAGCTACATCGACTACGCGATGAGCGTCATCGTGGGCCGCGCGCTGCCGGAGGTGCGGGACGGCCTCAAGCCGGTGCACCGCCGCGTCCTCTTCGCCATGTACGACCAGGGCTTCCGCCCCGACCGCGGCTACGTCAAGTGCGCCCGGCCGGTCGCCGAGGTCATGGGCAACTACCACCCGCACGGTGACTCGGCGATCTACGACGCCCTCGTGCGGCTGGCCCAGCCGTGGTCGATGCGCTACCCGCTCATCGACGGCCAGGGCAACTTCGGCTCGCCGGGCAACGACCCGCCGGCCGCCATGCGCTACACCGAGTGCCGCCTCACGCCGCTGGCCATGGAGATGCTGGCCGGCATCGACGAGGAGACCGTCGACTTCCAGGCGAACTACGACGGCCGCACGCAGGAGCCGCTGGTCCTGCCCTCGCGGATCCCCAACCTGCTGATCAACGGCTCGGCGGGGATCGCCGTCGGCATGGCGACCAACATGCCGCCGCACAACCTGCGCGAGGTCGCCGAGGCCGCCTACTGGATGCTCGACAACCCGGACGCGGAGCCGGAGGAGGCCCTCACCGCCTGCATGAAGGCGATCCCGGGCCCCGACTTCCCGACCCACGGCCTGATCGTCGGGCGCGAGGGCATCGAGGACGCGTACCGCACCGGCCGCGGCTCGGTGAAGATGCGCGCCGTCGTCACGGTCGAGGAGGACAGCCGCGGCCGCGTGCAGCTCGTCGTCACCGAGCTCCCCTACCAGGTCAACCCGGACAACCTGGCCGAGGCGATCGCCGAGGCGGTCAAGGACGGCCGGCTGCAGGGCATCAGCGAGATCGCCGACGAGTCCAGCGACCGCGTCGGCCGCCGGCTCGTCATCACCCTGCGCCGCGACGCCGTGGCCAAGGTCGTGCTGAACAACCTGTACAAGCACACGCAGCTGCAGACCTCCTTCGGCTGCAACATGCTCTCGATCGTCGACGGCGTCCCGCGGACGCTGCGCCTGGACGAGCTGGTCCGCAACTGGGTCAACCACCAGATCGAGGTCATCGTCCGGCGCACCCGCTACCGGCTGCGCAAGGCCGAGGAGCGCGCGCACATCCTGCGCGGCTACGCCAAGGCCCTCGACCAGCTCGACGCGGTCATCGCGCTCATCCGCAACAGCGAGTCCGCCGAGGCCGCCCGCACCGGCCTCATGGAGCTGCTCGACGTCGACGAGGTCCAGGCGACCGCGATCCTCGACCTGCAGCTGCGCCGGCTGGCCGCGCTGGAGCGGCAGCGGATCCTCGACGAGCTGGCCGAGATCGAGGCCCGCATCGCCGACCTGCAGGCGATCCTCGACTCCCCGGAGCGGCAGCGGCAGCTGGTCCGCTCCGAGCTCGAGGAGATCGTCGAGAAGTACGGCGACGAGCGCCGCAGCAAGTTCGTGGCCAACGACGGCGACGTGACGATGGAGGACCTCATCGCGGAGGAGGAGGTCGTCGTCACCATCACCCGCACCGGCTACGCCAAGCGGACCAAGAGCGACCTCTACCGGTCGCAGCGGCGGGGCGGCAAGGGCGTGATGGGCGCCCAGCTCAAGCAGGACGACATCGTCGACCACTTCTTCGTGGGCTCCACCCACGACTGGATCCTGTTCTTCACGACCAAGGGCCGGGTGTACCGGGCCAAGGCCTACGAGCTGCCCGAGGCCAACCGCACCGCCCGCGGCCAGCACGTGGCCAACCTGCTGGCGTTCCAGCCGGACGAGCGGATCGCCCAGGTCATGCAGATCAAGGACTACGGCGTCGCGCCGTACCTGGTGCTGGCCACGGCCAACGGGCAGGTGAAGAAGACCCGGCTGTCGGACTTCGACTCCCCGCGCAGCGGCGGTGTCATCGCGATCAACCTGCGCGACGGCGACGAGCTGGTCGGCGCGGCGCTGATCGACCCCGAGCAGGACCTGCTCCTGGTCACCCGCTCGGCGATGTCGATCCGGTTCAAGGCCGACGACGCCACGCTGCGGCCGATGGGCCGGGCCACCGAGGGCGTGCGCGGCATCTCGCTGGCGCCCGGTGACCGGCTGCTGTCGATGATGGTCGTGGAGGAGGGCGTCGACGTCCTCGTCGCCACCGAGCGCGGCTTCGCCAAGCGGACCGGCATCGAGAACTACCCGCCGCAGGGCCGCGGCGGCAAGGGCGTGCTCACCGCGGACCCGAAGGCGCGCAAGGGCGCCCTGGTCGGGGCGCTGGCGGTCCGGCTCGGCGACGAGCTGTACGCCATCACCTCCGGCGGCGGCGTGATCCGGACGCCGGTCAACGGCGTGCGCCACAACAAGGACCGGGCCACCATGGGTGTCAAGCTCATGAACTTGCCCGAGGACGTGTCGATCGTGGCGATCGCGCGCACGACGGACAACGACGAGCCCGCCGCCTAGGGTGGAACCGGGAGCAGGCGTGGGGGGGGGTGGGGGGCCCCCCCCCCCCCCCCCGCGCAGCGAGATGTTCGCCGGGCAGCTCAAGCTCGACGACGAGGGCTACGTGCAGGTGGAGCACCCCACCACCC